>JBGOTL010000050.1:0-24257 GCA_041476465.1 Candidatus Acidiferrum sp. | reverse complement strand
CGTGAGCGCTCATTAGGACAGGGTATTCTACCGTAGAGAAAGCGGACCAAAATAGTCCGGTTGACGTAATCGACGCACAGCGGTAAGCTTAATTGGTAGTTGCAACTGACTTACAACTGGAGATCCTTTGCTTTCGGCTTTCCTCATCGCACTTCGTGAAGGCGTCGAAGCCGCTCTCGTCGTGGGCATCGTCTTAGTGTACCTCTCCCGCACGAGCAGGTCGCACCTCGCCCGGTACGTCTGGGGAGGGGTCGCTGCCGCGGCCGCCCTTAGCCTGGCCGTGGCCATCGCGCTGGAGCACTGGCGCATCAGCCAGGACGGCTTCGAGGGGCTGCTCCTGCTGGTCGCATCGGTCTTCGTTGTTACGATGATCATTTGGATGAACCGCGTTGCGCGCCACCTGAAAAAACAGATCGAGCAGAAAGTGGAATCGTTTGCCGGGCGCGCCGGAGCCGCCGCAGGCTGGGGCCTCGCTCTCTTTGTGTTCCTGATGGTGGTGCGTGAGGGCACGGAGCTGGCGCTGATTTTGCGCGCCGTGGAGCTGTCCAGCGAAGGCCTGCAAACCTGGATCGGGACCTCCGCAGGCATTGCGGCGGCCATTGCCGTGGGACTTTTCTTTTTCAAAGGCACGCTGCGTGTGCCGCTGCATCGCTTCTTCACGGTAACCAGCGTCATCCTGATGCTGGTGGCCTTCCAGTTGGCGTTGACGGGCTTGCATGAGCTGAGCGAAGCACGGTGGCTGCCTTCCAGCAAGAGCGAAATGGCTTTACTCGGCCCTATTGTGCGCAACGAGCTGTTCTTCTTTGTGTTTATTTTTGGCGCGGCGGCTTTGCTGGTGCTGCGTGAATGGCAAACCGCTTCTCTGGAAAATTCCGCTAAGACAGCGGTGGGAGAAGCGGAGAAGCGGCTGCTGGAGGCGCAGAGCCGCCGCCAGCGCCGCTGGATGATTGCGGCTGCCACAGCATCGCTGGCGGTGATCCTGGTGCTCACCGCGGACTTTGTTTATACGCGCGCCAATTCCGCGCCTCCGGCGTCGCGGGCCATCACCGCCGTGGGCGGCGAAGTACGCGTGCCGATCAGCGAAGTACAAGACGGAAGCCTGCACATCTTTACGGTGGCGGCCGGCGCGGAGTCGCTGCGCTTCATGATTATCAAGAAGCCGAATGGCTATGGCACGGCGCTCGATGCCTGCCGCATCTGCGGCGCGGAAGGCTATCGCCAGGACGGCCAGAACGTAATTTGCCGCCACTGCGCCTCGGCGATCTACGTTCCGTCCATAGGTGACGCGGGCGGCTGCAATCCCATCGGCGTGCCCGCGCACGTGGACGGCAACGACCTTGTGCTGGATGTGTCGTCACTAACAAAAGCGGCGCAGGAGATTCCCAAGTAGTGATTTAACGTCCAGCACATTGCTGGCAAGCTCCGAAAATTTATGTTCCTAAGACTTGTCGCCGATTCGTTTACACGCCGCCCGCGCCGCAAGCTGCTCACCGCGGCGGCGCTGGCGCTTGGCATGGCGGTGGCCACGGCGGCGCTGAGCGTCTCGCTGGACGTGGGCGACCGGCTCGCGCAGGAATTCCGCAGCCTCGGCGCAAACCTTTTGGTCACACCGCAAGCCGATTCGCTCCCGCTGGAAATTGGCGGCGTGGACTACCGACCTGTGAATGCAGGCTCGTATCTTCCGGAAGCCGACCTGCCCAAGCTGAAAACCATTTTCTGGCACAACAACATCATGGGCTTTGCGCCGGCGCTAGACGCCTCAATCAAGGTTGAACAACCCGCGCCATTTCCGGATATCACCTCGCATGTCTTTCACCAAAAAGCCCCTCTCTTAATTGCAGTTCGGGTAGTCGGGACCTGGGTACGACACGAAGTTCCTCTTCCTGGCCGCTCCACCTACGTTACTGGAATTGAAACGACAAACCCTTGGTGGCACGTGCAAGGACGCTGGTTCGCGGATGAAATGCCAGAGTGTGTCCTCGGCAAAGGGTTGGCCAAGCGACTTGGCATGACGGTCGGAAGCAAATTGGAAGCACTTGAGGGGAAAAAAGGGACTGACGTTCTGTCGTCCCATGAATTGGCAGTAGTGGGCTTGTTGGAATCTGACGGTCCAGAGGACGATGCGATTCTAGTTCCGCTTTCTATCGCGCAGGAAATAGCAGACAAGCCAGGCCAGTATCGCAAACTTTACGTCAGCGCATTGACGAAGCCGGAGGATGATTTTGCGCGGCGCGATCCCGCGAAGATGACCCCGGATGAACTTGAGCGCTGGTCCTGCACGCCCTACGTTTCTTCGATTGCGTACTCCATCAAGCAGGTTCTGCCAGGCGCGGATGTGCGGGTGATTCGCCGTGTGGCGGAAGGTGAAGGCAACGTCCTGCGACGCGTACGCACGCTACTTTGGCTGGTCACTTTCGCGGCGTTGTTGGCGGCAGCGCTGGCGGTGGGCGCTTCTTCCGCGGCTTCCGTGATCGAGCGGCGCACGGAGATCGGCTTGATGAAAGCACTCGGCGCGGGCTCCGGCACAGTTGGCTTCTTGCTCGCGGCAGAACAACTTCTGCTCGCATTTGTTGGCGGCGGCATCGGCTACGCCCTTGGCATCGTGCTCGCTCGGTTGCTCGGCGAAAGAATCTTTGGCGCTGCTCCGCAGCCGTCGCTCCTGGTATTCCTGGTTATTCTCGCGCTTGCAGCCGGGATCACGTTTCTCGGCAGTGCGCTGCCGCTGCGCCGCGCTTCGCGTTACGAGCCGGCGCCCATTCTGCGAGGTGAATGATGGCCGCCCTACACGCAGCCAATCGAGCCATGTTCTGGCGCATCGTGCGGCGTCTCCTCACTGCCAATCCCGGACGCGTCCTCGTTATTCTCCTAGCCCTTGGCGCGGGCGCAGCCATCACTGCCGCCCTACTGAATCTGCAAGTTGATGCCAAGCGCCGCCTCACTACTGAATTTCGCGCGTTCGGTGCGAACGTCATTGTCACGCCGCGCGCCGCTTTAGAGGCCGATGTTGGCCCACTGCTGGATGAGGCCACTCTCGACAGAATTCCGGATGCATACGAAGGCGGTGAAATAACGAAAATTGGCTTCCTCTACGTGGCTGTGGCTGCGAATCTCCGAAGCGCCTCTTCTTCCGACGACTCAAGGAGCCACTCGGACGTAATAGTCGTAGGGGTTGAAGGCCGAAATCTCCAGCGTGTGCTTCCGTCTGACTTCGTAGAAACCGCAAACAGAAACGTAACGGACATGTACAAATGCAGAATCGGCGTCAGGGCGGCGAGGCAGCTAAACGTACATCCGCAAGAGGTCTTGGAATTGCGTAACGGAAAATGGACCGAGAGGTGTTACGTTTCGACAATCGAAAGTTTTGGCGGTTCCGAAGATAATCAGATTTTCACTCAACTATATGTGGCGCAGCGCCTCGCGGGCACTCCAAACCGCATCTGCCTCATCCAGCTCAGCGTCCCCGGCACCCCGCAGCAAATCCCAAGCTACATCACCACGCTTCAGCAAAGACTTCCCGAAGCCGAGGTGCGCCCTATCCGCCAATTCACGGAAGGCGAAGCGAAAATCTATAACCGCATCAGCGGACTGCTTACGGGGACGGTCGTGCTGGTGCTCGTACTGACCGGGCTTTGTGTGATGGCAGCGATGACCAACGTGGCCATGGAACGCATGAACGACGTCGGTCTGATGAAGGCCATAGGGGGTTCGGCGCGCAGCGTCCTGCGATTGTTCCTCACCGAGGCGGCTCTCCTCGGCCTGGCTGGAGGCATCGTGGGCTCCACTGCGGGCATTCTGCTTTCCATCTGGCTGGGGAAAAGCGTTTTTGGCGTTGCGGCGCGCCCGCGGCTGATTGTGTATCCTGTAGCCATCGTGTTGACGATACTTGTTTCGATTGCCAGCGCCTATCCGCTGCGGCGGCTGGTGGGCATTCGCCCGGCTGCCGTGTTTCGAGGTGAAGCGTGACGCCGCAGGCAGTTACACAAGTTACGCCGCAGGTGGCGATGGACTCGCTCGTAAAGGAGTACGGCACGTTGCGCGCGCTCAATGGCATCAGCTTTTCCGTGCAACCCGGCGAATGGGTCGCGCTGATGGGCCCATCCGGCTCCGGCAAGACCACGCTCATCAATATTCTCGGCGGGCTGGATACCTTGACCTCCGGCCACGTGGTTGTGGACGGCGTGGATCTCGCCAAACTCAGCGAAAGCGATCTGGTCCGGTACCGCGCCGAGAAAGTGGGTTTCGTCTTTCAACAGTTCCATCTCGTGCCATATTTGACCGCGCTGGAAAACGTGATGCTCGCGCAGTATTTCCACAGCGTCACCGACGAAGCACAAGCCGCCGAAGCCTTGCGCCGCGTGGGGCTCGGTGACCGGCTAACGCATCTCCCAGCGCAACTTTCCGGTGGCGAACAGCAGCGCGTGGCGGTAGCTCGCGCACTCATCAATCAGCCGAAGCTGATCCTTGCCGATGAGCCCACGGGAAATCTTGATGAAGCCAACGAAGAAATGGTCATCGGCTTGTTCCGCGAGCTGCATAAATCCGGCCACACCATTCTGATGGTCACCCATGATCCGGATATCGCGCAGCAGGCCGATCGCCGCATCGAACTCGTCCACGGCCATCTACATTTCGATACCGTGCAGCACGGCCCGGGTCATCCGCTGAATTGCCCACTGGCCAATACCGCGGACTGTTGCAATACGGTTTCCACCGATGACGAGGTTCGCTTCGATCATTTGCTGGAGCAGATTTGGATCTGCGGGGAGGAAGGGAAGCCGGCTCAATTGGACTTGCTTCACGCCACGGGACCTGCCGGACGTTTGCCTGTTTTACCCGAGGAGCCCGCGGCACAAGTTCTCGGGCGCATGTCTGATCACCGGCTGGTTGACTTGCGAAATCGCGAAGTGCAACTTACACCCGCAGGCAGCCAGCGCGCGCGCGATGTCGTGCGGCGCCACCGCCTCGCCGAACGCCTCTTCACGGACACGTTTCAGATCGGGGACTTCGAGGCGCGCACGCAAGCCTGCAGGTTCGAGCACCTCATCAGTCCTGAGCTGGACCAGCGCATCTGCACGTTCCTCGGCCATCCCAAAACTTGCCCGCATGGCAATCCCATTCCCCCAGGCGATTGCTGCAACGGAAAATCGAGAAGCTGACGCCGCTCCGACACATGCCGATACCCATTGATCCGCGCACAAAACCAGCCATCGTAAAGGTCCACGTAAAAACCGGCGCGGGCGTTGATATCACCTGGTCCGACGGCCACACTAGTCACTACGACTTTGCCTATCTGCGCGAGCAGTGCCCCTGCGCCACCTGCAACGACGAACGCGGCAAGAAAGAAGCCTTTGCCGCTTCGACGGGGGCAGGGGCCGGGCCGCTGGCGTCCTCCGCTGTACTGCCCATGTTCAAACCCAAGCCGCGCGCTCAAGCGGCCACGCAGGTGGGGAACTATGCCATCCAAATCACTTTCAGCGACGGCCACGCCACCGGCATCTACAGTTACGACCACCTTCGCACTCACTGCCCCTGCGCCGAATGCGCGAAAGCCTTCCGCGAAGCCGCCAGCTAACCCGCCGTGATTGTCATCCTGAGCGGAGCGAAGGATCTCAACTGATCCACACCCCGGCGCAGACATTACGTTGAGATTCTTCGAGTTCGACTTCGTCAAACTCTCAGAATGACAGCACTACGCATGGTCGTTGGCGGAGCCAGAGAGATGAGATGGCGAGAAATCCCAGCTAAATCGTTTCAAGAAAATTCCGCTGGCTAGACTTCTCCTTGAAAAAATGCGACGATTTTAACCTGCAGGTCACAGCAACCCATACATGAACAGCACTCCCAATGGCCCCGTTGCCCCGGGCAGCCGCGGCAACGCGATACCGCGCGTCATCGTTGCAACAACCGCTCTCCTGACGTTTATTTCGTTCTGGCGCGCCGCCGCAATCGTCCTGAACGACCTCGCCTCTTCGGCTTACTACGCCGGAGGCGAAGCCGAAGGCTACATCGGGAAGACCGCGCCGTGGTTCATCCTTGCGATCATGTTGTTTTCCTACGCGGTGCGCGCGGTCTACGTCGAAAGCTGCAGCATGTTCGTTCGCGGAGGTGTCTATCGCGCGGTCAAGCAGTCGCTTGGCGGCTCGCTCGCAAAGTTTAGCGTTTCCGCCTTGATGTTTGACTACATCCTTACCGGGCCCATCAGCGGCGTTGCCGCCGGGCAGTACCTGGGTGGATTGCTGAGCGAGCTTGCTCAGCATGCGCACCTGAGCGGTGCGTTCTCCGGGGGCGCCATCAGCCGCATTGCCACCGGATTTGCCATTGTGGTAACGCTTTATTTTTGGTGGGAAAACACCAAGGGCATTCCTGAATCGAGCGAAAAAGCACTGCACATCATGAAGCTGGTCACCGTGATGGTGGTGCTCCTCATCGGCTGGTGCACTTACACCGCAATTGTGCGGCACTCTCCGCTGCCGCCGCTCCCCTATCCGCGCAATCTCAAGCTGGCGCCCAGCGCTCTCGGCTGGCTCGTGCACAGCAGCCTCCCGCACATGTTCGGGATCATCGCGATTTTTATCGCACTCGGGCACTCCGTGCTGGCCATGAGCGGTGAGGAGTCGCTCGCGCAGGTCTATCGCGAAATTGAGCACCCGAAACTTCCAAACTTGAAGAAGGCCGGGCTGGTCATCTTCATCTACAGCCTGGTGTTTACGTCGTTGGTTTCGTTTTTTGCGGTAATGATCATTCCAGACGCCGACCGTCAGAACTATCTGCAGAATCTGATCGGCGGTCTGGCCATGAACCTCCAGGGACCATTCCTGATACGCCTGATCTTTCATGGTTTTGTTGTTGTCGTGGGCACTTTGATCCTCGCGGGCGCCGTCAATACCGCCATCGTCGGCTCCAACGGCGTTCTCAACCGTGTTTCCGAAGACGGTGTGCTCAGCGACTGGTTCCGCCAGCCGCACCCGCGCTTTGGTACCAGCCATCGGATTATCAATATCGTCGTCGGGTTGCAAATTCTCACCATCTTTATCAGCCGCGGAAACGTGACGTTCCTTGCAAACCTCTATGCGTTCGGGGTGATCTGGAGTTTTGCGATGAACAGTTTGGCCGTCCTGGTATTGCGCTATACCAAACCGGGTGAACGTGCATTCCATGTGCCGCTCAATTTCACGATTCGGGGCGTTGAGGTTCCTCTTGGGCTTGGCTTGATAACGCTGATGCTCTTCCTGATTGCCGTCATCAACCTTTTCACAAAACCAGTCGCGACGATGGCGGGCGGCGTTTTCTCTGTTCTCTTGTATACGGTTTTTACTCTTTCCGAACGCCGCGCACGGAAGGGCGGTGTAGCGCATGTCGAGATGGACCAATTCAATCTCGAACTGGAAGGGGAACTCACCCCCGAGGCCGTGGGAGCCCGTCCCGGCAACATTCTTGTGCCCATCAGTAACCACTTCAATCTGTATCACTTGGGCAACGTTCTGGATCGCATCAAGCCTGGACGCCGCGATGTTGTGGTGCTCCATGTCCGTGTGTTGCGGCGCTCCGCGTCGGGCGAAAACGAACTCGAGGCGGATCAGCTCTTCGGCAGCATTGAACAACATCTCTTTTCTCAGGCGCTTGCGATGGCGGAAAAGCGCGGAAAATCGATCCGCCTCGCTGTCGTCGCCGCTAACGATCTGTGGGACGGTATCCTCCGTGCCGGGACGTCACTGCAATCCAGCACCATCGTTCTCGGACGGTCGTCGAAAGAAACGTCGGAGGAACACGCCCGGGTGATCGGCGACGCCTGGGAGAAACTCGGTGACCAGAAACCCCAGTTCAACCTGGAAATCCACATGCCAAACGGGGACAAGATCTACAAAGTCCTCGGACCGCATGCGCCGAACCTTACCGCCAACGAAGTCAATCTCTTGCACCGATTGTGGTTGCGCTTCAGCGATGTCATGGCTCCGCTCGAAATGCACCACCACGACGTCGTGCACTTCGCTCTGGAAGAAGTTCAGAAGGAACTCGACGAGGGAAGCGAAGACGATGTGGTCAAACGGCTCCGGACGCACCTTGAGGCCAACCAGAGCAAGCGCACGCCCAAAGCATAAGACGTGTGCCGGAGCGCTCGCTTTCTTTATTCCCTGAAATTTTATGGATGGAATTACGCGAGCTGCGCCGTGCAGTGGCCGCAACGCTTGGCCGCCAGCGGAATCTGCATGGCGCACTGCGGGCAGTCTCTTGCCGTCGGTGCCACAGGCGCGGCCGGCTTTGCGGTCCAGCGATTGACCTGCTTGACGAGAAGAAACACCGCGAATGCCACGATCAGGAAATTAATGACCGTGTTCAAGAACACACCGTAGTTTAGCGTGGCGGCCCCGGCTGCCTTCGCCGCCGCCACTGTGTCGTACTGCTTGTCCGCCAGATTAATGAACAGATTGGAAAAATCAACGTGGCCCAGAAGGCGCCCGAGGGGAGGCATCATCACGTCTTCCACGAATGAGGTAATGATCTTTCCGAATGCCGCTCCGATGATGATACCGACCGCCATATCCAGCACGTTGCCCTTCATGGCAAATTCTTTGAATTCTTTGAACATAAATTTCCTCCTCTAAGCCTTGCTTGCAAATACGCAACGGTCCCGGCCGGCGTCCCGATGGACTGGACGGATTCCTAGCGCCGCGAATTATATCGGAAGCAGGAGGAAAATTGAGCAAATATGCAGAGGGCAGCGGCGCGCTTCTTATTTGGGCCGAAACACCAGGGCCGCCCCGGCGATGCCGCGCAGCAACAGCAGGAAACCTGCCGCGTCAAGCAACGGAGCGACCCATGCGAACGGCACGCGAGAAATGGCCAGCATCGCCACACCCAGGAGCGTCATGGAAAGCCCGCGCGTCCAGTTCTCCCAGCGCGCCCACCATTTTCCAGGATTGTAAAATGCCCGGAGGCCCCAAAGGATCAACGCCACGCTGAGAATGACCCACGACAGCGCCCGCCTGTCGAAGAAGATGCGCCCAGTCACACCCAGCCAGATCACCAACGCCCCCAGCAGGAGGAAAATGAGCTCGATGAAGAGCCGCAGGAGTCGCTCCGTTGAAAGCATGGGCTGTCCGTGCCGTTAGGAAACGCGTTCGATGCGCAGTTTTTGAATCATCACAGGAGTTCGCGGGCGGTCGCTTCCGTCGCGCGGCACTTTAGAAATCTTTTCGGCCACGTCTTGTCCTTCCACCACTTCGCCGAAAATAGTGTGCCGGTTATCCAGATGCGGCGTTGCTGCCACGGTGATGAAAAACTGGCTGCCGTTGGTGCCTGGCCCGGCGTTGGCCATGGAAAGTTTCCCGGCTTTGGAATGCTTCAGCGACGGATGAAACTCATCGCCAAACTTGTAGCCAGGTCCGCCCATGCCATTTCCGGCCGGGCAGCCGCCTTGAATCATGAATTGGGGAATCACGCGATGGAAAATTAGGCCGTCGTAAAACGGTTTCCTTTCTTTCTTCCCGGTTCTCTCGTCGGTGAATTCCTTGGTGCCTTCGGCCAACCCGATAAAATTCTCGACCGTCTTGGGCGCTTCTTTTTCCAGCAATTTCACCGCGATGTTGCCTTGCGAAGTCTCAAAAATAGCGTAAGTTCCTGCGGCTCGGCTCATGCGTTCTCCTTATTGCCGCAAATATCGTACACGAGGCGGCTCGTTTCACGCCACTTGCACAATGGGCGTCAGCGGGTCGAATGCATTGCTTCAAGGCAGATTCTTAGCGGCGAATCGCAAGCGTACATAGCAGCCGAAGGATGCAGCGTCTTCGTCGTGTGAGATAAGATCTTTACCAGTTTTTCTGCTTGCGCAGCTCCGTGATATGCGCGGTGTGGTGTCGCCCGTGCCAGGCGTAGAGGAACAGCAACCAGTCCAGCGTCCGCACGCCGAGCTCCGGGTGCCTGAAGGTAAGTGCAAAATCTTCTGCTTTCAAAGAGCGCAGCAGCCGCACCCAGCGGTCGTGCAGAGGTTCCAGCAAGGCAAGGGATACTTCGATCGGCCCTGATTTGGCATCATCCAAATTTGCCCACCGTGCCTCTTCATAGGATTTGATTGTCGGTTCCTGCTCGGTCAGAGCCAGCCGCCAGCGCACGTAGGCATTCATGTGACTGTCCGGTACGTGATGCACCACTTGTCGCACCGTCCAGCCGCCTTCCCGGTAAGGCGTGTCCAGCTGCGCATCGTTCAACCCTTTCACGGCTTTGCGCAATTTCGCGGGCGTCTCCGCTATGGCCTCCATGGCTTCCTGCCGCAGCGCGGAGGTCACTTCGTTTGGCATTTCAAACGTTCCAACCGGGTATCGCGGGTCCATGCTTGGTTCTCCTGGAAAAACTTCCATCTCTTTCGGACTCTAGCGCCGCACGCTACCGGTGGTCAATTCGCTTGGTCTGGGCGCACCCCTCCAATTTGGCTCGCGTCCTACAGCCAATCAGCGAGACGCAAGCAGAGCACGGAAAGTTGTTTCTCCATGAGCGTTCTCTCCTCGCCGCATTCTTGTAGGGTGGGGCCCCTCACTGTATTGCACGCCATTCTGGCTGCCCAGCGGTGTCAAGAATTTAACGGTAGATCGTCCTGGCTCCGCAATACCTTCACTAAAGCTTCCACTCTTTTCAGAAACCGGATTTTCCAGGCCGAAGGCTGTGTCACTTGCAGACAAGTCGAGGTCATTTCCAAACAAGTTGCAGTTATTCCACCGTTGTATTCTCCTTGTGGGGAATTCGGCCGTAAAGCCGAAAGCATCAAGACCATTACGCATTCTTAACCTGGATTTCTTGTCGAGCACCTTGAGTCCTTGCGGTGTTCTCGAGGGCGCCGCGAGGCGCACCGAGATTTCCGGGCAGGAGGTAAGCCATGAACTGTGTGAAGCGCTCTACGTTGTCTTTGTTGGCATTTTGTTTGACCCTGAGCAGCTCCGCATTCTCCCAGACCTCATCCACTTCAGTTCGAGGCACGGTGACCGATCCAAGCGGGAGCGCCGTGGCGGGGGCCACGATCGTTCTGCAGAACCCAGAGTCCAAGACAGAGCGCACGGTGACGACGGGGGACCAGGGCGAATACCAATTCCTGTTTCTGCCGCCGGGAACCTACAAGCTGGCCATCTCCGCTCCGGGCTTTGCCAAATATGAACAAACAGGTTTGCAACTCTTGGTCAACACGCCGACGACCACAAATGTGCAATTGAAGCTGGGTGGTACCGCTCAGAGCGTGACGGTGACCAGCGAGGCTCCGGCGCTGAACATGGTGGACGCCTCGCTGGGAAACGCCTTCAGCGAAACCCAGGTGAAGCAGATCCCCCTGGATGGCCGCAACGTTCCGGAGCTATTGAGCCTGCAGGCTGGTGTCGCCTATACGGGGAACCGCCCGGACATCAACAAGGACCAAGACACGCGCAGCGGCGCGGTGAATGGCGCGCGCAGCGACCAGAGCAACGTCACTCTCGACGGCGTGGACGTGAACGACCAGGCGAACGGATATGCCTTCACTTCGGTCTTGCCGGTCACGCTGGACTCCGTGCAGGAATTCCGCGTCACCACTTCGAATTATAATGCCGACCAGGGCGAAGGTTCCGGCGCCCAAGTTTCTCTGGTGACGAAAAGCGGCACGAACAATTTTCACGGCTCTCTCTATGAGTACAATCGGAATACTCTGACCAGCGCGAACGACTACTTTTTGAAGGTCGCCGAGCTGAACAGCGGCGAAGCCAACAAGCCTTTGAAACTAATCCGCAACGTCTTTGGAGGATCCCTCGGCGGCCCGATTCAAAAGGAGCGTTTGTTCCTCTTCGTAAATTATGAAGGAACGCGCCAACGGGAAGACCAGAGTGTCGTGCGCAACATTCCGACGCCTTCCCTCTGCCTGGGCAATCTCAGCTACAACAATGTAAACGGGGGCGTGACCACTCTCACCCCGGCGGACATTCAAACCCTGGATCCTCAGAATCTGGGAGTCAATCCGGCCGTGCTGAGCCTTGGCCGGACCGCACAGCCGGGTTATTTCGACAGGACGTTCTGCACCGGAAAATTTGCAACGAACGACACCAGCGTGGGTGACGGCTTGAATTTTTCTGGATTCCGGTTCGCCGCGCCCGTCAGCCTCGACAACAATGCCTTCATTATGCGTGTCGATTACCATTTGACGGCGGACGCGAAGCACACTCTATTCTGGCGCGGCGCAATACAGAATCTTTACAACTCGCAAGCGCCGTTCCTTCCGGGATCTCCCCCGCAGCAAACGGTCGTCGATCACAGCAAAGGATTCGTCGTCGGATACACCGCCGTCCTTGGCCCCTCCATGGCCAACACCTTCCACTGGGGTTTCACACGCGCCAGCACCGGCTTTATTGGTGACACGAAACAAGACTGGAACGTCATTTATACCCTCGATCAAGGCATCAATTACAGCCACAGCTTCCAGGTGCCGGTTCACAATCTGCTCGATGATTTTTCCTGGACCAAGGGCGCTCACACGCTGCAATTCGGCGCGAATATAGGCATCGCACGCGATCCCCGCATCAGCTCGCTCCATTCCTTCAGCCTGGGAAGGGGAGTGACTTTTTGGATGTCCCCCACGGGATTTTCCAATACCGTTACCCCGACTAGCGCGGGAAGCCCGTTGGATCCCGCCTATCTGACGACGTCGCCGAGCTGCGGCAATCAGCCCTGCCCGGAACCCGTATCCAGCACGGCTTTTGACTATCCGCTGGTGGGGTTGTTCGGCATGGTTTCCGACATCGTTGCAAACTACAACTACGACAAGAGCGGCAACCTGATAACACCGGGGACGCCGATCAAAAGAAACTACGGGCTCAACTGGTACGAATTCTATGGCCAGGATTCCTGGCGGATTAAGCCGAACTTTACCCTCACCTACGGGGTGCGCTGGTCACTCTTTCCTCCGCCCTGGGAGATCAACGGGCTGCAATCGACTCCCTTGTGCTCAAATGACGTGGCTACGGCCAATGGGACTCTCGCGTGCCCCTCGGGCAGATTCGATCTCGGGACGTACTTGGGCCAGAATGCGCGAAATATGATAAATGGCCTGGGTTATGCTGATGGTCCCTTGGTTTCTTTCGGACCGGGAGGACCCGCAAACCATGCGCCAGGGTTCTATCCTTCTGAAAAGAACGACTTCTCGCCGCGCATCTCCCTCGCGTATTCTCCTCGCTTCCAGAGTGGCTTCTTGAAGCAACTGTTCGGGGAAGGCGACAAGACCGTCATCCGCATGGGCTTCAGCAGAGTGTACGACCGCGCGGGCATGGAACTGATCAATACGTTCGACCAAAATGCTCCGGCGGGATTGTCCGCGACGGTGCAAAACCCCTGCTGCATCCCGGGGGTTGATGATGCCGCCAACGTACCGCGGTTCACGGACATCAACACCATTCCGATCACCAACCAGAACGGCGCCGTATTTTTTACCCCACCTTACCCCAACGGTTTTCCGCAGACACCCCTAAACGGCGGCGAGGCCATCACTTGGGGAGTCGACCAATCGCTCAAGACGCCCTATGCATGGGCCGCGGACTTTTCCATCGGCCGCGAGCTGCCGCATGGATATTCCTTGCAGTTTTCCTATGTGGGACGCTTTGG
This sequence comes from Candidatus Acidiferrum sp., assembly GCA_041476465.1. Taxonomy (GTDB): domain Bacteria; phylum Acidobacteriota; class Terriglobia; order Acidiferrales; family UBA7541; genus Acidiferrum. Next base: position 10,652 of record JBGOTL010000050.1, on the reverse strand, counting down.
CCACCGCCTGTTAACGCAGCGCGACTTGACCCAGCCGCTCAATCTGGTGGATCCCAAGTCCGGCATCGATTACAACTCGGCCGCCAAAGCCCTCTCTCAGCTCTCGCGACAAGGCATCGCCGCAAACACCGTTACCGACGCGATGGTCGGGCCAACAGCGGCTTTCTGGCAAAACCTGCTTGCCCCGCTCGGGTCCAGCACGCCGGGTCTCGGTTCCGGAGCGTCGGGTTACGTGGTGCCTTTCTCTTACGGGAGCTGCACCGTTAGCCAGGGCAACCCGACCTGCGTCGACCCGAACCTGATACAGGCTGTCTACGGCTTGTACAGTGTGGCCACCTACCCCGGCAACGAAGTGGTCGGGCTCGCGAACATCGACATCTACTATCTCCTCTACGATGATGCGCCGACCTCGAACGCCTATTTCTTCAATGGCAAAGTCGGAGAACTCCTTAACAACCAGTTGACGAGCATGTTCGCATGGGGTTCCGTTGGCACTTCCAACTACCATGCTTTGCAAGCCAATTTACGGAAACAATTCAGCCACGGACTGCAGTTCGATCTGAACTACACCTATTCCAAATCGATTGACCTGACTTCAGGCGCGGCGCGTCTGAGCTTTAGTTCGAGCGACAACATCGGAGCTCCCGGAAGCCGCCTGGTGAATGCATTTGATCCTCGGGGGGCGCGCGGCGTTTCCGATTTCGATATGACCCATCAGATTAACGCCAACTGGATTGCCGAATTGCCTTTCGGCAGGGGCAGAGCTTTTGGCCACGACGTCAGCGGCGCTCTCGATGCCTTCCTCGGCGGATGGCAGATTTCCGGTTTGGCCCGCTGGACCACGGGATTGCCTTTCACTGTGGACAACGGCCAGTTCTGGCCGACCGACTGGGACGAACAAGGAATCGCGCAACTGATCGCCGCGAAACCGAAGACGGGCGCCTTCAAACACCCGGATGGCACGGTGAGCGTTTTCGCCAATCCAACGGCTGCGCTGAGCGCGTTCGATCATCCGTTCCCGGGCGGAAGCGGTTCACGGAATGTTCTGCGCGGAAATGGTTTCGCTGGTTTGGACATGGGCTTGAGCAAGCGCTGGAAATTGCCTTTCGAGGGCCACGGCCTCCAGTTCCGCTGGGAGGTCTTCAATGTGCCGAACCTGAAGCGTTTCAACGTTCAAGCCGGACTAGGCGACGGCGCTCCGTCCCTCCAGCAGGTGCCGGGCTCTTTCGGCGATTATACCGGACTGCTCACGCAGCCTCGCGTCATGCAGTTCGCCCTGCGGTACGAATTCTGAAGAGGCCTGAGGCAGTTGGGACGGCCGGCATAAACGAATGCCCCGCAGTTCGCGGGGTGGCTCCTAAGCTAAGTCGGCGTTTTTCGAGCAGACGCGCCCCGCTGCGTGGAGAATTGCGATGCGCGATCCGAATGATACTTTCTCTGCATCCTAAGGCAGCGCCTGAAAATTCCGCTCCCCGCATCCTATGACCACACTCGCTCGCAAGCTCCGCTTGATCGATTATTTTGCGCTGGGTTTCGGCACGATGGTGGGCACCGCGTGGCTGGTGGTTATGGACGACCTCCTGCAGCGCGGTGGGCCTCTCGGAGCAATTTTGGGATTTACGGCGGGAGCCCTCATGCTGCTTCCCATCGGCTACGTCTACGGCAAACTTGTCAAAGCCATGCCCGATGCCGCAGGCGAAGTGGCCTACGCGGCGCGAGTCTTCCCGTCGTGGGTGAGTTTCGTTACTGGTTGGATGATGTTCCTGGCCTATTTTTTGACTTGCCCGTTTGAAGCCCTGGCAGCGGGGCGGATCACCGGATACTTATTTCCATCACTGAACACCATTGAGCTGTACCGTTTGGGCGATCATCCCGTCTATTTGCCGCACATTGTCCTCGGCCTCATGATCACGGCGTTCTTCACCGCGTTGAACTATCAGGGAATCCGCGCGAGTACCAGGTTTCTGAAATTCACAACTTTTACGTTTCTCACGCTGGTCATCATCTTTGCCCTTGCCGGGGCCGCGCATGGCTCGGTTGCCAATTTCCATCCATTGTTCAGTCACGCGCCGATGATCTCCATCTTGCTGGTCTGGCAGGTTGTTCCCTGGCTGATGTCTGGCTTCGAGTCGGTCGGGAAAAGCGCCGAGGAAGCCAGCCCCGATTTTCACGGTGGAAATTTTTCGGTGGCCATCATTCTGACGATTTTTGTAGGGCTGTGGTTCTTCTGGGTTGTGATCTCAGCGGTGTCATTCGTGTCTCCCTGGCAAAGTCTGAACAGCTCTTTGCAATTTCCGACCGCTGTGGCGTTCGAACGCGCCCTGCACGCTCATTGGATCGTAAACCTGATTCTTGCCTCGGCGCTGGTCGCCCTCCTGCAGGCCTTCAACGCGAACATGGTCGCCGCGTCGCGATTGCTATTTGCCATGGGACGCCGGAACCTGCTGCTGCCCAGGATGGGACATATCCATCCCCTCAACCAAACCCCGGTGAAGGCTATCTTTGCTGTCGGTATGGCCACGGCGCTGGCGATTTTTCTTGGTGAGGCCGGGTTGATTCCCATCCTGGAAGTCGGTGCGGTCGCCTGCGCCGTCGGCTGGATGTCCGCTTGCGCTTCCTACTACTGCCTGAAGCCGAGCTTGCCAGGGCGCATCGCGGCTGTTTTCGGAGTGTTGGTTACTTCGCTGATGATCCTGGTAAAGGTTTTGCCGGTAATTCCCGGCCATTTTACTCGCTACGAGTGGATGGCATTGGCCATTTGGGGAGCATTTGGATTTTTCGTATACGTGCCCGCGAACGGCAGCGGCAAATCATCTGAGCGGGCAATTTCGCCCGTGTAAGTTTCCGCAACGTATCTGGCGAGCGATTGTAATCCGCCGCGCTTGCGCGCAGCCCCCATGTCGAATCGAAGCAGTTCGAAGATCAGCTCAGCTGCCCATGCCGGACATTGGGCCGGCCGAAGTAGCCACGCTCGCGCATGAGAGGTTCCGGAGCCAACGAATTGGTCAGCAAGCCCGCTCGGAACACGCGGGGACAAATTCCAAATTGCTTCTTGAACGAGTGGCTGAAATGAGCCGAATCGTTAAATCCCCAGTAAAACGCAATGTCCGTTATGCTCTTCTCGCGCAGCCGCAGATCGCAAAGGTCATTGCGGCACCGCCCGAGTCTCTCATTGCGAATCCAGTCCGCGACCGTGCATCCCCTGCGCGAGAAGATGCGGTGCAGATGCCGCACGGAAATGCCCATCGCTGACGCTATTTCCGCGGGTCCCAAACTGGCCTCCGCCAGGTGCGTCTCGATGTACATCGCAATTCTTTCCGAAAGAGCCTCTGAACACTTCGCCCTTGCGGAATTGAATTCCGATTCCCCCACATAAGCGGAAAGAATCTTTAGATAGGATTCGATCGCGGCGGTTCCTTCTTCCGGCGTAAGTTCTTCGGCCTGATGGTACAGCGAGATTAAGAGACAAGAGAGGATTGCTCCCAGCCCGGACGCACCGGAAATTTGCATCGCGATTGGAAACACTTTGCGCCGCAACCTGGCTTCCATCAGCGAATACGGCAGGCGAAGATAAAGCCTGGCGCAGTCACCCTGGCAGTCCGAAGACCAGGGACGCCCAGAGTCGATGAGCGTAGTGTCGCCGCCTTTCAGGAAGGCTACTTTGCCGTCCTGGCAATAGCGTCTTACACCCGCAAGCTGAGTGATCACGATGCAGGATCGATCCTCTGACTGCAGACTCACAACAGGATACTTATTGAAAGAAAGCGGGCTGGATGAGAAGAGCGTCAGCTCAAGCCCCGCCACCTTTCGGCGTTCGATCGATCCATGAAAGGAGAGACGTTTAGGAAATTGAAACCGGCAATCTCCGCAAATCTGCTGGGCGTTCCATCGCCACGCTTCGAGACGGTCAGGGACGGGAACCAAATCTGTCGAAAACGACTGTGACATTTTGCCTCACCGTATTTCGGCCTCGACGATTTTTGCGACCTCGCCCTGCGGCGGAATACATAAAGGGAGTCGCGTTTTTCAGGCCGCCGTGCTGTAGAAAGGAATTTATATTTGAAGCGAACGGTACCACGATATTCAAATTGCGAGCAAGGGCAATCTGTGGAGGCCAAACTGTTCCGAACCCCAGCGGCAAAGCCGTGGAGCGCAAGCTGAGAGTGTTACAATAATCGATTGCGATGTATCCAGAGTGTGTTGCAGGGAATCCAATTTTGGGGAGCAAGGACGAATGTACGACGTCGTGATCATCGGAAGCGGTTGCGCCGGCCTCACCGCCGCGATCTATGCGGCTCGTGCCAATCTGAAGCCTCTCGTGATTGATGGCCTCGAGCCGGGTGGGCAGCTCACGCTCACTACGCACGTCGAAAATTATCCCGGCTTCCCCGACGGGATTATGGGGCCTGAACTCATCGAGAACATGCGCAAGCAGGCGCAGAAATTCGGCGCGGAGTTCAAGTCCGGTGCTGTAAGCGAAGTGGACGTCAGCAAGCGCCCGTTTAAGGTTATCGCTGGCAAAGACACCTATGAAGCCATGACGCTGATCGTCGCCGCAGGTGCCTCCGCCCGCATGATCGGCCTCGAATCAGAGCGCCAGTTGCTCGGTCACGGCGTTTCCACCTGCGCGACCTGTGACGGATTTTTCTTTCGCGGCAAACCCATTGCGGTTGTCGGCGGCGGAGATTCCGCCATGGAAGAAGCCACCTTCCTCACGCGCTACGCCAGCAAGGTATACCTCATTCACCGCCGCAACGAATTCCGCGCGTCCAAAATCATGATTGACCGCGCCCGCGCCAACAAAAAAATTGAATTTGTCACGCCCGCGGTGGTCGAAGAGATTCTCTCCCTGTCCAAAGGCGCGGTGGAAGCCATCCGGCTGCGCAACCCGGAAACTAAGGAAGCGAGGGAAATCCCCCTGGACGGAGTGTTCGTCGCCATCGGGCACAATCCCAACACCACCATCTTCCGTGGGAAGCTCGATATGGATTCGAACGGTTACCTGGTCGCCAAGCACGGCAGTCTAACGGCGGTTCCCGGCGTGTTCGTTGCGGGCGATGTCCAGGACCACCGCTACCGCCAGGCGGTCACTGCCGCGGGCTCCGGCTGCATGGCTGCTCTGGATGCGGAAAAGTTCCTGGAAGAGCACAAGAACTAGCCAAAAACTGGTTCGCCACCTTGCCAGCGGGCATAATCATAGTTGCATGATTCGCGCCACACTTCTCAAGCTCTCGGAAAGCAAGTCCTTCGCGGAGTGGGTTACTTCCAACGCCACCACGCGCCGCATGGCCAGGCGTTTCGTCGCCGGGGAAACGCTTGACGAAGCCATCGCCGCCGCTCGCGCTTGTAATGACGCCGGCATGCTTGCCAGCCTCGACTACCTCGGCGAAAACGTTTCCACCACGGCCGATGCTCAGCACTCTCGCGACGCCTACCTCCAAGTTTTCGAGCGCATCGCCAAGGAAAAGCTGCACGCCAATGTCTCCTGCAAGCTGACGCAACTTGGCCTCGATATTAATGTGGAATTCTGCGAAGGGCTGGTGCTCTCCATCGCCGAACGCGCCGGCTTCTTTGAAAATTTTCTCCGCGTAGACATGGAAGGCTCAGTCTACACGCAGCGCACCGTCGAACTCGTCAAGCGCGCTCGCTCGGCTAATCCCGCGGTCGGCGCCGTGGTCCAGGCCTATCTCTACCGCGCCGAAAGTGACGTCCAGGACCTGCTTGCTTACGGCTGCCGCATCCGTCTTTGCAAGGGCGCCTACAAGGAATCGTCTGAAGTCGCTTTCCCTGGCAAGAGGGACACGGATGCCAACTTCGTGCGCCTAACGCGGATTCTTCTTTCCAGCGGTTTTTATCACGGTATTGCCACGCATGATCCGCGCATGATCGCGGAAACCATTCGCTGCGCTGCGGAAAAGAAAATCTCCAAGGACGATTTCGAGTTTCAGATGCTCTATGGGATCCGCACCGATCTTCAGCGCCGGCTCGTGCGGGATGGTTTTCGCCTGCGCATCTACATCCCCTACGGCAAGGATTGGTTCCCGTACTTCATGCGGCGTATTGCGGAGCGCCCGGCAAATCTTGGCTTCTTCCTTCGCAACTTCTTACGCTCTTAGCTCGGATTTCTCGCACGTATCCGATGCCAGGCCAACCCCAAACCAGTGTCATCCTGAGCGTGGCGATCGCAGATTCCGGCCCCTGCCGGAAAGGATCTCAACGGGAATTTCAAGCACGCACTGTGCGCTGAGGTTTTTTTGAGTTTTCGTCCAAAAGATTGTGAGAAATTCGCGTTAACGCAGTGCGCTCGTGAGGAATCTGCAAGAATCGCAGAACTACGCCTTGCGGCAAACAGTTACGCCATCGCGCAGGGGGATCAGGACCGGGAAGAGATTCTTCGATTCGTAAGTCAGCCGGTTGAACTCTTGCACGCCGCGCGTAGCTGCATCCTCCGGTGCCGCCGGGCGCGCCGCCTTGCCCGACCACAGCGTATTGTCTGTAATGAATAATCCGCCCTTGCGCAATTTCGGCAGCGCCACTCGCAGCGCCTCCGGGTACTGATGCTTGTCCACATCGTTGAAGATCAAATCCAATTTTCCTGGCGTTTTTCTTAGCAACGCCAGCGCGTCGCCCACCTGCACTTGAATACGCTTGGCCACGCCCGCTCGGCGGAAATAATTCAGCGCGCGCCGCGCATTTTCCGGGTTACCGTCGGTGTAAAACACCTTGGCCTTTGGCCCCGCCGCCCGCGCCAGCCAGATCGTCGAATAGCCAATGGCCGAGCCCATCTCGAAGATGCGCTTCGCTCCCGAGACCTGCACGAGCAGCGCCAGGAAACGCGCTACCGCCGGCCCGATAATCGGAACGCGATTCTCCGCCGCGTACACTTCCATCTCCGTGAGCACGGCATCCCGCGCCGGCAGCAGTTTGTAGAGATACTCTTCGACGTCTTCCTGCATGTACCCGCTGCGCAAATTCTCGCTGCGAATCACAGTTTCTCTCCCGGCTTCAAGTCATGAATCTCCAGCCCGGGAATGTCCCGCGTCTCTTGCCGCAGCGCTTCCGGGGTACCTGTGAGGGCCGGGAACGTCGCATAGTGCATGGGGATCACGTGCTTCACGCCGAGCAGTTGAATCGCATAAGCCGCTTCCCGCGGCCCCATGGTGTAAACGTCGCCAATCGGCAGGCACGCCAGGTCCGGCTTGTACAGCGCGCCGATTATTTTCATGTCCAGGAAAACCGCGGTGTCTCCCGCGTGGTACACCGTGAAACCTCCCGGCATCCGCACGATGTATCCACCCGCTTCGCCGCCGTACAACCGCTGGCCCTTGTCCTCGATCGAGTTCGAGTGGAACGCATGCGTCATCGTCACTTCAAATTCTCCCGCCTTTTGCGTCCCACCCTTGTTCATCGGCTGCGAATGGCTGCCCAGCGCCTTGGACTCCAGCCACAAGCAGGTTTCAAAATTCGCGACAATCACTGGCTTGTGCTGCTTCGCCAACTCCAGCAGGTCGCCCATATGATCGGTGTGCCCATGCGTCAGGAAAATGACATCCAGCCGCGTTACTTTCTTCAGCGGCTCCGGGCAGACAGGGTTGGTCATGAGCCAGGGATCGATCAGCGCCACCTGCCCTGCAGGCGTCGTCAGCGAAAACGTGCTGTGACCAAAATAAGTAATGCTATTGCCCTTGGTATCGAGCATGGGCTCCCCTGCGGCGCAGGATCCGAGGAGTAAATCCTCACGAACACGCCAGAGATTTTACAGAGGAAGCATTCTAACGCGTATGCGGCTTCGAGGGAACCTAGCGGGTCTTCCGAAACTGCCGGAAGAACTCTCGAATGTCCCGGGCAAGCAACTCCGGCTCTTCCGACGCAGCGAAGTGGCCTCCCTTCGGCATTTCTGTCCACCTTCGGACGTCATAAACGCGCTCGACCCATGATCTTGGCGGGAATGGCTCTTCTTTGGGAAACCGCGCTACGGCGCAGGGGACGAATATCCGCTCATCCTTGCCGAATTGCAGAGGAGCCTTGCGACTCTCGTAGTACAGGTGCATGGAAGATCCAATTGTCTCCGTAAGCCAGTAGAGGGCAACGTTCGCAAGAAGTTCGTCTTTCGAAAACCTCCGCTCGATGTCGCCATCGCAGTCCGCCCAGTCGCGAAATTTGTCGATAATCCAGGAAGCCAGGCCCATGGGCGAATCATTGAGTGCCATGGCGAGCGCCTGCGGCTGCGTTCGCTGGACATGGGCATACCCTCCCTTTTCCTCGTACCATCGCTCGTTATCCACTTGGAAGCCGCGCTCTTCTTCCGTCATGGGTGCTCGCTCTGCATCCACATATGGACGATACGAACCCGGAATGTAGTTGAGATGGAACGCGTTGACTCGATCCGGGTACTTCCAAGCGAGAACACTCGAAACATTTGCGCCAAAATCGCCCCCTTGGGCCACAAACTTTTGGTATCCGAGCTCCTGCATGAGGCTCGCCCAGATTTCGGCGATCTTGAACGTGTTGCAGCCGGGCCGGCCGGGTTTGTCGGAGAAACCGAAGCCGGGCAAAGACGGTACGATGACATCGAACGAGTCCCCCGGGTCTCCACCAAACTGTTGCGGGTCTGACAACAATGGGACGAGCTTCAGCATTTCGATGAACGAGCCGGGCCAGCCATGCGTGACGACGATTGGCAGGGGATTTGGGCCGCGTCCGCGAACGTGGATGAAATGAATGCGCATGCCCTCGGACTCAAAAAGGAAATGAGGCAGGCGATTCCATTCGGCTTCCTGCCGGCGCCAGTCGAAACTATTCATCCAGTAGTCCCGAATCACATGCATGTAATTCATGTCGGGGCCGTAGGACCACCCGGAGCCTTGAATCGCGCCGGGCCAGCTCGTTCGCGACAGCCGTTCCCTTAGATCGAGAAGAGCAGAATCGGAAATCTTGATCGTAAATGGTGTGACTCTCATATCTCTCCCGTTTCTCGTGAAATTCCTGCCATGGTTCGCACGCGCTGCCGGCGAATGGCGTGCACAGCACAACCCGCGTGGCGGCGATTTTTTATGCCTGGTGATGTAACCGTCGTCCATCCACTCTGACAGTTATCCATGACAGCATGGACAAATGTAACTTGTCAAGATGCCTGACGGTGGTTACAATCCCTTCATGAAGAAATTTGACTTTGTCGGCGGGGCGCTTTGCCTGGACTTCATCAACACGCTGCATCGGTTTGGTGCGGCGAACCCCGGGGAAGAATTGCGGAGTCTCGAAGACCTCCTCGATTGGACAGTGCAGGCAGGGGTGCTCAGTACCAGAGAAATTGCCCGGCTTCATGGAGCTCGCGCAAGGAATCACAAACTTGGGAGGCGCTTGCTCACTCAAGCAAAAAAGCTTCGGTCCCGGCTTCGCTTGCTATTTGTAAAATTCGCGCGCAAACGTTCCATCGGCCCGGCGGATGTTTACCCATTGAATGCGCTGCTCAAGAAGTTCCCGGCGAGACCATGGATTGGAAAAAATTCCGATGGCTGGCAATTGATCTGGCGCCCCGAGTCGAGCGGCGCTCAAACAATATTCTGCGAAGTGCTGCGAAGCGCGGCTGAACTGATGGCGAGCGACCGGCTTGCACGCGTTCGCGAATGTTCTTCCCCGAGCTGCACGTGGATGTTTCTCGATGTCAGCAAGAATCACACTCGACGCTGGTGTGACATGCGCGTGTGTGGCAACCGCGCCAAAGTGTATCGGTTTCGTGCGCGCTTGCGGCGGGGGAGCGCGCGCAAGGCCACGGGACTAAGACGGGTCTAAAATCTTTTTCCTTTAGCAAGTTAGCGGCGCATGAACATGCAACCAGGTTCGTGTTTGTACGCGTCGGGACTTGCAACGAGACTGGAGTGATTGCGATGGGGATTCGAGTGTGTGTAGCGGGTGCGACGGGATGGGTCGGACGCGCGCTGATTCCTGCCATCGCAATCTCTCAGGATCTCGTGCTTGGAGGAGCGGTCTCCAGATCGCACAGCGGCCAGAGCCTTGGGGAAGTGCTCGCTCTTCCCCACCTCAAGCTGACAATCAGCCGGTGCGTGGAGGATGCCCTGGCGGTTCCCACCGACGTACTCATTGACTACACGTCGCCGCATGTGGTGAAGAGCAATGTGCTTCATGCGATCAGCCAGGGCTGCGGGGTGGTCATCGGAACTTCAGGGCTTACCGAAGCAGATTACAAAGAGATCGATGCGGCCGCGCTGCGGAAAAGAGTCGGTGTCCTGGCCGCTGGGAATTTTGCCGTCACGGCAGCGCTTCAGCTGAAGTTTGCCCTGATGGCGGCTCGATTCGCGCAAAGCTGGGAGATTATCGACTATGCGCACGCAGACAAAATCGACGCGCCTAGCGGGATGACCCGTGAACTCGCGCACCGGCTCTCACTGGTGCGTGCGCCAGTACCCGAGGTGCCGATAGAGGAAACACGCGGACCGAAGGAGAGTCGAGGCGTCACTTTGGATGGGACGCAGGTTCACTCGATACGGCTTCCGGGGTACATTATTGCGGCGGAGGTCCACTTCGGGCTCCCCAACCAGAGGCTTTCCATACGGTATGAAGCCGGGAGCGGAGCAGAGCCCTACGTCGAGGGAACGCTATTGGCGGTGCGCAAAGTGGGAAGTTTCACTGGT
>JBGOTL010000049.1:0-24424 GCA_041476465.1 Candidatus Acidiferrum sp. | reverse complement strand
CCGGTATCATCTGGCGCGAATCGGCTGAGGCTCGTTAAGACATCATGCGCGTAATTGCCGGAACCTATCGTAGCCGCGTTTTGAAGAGCCTCAAGGGGAACGCTCTGCGTCCCACGAGCGACCGGCTGCGCGAGACGCTCTTCAATGTAATTGCGACGCGCATCGCGGGCGCGCGCTTTCTCGATTTGTTTGCAGGCACCGGCGCGGTGGGTATTGAGGCGCTCAGCCGTGGCGCGGCGGAAGTGGTGTTCATCGAGAAGCATGCGCCGGCTGCTGCGTTGATCCGCAAAAACCTGGAGTCGCTGGGCATACGGACTGGTACGACGGTGCTTGCGATGGATACCTTGCGCGGACTTGAGAAACTTGCACTCCGGCGCAAGCCCGACGGCGCTGCATTCGATCTTGTTTTTCTCGACCCGCCATATGACGCTGCCGAAGATTACTCCCGCGTGCTAGAATTCCTGGGTTCCGCGGACCTGCTAGCGCCCGGCGGAATTGTAATCGCCGAGCATCGCCGCAACTTCGACTTGCGCGAAGCAAGGGGCGAGCTGCGGAGGTTTCGAGTTCTCAAGCAAGGCGATGCCGCCCTGAGTTTTTACAGTTACAGCGGCGAAGCTGGCGGTGAAAGCAACTCTGCCGAGTAAACCCCCGCACGCAGAGTTTCATCTATATTGAGGTGCTCGCGCATCCTCGGTTTTGAAATGTTTGATTTTGTAGTGGCGGGTCTTAAGACCCGTGCGGTTGACTTGAGGTTTTATCTTCGTAGTTCTCGAGTCACCGCACCAAACTAGCTGCGCGTGGCATGCTCGTGACGGAAGGGAATTGTCTTTGAGTCAGGTCGCCAGGGCTTTGGATCTTTTGGGACAGGCTTCCGCGCCTGCCGCTCCCGTGCGCCTGCGAACGGGGCATGTACCCAAGCTGGAAATAGCCTGGGGCAGCTTTCATCCGGGCGCAGCGAGCAGCGCGAAAACGCTTCTATTTGAAACCCGCGCACCGAAAGACTTTCTAGGAGACAACTATTTCAGGGATTGTTGGGTACAGAAGCGCGTGCCCAAGCGCGCCGTGCTGGCCGCCGCGCTCTGGCACATCGTCTTCGTGATCTTTCCGTTTCCGCAACTGCCTGCAATTGCGAAGCACAATACCGCATTCGAGAATTCCCAGCTCACCTGGTCGGGGCCTATCAACGACTTGCCGCTCCTTGAAATCCCCGCCGAAAAAATAAAGCCCAGCCCGCGCGCCGAGCCAGACAAGCCGCCGCCGGCGGATGTTGCGGACACCTTTCATCCGCGCCAACGTATTTTCACCGATCCCGTTCATCCCACGCATCCGCGGCAAACACTGGTCAATTCCGCGGCGCCGCCGGAAGCGCCGAAGATTCTGCCCGACCTGCCCAACATTGTGCAGTTGCAGCAGATGGCGGGGCCCGCGCGCCCAAGAATTCAAATCAGCGAGAAAGCGCTTGCAAGACTTCATCCACGCGTAGAGCGAGCCGCCACGGTGACGGAGGTGCCACCGTCGGACGTGCCCAGTTTCGAGCAACGGACCGCCGAAATGAATCTGCCGATGTCGTCCAACGCGCCGGTAAAGCCACTGCTGCAGTTGAATGCCGGAGCTGCCCCGCGCGTCGCACCGCGCGCACAAGCAGGTGACGCAGGGCCTGCGCCGGAAGTCGGCGCAACACAATCCAGCGCGGAGAATGGGCCTCCAGCCACATTCATCGCACTTTCCGCAGCGCCGGTGCCGCCCGCGGCGAATGAACCGCCGCTGGGAAATCTTGCCGCCCGTATCTCCATATCACCTGATGCCACGCTGAGGGCGACCACCGCGAAGGGCGGTGGGCAGGACAGCGCCGGCGAGACCAGCACTTTAAGCGCTGCAAGTAAGAGTTCCATCGGCATCAGCATCAGCGGCGGGAATCCACCTGCCAATGGCGGTGTCTCTGGATTGGCGGGTACACCCAAAATTACTGTGCCCCGGCTCCATGGCCTCGTGACCAGGCCGGACCCCAAGGTGCAGATCGACGATTCCCCGGAGAGGACCGGTCCGCCGAATTTTGCGACACTGCCACCCGGCGCGAACCCGGAACAAATTTTTGCGGCGAAACGCGTCTACACGCTCAACGTCAATATGCCAAATCTCAATAGCGCCACGGGGAGCTGGATCTTGAATTTTTCGGAATTGAGCATGGATATGAACGCGCCGCGCCACAGCTCGGTGGATCTCGCCGGGCCGGTGCCGCTTCGTAAGGTCGATCCTAAGTATCCTCCCACGCTTCAGAACGAACATGTGGAGGGCGAAGTGGTGTTGTACGCCGTGATCCGGCGTGATGGTTCCGTGGACAGCATTCAGCGAGTGCGCGGTATTGATGAGCTGCTGGATGACAACGCCATGAAGGCTCTGAGCCAGTGGAAATTTCAACCCGCAAAAAGGCAAGGCGCGCCGGTGGATCTTGAAGCGATCGTGCACATTCCGTTTCACGCCCCGTCGCATCGCTGAGAAGTCGCTTCTATCGGGGAAAATCTACTGGCGGCCTTCGACCAGCTTCACCAGGGCATATAGCGCCTGGTTGACCGGCGTGGGCACGCCCAGCTCCGCCCCGCGGCGCGCGATGTAACCATTCAGCGAATCGATCTCCGTGTGTTTGCCACGGATCATATCCTGCGCCGTTGAGGAAAGAGCCTCACCCATTTGCGATGCGATCTTTAGAGCGCCGGCAACCGCGGCACTCGGATCTTCCAGACCTGGCGGATGAATGCCCGCGGCACGAGCTACCATCAGTACTTCTCGCACAGTAGCTTCCACGACCTTGCGCGCATCGGCGCTTGCTGCAATTTGGCCATATTTTGCTTTGCCGAGTGCAGAGAGAGCATTCAGCGCGCAATTCCATACAAATTTCGTCCAAAGCTCGCCTTCGATATTGTCCGAAATTCGGCAGGGTACCCCAGCGCGTTCGAATAGACTTGCAAGCCGCTCGGTCTGGGCAGTCCGCGGCCCCACCACAAGATCGCCACGGCCAACATGTTTTACGCGCCCCGGTTCCGGGACCGCCGCAGCGACATAGACAACCGCAGGCAATGCTTGCATTCCCGACGCGGCGAGAATTTGCTCGGCATTATCAACGCCATTTTGCAGGCTCACAACGATGGATTGCGCCGTGAGCAGCGGCGCCAATTCACGCGCCGCGGCTGCGTTGTCCGTGGTCTTCACGCAGAAGAGGACAATTTCTGCACCACGCGCCGCGCTCAGTTCCGTGGACGCCTCGACCCGTGCACTCTCCTGAAAGTGCAGGGTGTCCAGGAAGAGTCCGTTCTTTTTCACGGCCTCGACAAACGCCGGCCTGCCGATCATCAGCACCGGCGCGCCCGCGCGGGCAAGCAACCCCCCGAAGTATCCCCCTACGGCGCCGGCGCCAACCACGGCAATTTTTGGCCAGCCTTCCTGCTGCGTCACGGAGTGACCACGCTGATGAGCCGGTCGATGTCGCGCTCGGTGTTAAACAAATGCGGAGAAACGCGAATGTTGCCTTCGCGCAGGCTTACGACAACGTTTTCCTTGCGCAAGTGCTTGTAAACTTCCGCTGTTTTTTCCGGGCTTCGGGCGGCAAAACACCCATACGGGCCGCGCCACGCGGCATCCAGCGGGCTCGCCGGGACAAAGCGATCTTTGGGGAGGCGTTCAAACATAAATTCGATCAACTTCCGATTGTGCGCTGCGACCAACTCGGGTCCCATGCGCACCACAAAATCAACGGACGCGTCCATGGCCACCAGGTTGAAATTGAAATAACTGGCCCATTCCGGCGAGTCCCAACGCTTGGCACTCGGTGGAGGATTCGGGTCATCAAAGGATAAGTTTGCAAAATCGTGCGAACTCGCAACCGCCATCCAATAGAACGGCCCTGGCCGGACGATCTGAAGATGCTCGCTCTTGACCCAGAAGAATCCGGTGCCGAAGGGGCTCAGCAGCCACTTGTAGCCGGCAGACACCAGAAAGTCGGCCCCCAGCTGATTGACATCCATCGGCATCGCGCCGCAGCACTGGCTGACGTCCAGCAGCAGCAGCGCCCCTTGCGCGTGACACGCGGCGGCAACGCGCGCGGCATCGAGCAGCGAGCCGTCGTCGAAGCGCACCAAGCTCACCGAAACCAGCCGCGTCCTCGGAGTCATCGCGGCGATCAAATCGTCAGCGGTAATAAAACGCTCCCGCGGCGAGACAATTTTCAGCTTCAGGCCCTCGCGCGCTTCCATCGGCTTCCACGCCGTGTATTGCAGGGGGAACTCGCCTTTTGCAGTGACAATCTCGTCGCCGGGCGTCCACGTCAGGCCATAAGCAACCGCCGCAACCCCGGCGCTCGCTCCGCTCGTCAGTGCCACCTCATCGGGTTTTCCGCCGATCAATTTCGCGATGGAGGTGCGGAGGCGGTTGGGCACTTCGAAGAAGGTGGAGTCCGGCATGTGGTGCGGATATTTCTTCGCTTCGAGCGCTGCTTGCACGGCGCGAATGGAGACGCGGGGCATCGGCGCCTGTCCGGAAACATTCAAGTAGGTAGCGTCTTCAATCTCGAACCACTCTTGGCGCCAGTTGGTGCGAAGAGGAGTCGTTGCGGTTGCCATGGATTTCTCCTGTTGTAGGAATTCTCCAAACACAGTTTCGCCCAAGACCGCGTGGCTGCAACATCCAATTTGGGCAGTCGAAGTAGTTCAGAAATGCCCTCGCAGTTCGCGAAAGGCCGGCAGGATGACCAGCTTACCCGTGCCGGCCACCACCGGCTCGTGCTCGAGCTGCCAGGTGTGCTGGTGCGGAATGTACACGGCATTCAGCCCCACTTCCATCGCGGGATTAATGTCGCTGCGCGGGCTGTTGCCGATCATCCAGCCTTGTGCCTTCACAATCTTATGTTTGCTTACCAGGCCTCCGTACGTGGTCTTATCCTTTTCCGACACGATTTCGATCGCTTCAAAAAATCCCTGCAATCCGGAACGCTCGACCTTCGCCGCTTGTTCCGCGGGTTCGCCCTTGGTGAAGAGAATCAAGCGGTGACGTTCCGTGAGATACGCGAGCGTCTCCGGCACGCCATCCAGAATCTTCGGCGGCGTTCGCTCCAGGTCCACCACGCGCTCGTGGATCTGCGCCAGTGTTTCGCGCTGCGCCATCTGCTCCGCCAGCTTCATGTAGGTCTCTTCCAGCGAACGTCCGAAACTGCGCACGCCGTAGCCGTACTGCCGAATATTCTTGCGCTCCGTCTCGTTCAGGATGTGACGGATGTAGACGCGCGTGTAGCCGCAGGGTTCAACGAGGCTGATGAAATCTTCAATCAGCTTTTCGAAGAAAACGTTGTTTTCCCAGAGCGTGTCGTCCGCGTCAATCAGCAGAGTGTGGCGTCGCATTAGATTTGTTCGTGGCGCCCGCGAAGCTTTGCTCGCTTGCCCCCGTGCCCCTCGTTTCAGTTTACCAGCCGGAGGGCATCTTCGGCGATGACCGCCGCGCCGCATCGTCCATCTGCCCCGCGCCGGAAGATACTGAAAGCAACAGCATGCGCGGCTTGCGCTTCATGAGTGATATCCAGTTCAATGGGAGCGCGCCATCAGGAAGTCTTGCGCTGCCCGCTGGCGATTTTTTCCAGGATGCCGCGTGCGACTTTCTGCACTTCTCCGAACCGCGTCAGATAGTCCTGAAATTCGTGATTGAGTGCCGCTGCTTCCTGCGGACCGAGCTTCGTCCGCAGAATCATGTCGCGCAGCTTGACGGGATGCGGCAGCACCGCCTCCTCCTGCAATTCCTCGAGTGCGATCTTCGCGTCGTAGTGATACATGGTTTCTCCCGGTAGCCGGCAGGCAGCAGATGCATTGTACTCGCGCTCCGCGCTGTGGGCGAGATGTTGCTCGGAGAGTTCAGGAGAATCGCGGCGTCTTACGCGGCGGACAGTTTGATGGGGATAAATTCGTAACGGTCGATCTTCGCGGCAATCCCCGACCGTCCATTGGAAGTCGGCTCCACGCGGACAATTTCTCCATGGCAATGAATGTTCACATCGCCTGAGGGCGCCACCAGCTGCGGCAGCGTGAGGACAAATTCGATTTCGCTTCCCATGGCCAATTTTTCTTCTGTCAGAAAGTAGAGCCCCCGGTAACTGACGTCGCGCGTTTGCGTTTTCAGTTCCGGTTTACGTGGTTCGCGCGCCATAACGCGCAAGGGAAGAGTCATCGTAAATCGCCGCGCTTCACGGCGGTCTGCACCGTCGGCCATCGAAGCCCCCCTGAAGGTATTCTCGACCTGGCCGAAAGTAGCACCGGCCTGCACAAACTGCAATGTGAAATTCTGGATTTTTAGACCTAGTACGAGGTCTTGCCACTTTGGATACTAGGCCGTATACTCCGAGTTATCCCCGCCCGGCCCCGCAGTAGGTTTGCTACTATGCAACGCCGCCAGCATCGCCGCGTGCCGCTTCGCCTTCCGGTGCGTTTTCGCTGGACTGCGCCCTTCGGGCAGCAAACAGAAATCTGTGAATCCGTGGACGCCTCCCGGGGTGGGTTACTGGTGCGCTGCGAATTTTCTCATTCCGCGAGTGCGTCCCTTTGGGTGACGTTTCCCTATGATGCCTCGTTGCACGATGGCCAGCCGGAAGTTCCCGCGCGAGTCATCCGTTCTTACAAACCGGGCGAAATCAACTCTGGAACGCGCCACGCCGCCGCTGACCAATCGTTTTTTGTCGCCGTCTGCTTTGCTCCAAACGCGCACTCGGTCCACAACGGGAATGGTCACGAGGGTGCCGCGGAACGCCGTGGCAGTGCTCGCCACCCTCTCTCGTTGCCCGTGCGGATTCGCCCGGAGCAAATGCTTTGGTTCGAAGAAACCATGACCATGGATGTTTCCGCTGAAGGGCTGCGCTTTGTCAGCAACCGGGAGTACGCGCGGGCCGATCGCTTGTTGATCTCTTTCGATGCCTATAGCTCCGCGCCGTGGCCCAGCGGTCGAGAAGTCCTCGCGCAAATTGTGAGGATAGATACGCTGCCGGACAAGAAGGCCCTCGCCTTCATCGTCCAGCGCGTGCCATAGCTCCCGAGCCACCACCATTCTTGGCCAGGCCGCCTTATCTTTCTCCAGCTCCCCGAGACTTCAGCTAAACTCATCTTTCTGCCAATCCCCTTTCATGGACACCACTCACGATTCGCGCAGTTTTTTCCTGGATGGCACCGCCGGCCGCCTCGAGGCCATCTTGTGGACACCACTTGGAATCCTTCGGCCCACGCTCGCCGCCGTCGTTTGTCACCCGCACCCGCTATTTGGCGGAACCATGCACAACAAGGTTATCTTCCAGACGGCTAAATCGTTGGATGCCCTGGGAATCCCAGTACTGCGCTTCAATTTTCGCGGTGCTGGGCTGAGCGCTGGCGCACACGATGGTGGCGACGGAGAGAAAGACGATGTGCGCGCGGCGCTTGATTCACTCGCCACTACATTTCCGGCCACGCCCCTTCTCTTGGCAGGATTCAGTTTTGGCGGTTGGGTCGGCTTGCGCGTCGCCTGCGAAGATGCGCGCGTTCAGGAATTGATCGGCCTCGGCATTCCCGTCAATAACGCCGATTTTTCTTTCTTATCGAATTGCGCCAAGCCCAAGCTGTTTGTCCACGGTGCAAACGACGAGCATGGCGCGCTAGAAAAAGTGCGATCTCTGACGGCCTCGCTTCCCGGAGAAAATCGTCTGGTGGTGGTGGAAAATGCCGGCCACTTCTTTACGGGCCATCTCGATCAGCTCAATCGCGCTATCTCCACTTGGCTCTCCGAGCGCCATCCGGAAACTTCTCTTCCGTCGCCCTCTTGATTGGGCCCCACTCAAGCGGCGCGATCAGGCTCCCCCGCTGCGTGAAAAGAGTTTACTGAACTGCTCGCCGGTCGCCGGAGGCACACTCACCAGCCGCGCATTCGCCTTCACATGCTCCACGCGCGACATTCCTACCAGCGCGGTCGTAATCCCTGGTGACGAGCGCGCGAATTGCAGCGCCCGCTCCGCATCGTTGTTCAAGCCCAGTGCTTCTGCAACAAACGCCGGCAAGTTCCGTGCCACCTGCCCCTGCAGCAGGGAAGCGCTGCCTACCAGCGTGATCCCCAAGTCGCTAGCGGCTTCCATAATCGTTTTTCCGTGGCCTTTGATTGGCTGATTGCCCAGGGTCAGCGCTTCCGTCATCCCCAGATTGTAGGGAAGCTGCACGAATCGAAAATGGTGCCTTCCGCCGGCAATCTCCTGCGCCATCTGCGCCAGCTCGCCAAGCTGCATTGAATCGCGCTCGTGCGCCTCCTGCCGGAATCCGTTCCATGTCGCCATGCCGTAATATTGAATCTCTCCGGCCTCCACCGCTGATTCAAGAAATTCAAACGCTGTGCGCACGCGCTCCAGGAAATCAGGCTTTGCCACCTCGCTCAGCTGCGTCTCTGGATTATGTAAATAGTAGACGTCGATGCCATCCACGCCCAGATTCTTCAAGCTGCGGCCGAGCTGGTTCTTTATAAAGCGCGGTGTCATGCAATGCGCGCCCCCGACGATGTCTTTCGCGGTTAATACGCCAGGCTGAATGTATTCGCGGAAAAAATATTCGTTGGGGTCGGCAGGCATCGAGCTGTCCGGTGTCAGGTAGCCGCCCTTTGTGCAGATCACCATTTCGTCGCGCGCCACGCCTCTCGCTGCAAGCTGCAGAATCGCGGCGCCGATGCTGCGCTCGCTGCGCTGAAAGCGGTAATTAATCGCCGCATCGAGCACGTTGATGCCGCTCTCCACCGCCGCGACCACCGCCGACGTATAGCCTTCATCCGTCTCCGCGTCCGGCTGGCCGAGATATGTGCCAAGCCCCAGCGACGACATCACAAGTCTTTGCGTTTCCCGAAAATGGCCCTCCGCGGCGTGCCCGGCAAATTTCAGGGCGTAGCGTGTTGTTCCTTCTTTTGTGGCGAATGCGCTCATGATGCTCCTTCGTTGGATTGCGCCGGTTCCACTGCGCTATTTTCTGCGGAGAGTTCCGTCTTCGGCGCGAGTAGCCGGGAGCACGCGCGCAGGATGCGGCGATACGCCCAATCTTTCTCTCGAAAAAAAATCTCCCCTTCACGCGGATTGCTGTAGAACCATCGCGCGACCATCCACAAATGCTCGCCCAGCTCTGCGCCGCTCTGTCGAGGGCTTGCCGTCGCCGCAGGCTGCGCTTCCATCACCGCCTCCAGGTATTCGCGCACCGTCTCTTCTTTCGATCGTGGCTGGCTGGTCATTTCTCCGAAGCGCAGAAAAAATGGCTCCGCCATCCGTCCGCCGCGCACCGCAAAGATCCCGATGGTTTGCTTCTCGGCCGTGCGCTGCAGGATCACTGCATTCAGATCCTGAATCCAGCGCGCCAGCTCCGGCCCTCCGCGCAAGACCTCATCCAGCTTTTCCACTTTCTTGTGGAGCGCCGCAGCGCCCTCGAAATCGAGCTCTTCGCTGGCGCGTTCCCGAGCCTGTTCGAAGCTCGCGCGCAGGGATCCGCCGCTCGTTTCCAAAAACCTAACTAGTCGTCCCACCTCGGCGTCATATTCCTCTTTGCTGCACCCCGCGAAGCACGGCGCCAGGCACATCTTCATCTCCGAGTAGATGCATCCTGGGAAAGCCGGATCGCGGCGAATCTTGATTTGGCAGCGCCGCACTTTGAACAGGTCCAGTGCGCGCTCCGCAAACGCCTCCGCCGATCGGCGCGAAGCGAACGGCCCATAATACGCCCCCGCCGTTGGAACGCCATGCTCGTCCACGGGAATGTGCCGAGTCGCGTAGCACCGTGGGTAAGCATTGCGCAAACTCACTTTCAGTACGGCCGGCGGCCGCAATCGCAGCTTGTCCCGGTAGCGCTTCGGGAAAATTTCCTTGGCGTGTTGGTAGTAGGTGAAAGATTGCTCGAACTCCGAGCCGGTCAACCGATAGCGCACGCCGCGGGCAAACTCGCGGAGATTCAGCCGCTTGCTGGCGGCATCCATCGGCCCCAAAAGCCGCTGCAATCGCCGCTGCAAATCCTGTGTGCGAATCAAGTACGGCTCGGCTTGCTCCTCCCGCGGCGCGATCAGGCAAACCGCGGGCTTCGCCGGAAGGGCAGAGAAGAACTCCCCCGCGCGCCCAGGATCAAATTCAAGGGAGTTGTCCAGTTCCAGCACGCCGTCAGGATACTACGATGCGGTTACGACTTCAGAACCCAGGTGGAAATCACGAGTCGTTGAATCTCGCTGGTACCTTCGTAAATCTCCGTGATGCGCGCGTCGCGGTAGGCGCGCTCCACTGGATATTCGCGGCTGTAGCCATTGCCGCCATGCACCTGGATGGCTTTGTGCGTTACCCGCGTAGACATTTCGCTGGCAAAAAGCTTTGCGATGGCCGCGTCCATGCTGAATCGTGCCCCGGTGTCCTGCTTCCACGCTGCTTTGCGAGTCAGCAGGCGCGCCGCATCGATCTCCGTCGCCATGTCCGCCAGCATGAACTGGATCGCCTGAAACTCCGAAATCGGATGTCCAAACGCCATCCTCTCCCGCGAATATTTCAGCGCGGCCTCAAAGGCGCCCTGCGCGATCCCCGTGGCCTGCGCGGCGATGCCGATGCGCCCGCCATCAAGCGTCGAAAGCGCCACTTTGTAGCCCTCGCCTTCGTTGCCGATGCGATTCGCCGCAGGCACTTCGCAATCGTTGAAGATCAGTTCGCTGCACGCCGTCGCACTGATGCCTAGCTTCTTTTCTTCCTTGCCCACCTTGAAGCCGGGCGTGCCCTTCTCCACGACCAGCGCGGTGATGCCTTTCTCGCCTTTGGCGGGCTCGGTATTCACGTAGACGATCGCGGCATCCGCCACGCCGCCATTCGTAATCCAAGCTTTCGTTCCGTTGACGACGTACGTGTCGCCCTTCTTTACGGCTTTGGTCTGCAGCGCCGCCGCATTCGAGCCCGCTTGCGGCTCGGTTAGCGCATAGCAGCCGATTTTTTCGCCCCGCGCATAGGGCAGCAGAAGTCTTTTCTTCTGCTCCTCGCTCCCGAAGCGATGCACAGGATCGCAGTAAAGTGAGTTCTGCACTGAGAGAATCACGCCGGTGGAGGCGCAGCAGCGCGAGATCTCTTCAATCACGATGGTGTAGCCGACGTGATCGAATCCCGCTCCGCCTTCGGACTCGGGAAACGCCACCCCGGTAAGTCCCAGTTCCGCCGCTTTCTTGAAAAGTCCACGCGGAAAACGGCCCGTTTCGTCCAGCTCCTTCGCGAGCGGCTTTACTTCCGCCTCCGCAAACTCCCGCACACTCTTCCGCAGCAGCTTTTGTTCTTCACTAAGTTCCATGTCCACTGTGGTTCGCTCCGGTCCCTACGCTAATTATCCTTTGGAGAGGAAGAACGAGCAGCCATTCTATGGCAACCTAGCTTCCGAGACCAACCCTCTAAGAGGTGCGCGGCAGATTCAGGATCGTCGCGCTGGATGGTGGAGGTGTCCTATGACTAACGGCTTGGTTCGTTTTCCAGGGATATGTTGCCGAGTACGCCCCGTCGCGTCCGGCCCTGTGTATTTTCCCGCGTGGTTCCATAAGAAAATAAAGATCGCAGGAGGCAACGTTTGATGCGCACTCGTCTTTTGTTTTTCCTTTTATTCGGCCTTGGTCTGCATACAATCTATACCTCGGCTCAGAGCAAACAGCCGCAGCAGTCCGGGTCAGGTTCGGCGTCAAGCGCTGAATCGTCCAAGCCCCCCGCTCAATCCCCAGCCGGCAGCGCTACGCCAGCCGCCAAGCCCAAAAAAGTTTACACCGAAGATGATTTCAAATCATCGGGCGGGACAACCACCCCGAACGGTGATCTCGACTTCAGCAAGATTAACAGTTGTGATGACAGTTGCTTCGCCGAGATGCAGCGCGGCGGCGTCTTGAACTCCGACGAATACTCCCATTGGCGAGAGACAGCGTTACAAGCCATCAACAACATCAAGGCCGATTCGGATTGGCAAGCGACACTGCACGAGTACGCTCGTTATCATGCAAAGTTTTGCGCCCTCGAGAGGGAAAGGGACAAAGCAATCAAGCCCGGCGCCACTCAGCGCGAGCAAGGTTCCATCCAGGAAGATTACAACCGCAAGAAACGCGCACTCGGAGATGAGATGCGCAGCACCGTCCACTCGTGGCGTCTTGATGCATCGGCACTTGGAAAAGGCGCCTTGAGATACTATGAATTGCGATTTGCCGAACACCAGGTCAATGCCATCCTGGCCGCACCTTGTCCATCCACTCCTTAAGGCATACCTGGCTTGTTCTTTTCCGTGCTCCCGACTCAACTCTCCATTGGCTGCCCGATCTTCGCCGGCGAACCGCCAACTCCGGAGGCGTCTTCGCCAAACAGGATTCCGAGCGCACCGTAGCTGTGCGATAAGAAGATGCGGCAATTCGAACGGAAAGCAAGAGTATGGCAGCACTGCGATGGCGCTATGAAGGCGCTAGGTTCGAACTGCGTTCCGGCGAAAGCTGCGATAGGCGTTGATCGCGAATACGATCGCGCTGAACCCCAAGAGCACACCCAGCCACTCGAATTGAGGGCCGAAGTAGAATTCCGCGAGCGGGGAAACCATCGCTTCCTGCCAGGCCATGAACACCCGCACCAAGTCCAACACGGCGATGATCGTAACGACGAAGTGGATGCGGTTCAGCGATTCCTCGAAGATTAAGTGATAGGAATCGACGAGAAATTTATAGAGCATCGCGAAAATGGCAAACGGCGCGGCAGCAGCCAGCCACAAACACCCATAAGGAAGAAAGTGCATTTGTCCCGACCATGGCGCCGGAAACTTGAACGAAGGTACATCGAGAACAATCAAGATAATCCCGCCCGCGGCAAAAAGTGCGGCGCCAATCCCAAAGAGTTTCGCGGGA
The DNA here is from genome assembly GCA_041476465.1 of Candidatus Acidiferrum sp. Taxonomy (GTDB): domain Bacteria; phylum Acidobacteriota; class Terriglobia; order Acidiferrales; family UBA7541; genus Acidiferrum. The sequence goes on along the minus strand of JBGOTL010000049.1, from coordinate 11,527 downwards.
GTTCTCGGCCAGCCAAAATCCTTGACGCTCGCGTCCCCGAGATGGCCCGAAACTCTTGTAGCGACAGACACAACTACTTCTCCGTGCGTGTAGGACCAGATCACGTTTGAGATAAAAACCCCCTCGCCGAGCACCGCGCTCCAGAACAGCATGGCGCTCGGAACGTCTCCCGTGGCCTGGGGCATCAAAGCATACAGCGCTCCGACCAACAGAAGCGCCAAGCTGCCAAGGGACTGCCAATATCCGAGACGATCGCTGAAATTGCGCTTCGTGAAACGCGGCACCAGGCGAAATTGGGCGTAGAAATAAACGATAATCCAGAACGCGGTGAAAAAATACGAAGTCAGATCGTGAACTCGCGCGAAAGCGGTGGATTGAGAGTCAACGTGGCTCACTACGTAAATCGCCGAGAGTCCCGTTGCCACGAGGCAAAAAAGAGCGATGATGCGGAACATCTTTTCGGGAGAAAATCGCCTTTCCACGCCGTCGCTCCTCCTGAATTTAAGTTAACACCTCCGTTGTTTTTGGCCGTAGAAGATCCTAGTCCCTGCCGCCAATTCACCAACGCGTTTTCCCAAAAGCTTTTCCTGTTTACAAATCAGCAGAATCAAGTCAGGGCCTTGCGAAGGCGCTCATAGGTGGTTTTCAACTCTTCCGGATGAACGCGCGTCTCGCCGGTCACGGTCATAAAACTCGAATCGCCAATCCAGCGCGGTAGCGCGTGCAAGTGCAAATGTCCCACGACTCCTGCGCCCGCCGCGCGGCCCAGGTTCATTCCCAGGTTCATGCCATCCGGTTTGTAATTTGTTTGGAATGCTTTTTCTACGCGTTGAGCCAGCTGCATCATTTCGCTTAATGCCGCAGGTTCGCACAACTTCAATTCCGCAACGTGCGCATACGGCACGATCATCACGTGCCCCGACGTGTAAGGATACCGGTTCAAGATGACGAAGGCCTTTTCTCCGCGATGCACAAGGAGCGTTTCCGCGTCGTCCTTGCGCCCCGCCGCGTCACAGAAAATGCACTCCGGCTGCTGGCCGGCGGTGACTTGCGCCACGTACTGGTAGCGCCAGGGAGTCCAGATATAGTCCATCGTGATTTTTCCTTAACGCCAGGCTTGTGCGCTCAGCATAACGCAAAATGGGCACACCCGTGGCATAGCAAACTTGACGGCACTCTTTTCTTTTTATTCACATGGAAACCACACAGCCAGGATTAGCTATGCTTCGTAGATATGCGCCGCTTAGTCCGCCGCCGGGGCGCCTGCACTTGCCCCATCCGAAGTGTTTACGAAATCCTTCAGTTCTTTGCTGGGCTTAAAGAAGGGAATCTTCTTCGGCGGCACTTCCACCTTCTCACCGGTCTTCGGGTTGCGCCCCACGCGGCCGCGGCGCTGCCGCGTGCGGAAACTGCCGAATCCGCGGATCTCTATCTTGTCGCCCTTCTGCAAGGCTTCAATGATGCTCTCAAAGATGGTTTCTACGATCGTCTCCGACTCCTTGCGCGGGAGCTCGGTTATGCGCAGCACCTCTTCGATTAGGTCTGCCTTCGTCAATGTGGGTTGCTTGGTCATCGTCTGCACGCCTCGCTACACAACCTCTAGATCCGCCGCCATTTATAGCCAACCCGAAGAGCGGGGCAGGGGCGCCGAGCGCCCGATTGCCCTTCTTCCTATCACTAAATTGCCCCGGAGGTAAATGATTATTCGCAGCCGGCTTGCCCGCAGCCCGGCCGCAGGCCGCTGCCCCTGTTTCGGCTCCTCAAAAACGACTAGCGCCCCGACAGCTTGGACTTCATCACATCCCCAATCGTCGCCGTGGATGAGGTCTTCGTCGTCGAACGGTACTGCTCGATTTCACGGCGCTCGATCTGCTTCGTCGCGGCGCGATAGCTCAGGCCAATGCGCCGGGTTTCATGGCTGATCTTGATGATCTTAAAATCATATTCCTTGCCCGGCTCCAACGGCCCCGCGCTCTTCAGCGGCCCCGTCGTGGGGCGGAAGCCCCCGCCGCTTTCATCGCGGCGCTTGCGTTCTTCGATCTCGGTATTGTGGCAAAGGCCTTCGATATTCTCGCCCATCTCGACGAAAGCGCCGAACGTGGCGATCCGCGAAACCTTGCCCTTCACGATATCTCCGACTTTGTGTGCCTTAAACCAATCGCCCCAGATGTCGTTCACTTGCTTGATCCCCAGCGAAACGCGGCGATTCTCCGCGTCGATCCTTAACACTTTCGCCGTGACCTCTTCGCCCTTCTTAAACACTTCATGTGGGTTCTTCACGCGGCCCGTCCAGCTCACGTCGCCGACGTGCACCAGTCCGTCAAAGCCGTCTTCCAGTTCAACGAACGCGCCAAATTCCGCGATGTTGCGAATCTTTCCGGTGACCACCGTGCCCACCGGATATTTCTCCGCGGTCAGCAGCCAGGGATCGGGCAGCGCCTGTTTGATCCCCAGTGAAACGCGGCGATCGCTCGGCTTGATGTCCAACACCACCACGTCCACTTCATCGCCGACCTTCGCGACCTTCGACGGGTGCTGCGGCTTCTTGGACCAGCTCAGCTCCGTCACGTGCACCAGGCCTTCGATGCCTTGCTCCAGCTCGACGAACACGCCGTAATCCACCACGCCGACTACCTTGCCTCTCACTTTGCCGCCCGCAGGATATTTTTCCGACGCTCCAACCCAGGGATCCGCCATCAGTTGCTTCAGACCCAGCGAGACGCGTTGCTTTTCCTTGTCAAACTTCAGGATGATGACGTCCAGCTCCTGCTCAGGTTTCACCACATCGGAAGGATGCTTCACGCGCCCCCAGCTCAGATCGGTCAGGTGCAGCAAGCCGTCAATTCCGCCCAGGTCCACAAACGCGCCGTACTCGGTCACGTTCTTCACGTGCCCATGTACCACCTGTCCCTCGCTCAGCGTCTCCATCAATTGGCCGCGCTTGGCATGCAACTCTTCTTCCATCAGCGCTCGGCGGCTTACGACTACGTTGCCGCGCCGACGGTTCAGCTTGGTGATGCGTACCAGCAACTCTTGCCCGGCCAGCCCATCCAGGTTCTGCGTCGGCCGCAAATCATACTGTGATCCTGGCAAAAACGCGCGCACACCGATATCCACCACCAGCCCGCCCTTGATGCGGTCCACTACTTTGCCCGTGATGGTTTCCTTGTTCTTGAATACCGCGTCCATTTTTTCCCACATCTTGCGACGCAGCACTTTTTGGTAGGACAAAATAACGTAGCCGTCTTTGTGCTCGCCGGTGCGCTGCACTTCAATCGTGGTGTTCGGTTCCGGGCGTGGGATGTCCGTCTCGCTGAATTCCACGGCGGGAATCAGCCCTTCGGTCTTCTGGCCGATGTCAACGATGACGCCGTGCTCGCTGTAAGCCACCACCTTCACTTCGATCACTTCGTTGCTCTTCGACGCCGCTTCCTGCTGCTCGTCGAACTGCTCCAGAATCTTGCTCATCTCTTCCGAGCCAGCCGCTTCTTCCGCGGCTGCGGTTTCCTCGGAATTGGTCACCTGGCTGGCGGCGTGCGTTTCCGCCGCGGCATGCGCCGCTTCCGGCTCGGCGTGCGCGGGCGTCTCGGCCTTTCCTTCTTGGGTGGCGGCGGAATCTAGTCCTTCATCTTCCGGCGCAATCGAGGACGCATTCGTTTCAAGTGTCGCAGGAGTTGCAGGAGTTTCAGTCTCGTGTGCAGGTGCGGCCGCAGCCGACGATACGGGGTTGTCATGGTCAGAAAACATGGTTGGTTGCCTCCGGGATATGCATCCCTGTCTTGTCAATTTATTGGCCGCTTCGCGGCCATACTCTTCAGTGACCGATAACGGTCACGCATGCAATCGAAAAAAGCCCCTTGCGGAATCCCTACTAGGGTTTTTAAGCAAGGCGAGAAATGCTGCGGGCGTCACGGGGTACGCTGCAACCTCAAAAGAATACTCGCCGCCTTAACCCCGTGTCAATAAAGCGCGCATTGCTAGGGGGTTAAAGCCAGCCCGTAAATAGATCCTAGGCGCGGGCGCGTCCGGCCTGCGTCCTTTCACGGCGAAAATCGGGCGCGAAGACTTCCACAGTCCGGCACATCTCATACAATCTTGAGCGCATCCGCGTTCCAATGCGCTGTTCCAGAGAATCTTCACGTATCGGTGCAACCAATTTTCCATTTGGCAGTCTCGCCACCTCGCCTTCCGTGGCCGGGTTATCGAGGTAGTTCGTCGTAATGATGGTGGTCCGATTCTCGTTGTATCTGGCGTTCAAAACGATCCCAACGATATCGCGCACCCAATCCGAAGGTTTGCTCGCGCCTAGATCATCCAGCACCAGAATCTCCACCGTGCGAATCGGTTCGAGTATCCCCATCTCCGTCGATTCGCTCGCCGGGTTATAGCTCGCTTGAATTTCCTTCAGCAGTTCGCGGTAATCGCAGAAAAGGCCTCCATGCCCGCGCTGAATCAATTCTTTCAGTGCCGCCACCGCCAGATGCGTTTTCCCGACGCCCGAGGGCCCCATAAGCAGCAACCCCTTTTCCGAAGAACCCGGGTAATCCCGCACAAACCCCTGCGTCAGCAGCTTTGCCTGCTTCATCGAGTGCGCGTGCTGCGCGGTCCACGTCTTTCCATCGGTCAGGTCCGTGACGTAACTTTCGAAATCGCAATGTTCATAACGCTTCGGAACACGCGCCCGCTCCATCACCCGCGTGGCGCGTTCCTGCATACCGCACTCGCACGCTACCGCCATGTTTCCCGCAGCGCCGCCGGGCCGCGCCACCAGCTTCCATCCAGTCCCCTTGCACAGCGTGCAATTCTCAATCGCCATAATGTTGACCGTTTGTGTAGACGCCGGGCTTTCGTGCCTTTTGCCTCCCGGTGTCTTGAACCGGGAAGCCCGGCATTCTTCTTCCGAGTCTCTGTAGTGGCCGGTCGGAACTTGTCCTGAGCGAAGCCGAAGGAGACCGGTTCTTTTCCCCTCGCCAGACAGCATACGGGCGCACTCTCTGGACGGCAAGCTGTCTGCGTTGGGAAAACTGTGGAAGGAACTGGTGGCACAGGCTTCAGCCTGTGCGCTTTCACCTCATCCCGAAACCGTCCCACAAGGATAGCCGGCCGCCCGAACGACTGTCATCCTGAGCCGATCCGATAAGGATCATCGAAGGATCTCAACTTCAGATGTTGGTATAACTTTGCGTGGGAACCGCGTTCCCCTCACCGGCTAACGCATCACCCTCGGCATAGCGCGCACGATCGCGGTTCGCGGCGTCTGCTCCTGTCCGCGTGCCACAACCCGCGACAACTCCTGTTGCACCACATGCGCGAACTCCCCCATCTGCCGCTCCATCTCGATCATTTTCTCGCGCATGTTCAAGATAATCTCAATTCCTGCCAGGTTCACGCCCATGTCTCGCGCCAAAGTCAAAATTACATCCAGCCGCTCCAGGTCCGAGTCCGTATACAGTCGCGTATTCCCCTGTGATCGCGAAGGCTTCAGCAACCCCACGCGCTCATACAACCGCAGCGTTTGCGGATGCAGCTTGTAAAGCTCCGCCACGGCGCTGATCATGTACCCGGCCTTCGCCCGCTTTTTCACTTTCGGCGGCATTATCCTGGACACTCCCTTTTTCCCCGAGAAACTACACGCCTGCCTTGCTGAACAAGTCCTTACGCGGATCCCCCGGCGCCACCGTCTCCAGCTCCTTCATCAAATTCCGCACGCGCTCATCCGTCGGCTCCGGCACTACCACCTGAATCTCCACGTACTGATCGCCTCGCGACCCGTTCCGTGCGCTGAGCACGCCTTTTTCGCGCAGCCGCAGCGTCTTACCGCTGTTCGTCCCCGGCGGAATCCGCACCAGCGCGCGTCCCGGTGCGGGGCGCCCATCTGCACCGACACCGTCAATCGTCGGCACTTCGATCTTCGCGCCCAGCGTCGCTTCGCTTACCGTCACCGGTACTTTGCTGTACAAATCATTGCCGCGCCGTTCGAAAAACGCATGCGCCTTCACTTCCACCCGCAAGTACAGGTCGCCGGACGGCGCGCCCATGGTTCCCGCATTTCCTTTGCCCGGCACGCGCATGCGCGAACCGCCCGCCACGCCCGCCGGAATCCGTACTTCGATCGTTTCCGTACGCCGCATACGGCCTTCTCCATTGCACGTGCGGCACATTGTGCGCAGCTTCCCTGTGCCTCCGCAGCGCGTGCACGGCACATTGAACCGCATCTTTCCCGCTGCTTGCTGGATCGTTCCGGTGCCGCCGCAAGCTGTGCAGGTTTGCGGCGATCCCACAGCGCCTGTTCCACGGCATGTCTCGCAGGAATCCAGCCGCGTGATCTGCAGTTTCTTTACGCCGCCGCCCACCGCATCCCAAAAATCAATTTCAATCTGATATTCCAGATCCCCGCCGGATTCTTCCTCCGGCTCCATTGCCGCGCCGCCGCGCCGCCCGCTGAAAAACTGGCCGAAGAGGTCGCGAAAGCTTGCTCCGCCTCCGCCGGGAGCGCCTGAACCCCCGCCAAAATCAAAGCCGCCAAAATCAAAATTTACGCCCGCGTCGCCGCCAGGCGCTCCCGCTCCGGGCCCGCCGGGAGGAATGTTGTCGCTATAAAAGCCGTACTGGTCGTACATCTGCCGCTTTTTCGAATCGGAAAGAACGTCGTAGGCTTCCTGCAGTTGCTTGAATTTTTCTTCAGAGGATTTGTCGCCGGGATTCAGGTCGGGGTGGTACTTCCGCGCCAGCTTGCGAAACGCCGTGCGAATATCTTTCGCGCTGGCCTTGCGCGCCACTCCCAGCAATTCGTAATAATCGTGTTTCGCGGTCGTCGGCATCAATTGCGTCCACTAACTCGCAGGGGCGCGGCATTACTGCGCCCCTGCTCGGCACTATTTCAATTCGGCCGTTTGTTCTCGTCCACGTCCACATACTCCGCGTCGATTACATCCGCCGGTTTGCCGCCTTGCGCGCCACCCGCGCCCGCAGCCGAACTGCCGCTCGCTCCAGCACCGGCGGCGTCAGCCTGCGCCGCGCCTTCCGCTGCTTGCGTCTTCTTGTACATTTCTTCGGCGATCTTGTGCAGTGCGCGCTCCAAGTTTTCCGTTGCCGAACGCAGCCGCGCCGAACCGCCTTCTGTCATGGCCTTCTTCGCGTCTTCGATCGCTTCTTCGGCCGCTTTCACGTCCGCTTCCGCCATCTTGTCGCGGTTTTCGCGCAGCATCTTTTCCGCCTGGTACATGATCCCGTCCAGGCGATTACGCGCCTCGACCTCTTCCATCTGCCGGCGGTCTTCTTCCGCGTGCGATTCCGCCTCCACACGCATCTTCTCGGCTTCCTCTTTCGTCAAGCCGGTCGAAGCCGTGATGGTGATCTTCTGTTCCTTGTTTGTGGCTTTGTCTTTCGCGCTTACGTTCAGGATGCCGTTCGCGTCGATATCAAACGTTACCTCGATCTGCGGCACGCCGCGCGGTGCAGGAGGAAGCCCGTCCAGCTTGAAGGTGCCCAGCGAACGGTTATCCTTTGCGAATTTGCGCTCGCCCTGCATCACGTGGATTTCCACGCCGGACTGGTTGTCGGAAGCCGTCGAATACGTCTCCACTTTGCGCGTAGGGATCGTCGTGTTGCGCTGGATTTGCACCGTCATCACCCCGCCGAGTGTTTCCACGCCCAGCGAAAGCGGCGTGACGTCCAGCAACAGGATGTCCTTTACTTCGCCGGCCAGTACCGCGCCCTGAATCGCCGCGCCCACCGCCACCACTTCGTCCGGGTTCACGCCCTTGTGCGGCTCTTTCCCGCCGAAGAACGTGCGCACCAGCGATTGCACCTTCGGTATGCGTGTCGACCCGCCTACGAGCACTACTTCCTGAATATCGTTCGGGGACATCTTCGCGTCTTCCAGAGCCTGTTTCACGGGCTTCATCGAGCGTTCCAGCAAGTCATTCATCATCTGTTCGAGCCGCGTCCGCGTGAGCTTCTCTTCCATGTGAATGGGCCCGTTTGCGCCCGCGGTGATGAACGGCAGATTGATCTCTGTTTCCATCAACTGCGAAAGCTCGATCTTGGCTTTTTCCGCCGAATCCTTCAGGCGTTGCAGCGCCATCTTGTCCTTGCTCAGATCGATGCCATTCTTCTTTTTGAATTCGTCGATCAGCCAATCCACGATTCTCTGGTCCACGTTATCGCCGCCCAGGTGTGTATCCCCGTTCGTGGCTTTCACTTCCACCACCCCCGCGCCCACTTCCAGCACGGAAATATCGAACGTACCGCCGCCCAGATCGTACACGGCAATCGTTTCGTCGGCTTTCTTATCCATTCCATACGCCAGCGCCGCAGCCGTGGGTTCGGGAATAATGCGCACCACTTCCAGCCCGGCAATCTCGCCCGCTTGTTTGGTCGCTTGCCGCTGCGCGTCGTTGAAGTACGCCGGCACGGTAATCACCGCTTTGGTCACTTTTTCGCCAAGGAAATCTTCCGCGGCCGATTTCAGCTTGCCCAAAATCATCGCGGAAATCTCCGGCGGGCTGTACACCTTTCCGGAAATCTCCACCCGCGCGTCGTTGTGATCGCCCTTCACCACTTTGTATGGAATCCGCTTGGTCTCTTCGCTGACCTCGTCATACGCGCGGCCCATGAAGCGCTTGATCGAATACACGGTGTTTTCGGGATTCGTAACCGCCTGCCGCTTGGCCACCTGGCCCACCAGCCGCTCTCCTGCCTTCGTGATTGCCACCACTGATGGCGTCGTCCGCGCGCCTTCCTGGTTGGGGATCACCACTGGCTCGCCGCCCTGCATCACCGCCACTACGGAGTTCGTTGTCCCCAGGTCAATTCCGATGATCTTGCTCATACCTACCCCTTCCTGTTTTACCCTAGAATTGTTGCCTAACTGCTAATTAAAGCCCAATATACAGGTTGAGTGTGTGCCTGTCAAGTTTTCTTATGGCAGAAATAACGCCTATTCCCCTCAGTCGCTTGCAGCCTTCCTCCCAGGTTCTACTTGACTTGCAGTCTCCTGGCGGACTATAATAATCATTGGCCGATTCTGCCCTCTACTAGTTTGGTTTTGACAACCAAAAATATGTTCTTTAGAATGATAACGTTATGAATTGCCATCCTTGTAACCCATTTGAAATGATATTCATACAAATTGGTAGGGGGGTGGGGGGGTATGCCCCAGAAAAACCCGGGCAGCGGGCCCTGCATTCCCAGAGTCTAACTTATGGTAGCCTGTGGTTCGGTTGATTCCTAAGGGGTTGCTCATCTCTTCTCACTGGAGGCGTGTTGTGAATCGTCGCGCTATTCTGACCGGAGTTACTTTCTTGGCCTTCTTGGGCTTTGCCGTTGGCCTCAACGTTCACTCCGCACCGGTTTCTGCGGCCGCTCCGCAGACAGCTAACGGCGTCACGGATATCGATCCGCACAAAGCCTTCGGCTCGAAAAACGCGCCTATCACCTTGGAGATCTTCAGCGATTTTCAGTGCCCCTCTTGCAAGACGCTTTTCATGACCGTCAATCAACGCCTCATTGATAACTACGTGAACGCCGGCAAGGTCTATCTGATTCATCGCGATTTCCCCCTCCCGATGCATGCCTATTCTAAAGTTGCCGCGCGCTATGCGCGCGCCGCGGCGCAGCTCGGCAAGGTCGAGCCCGCCGAACAAGCGCTCTTTACGAATCAGGAAAAGTGGGAGCAGTCCGGCGATGTGGACGGTACTGTCGCCAATGCCCTCTCTGCGGCGGACATGGTGAAAATCCGCGCGCTTGTAAAGGGTGGCACCCTCGAGGCTTTGATCGACAAGGACACCGCGCTCGGTCAGGGCTACCGCGTCAACCAAACGCCCACCACCATCATTCACAGCAAGGGTCAGACGTATCCCGTCGTGGGCATGGTCAGTTACGACGTGCTCAAATCGTTTCTCGATCAGCTTCTTGCGCAGAAATAGCGCGGGCCGCCGCGCTTCCGAGGATTAAACTCGCATGATGCAATCCGCCCCTTTCAATTTTCGCCGCGCTATCATCTGGATCGGCCGGCTGGTCCTTGCAGGCATCTTTATCTACGCAGGCTACGCCAAGCTTTTCCTTCCGATCATGCATCCCCGCCCGCCCATCGCCATCGCGCTTTCTCTTTTTGCGCTGCAGGTCGATTCCTACCAGTTGCTCCCGCCTTGGGCCGTGCAATATGTAGCGCACACGTTGCCCTTTGCCGAAATCGCCCTCGGCCTGCTTCTCCTCATCGGTTGGCAACTGCGCATCTGGGCCACACTCACCAGTCTCCTCATTCTTGGCTTCTTCATCGTCGTAGTGCGCACCTATTCCCTCGGCCTCCAAATTAATTGCGGTTGCTTCGCCAATCCCGAGCCGCTCACCAGGATCACCGTCCTCCGCGATGGCGCGCTCCTTCTTCTCACCGTGCTCATGACGGTATTCGCCTATCAGGAAGCCCGCGCCCCGCATCCCTGGTCTGCTCCAGACAAAGTTTCCACCTAGAGTTCTTATGCACAGTCTCATTAACTTTGAGTACGAAAGTTCTGTCATCCTGAGCGAAGCGCGCTGTCTGCGCTCCGGACGGTTTTGCGGAGCGAAGGACCTCAACTTGAGAACGTCCCCGGCTTCCTGTTTATGGGCCACGCCACAAGAGTACCGGCTTTCTTTGCTTCACTGATTACTGACGACTGTTTACTGATCACTGTAAAATGAAAACCCTCGCCGAATACCTCGACCGCGCTGCCATCGCCCACGGCCACCTCTGCGCCGGACAAGTCCTCGGTGTGCGCTTGGCCATGCTCGGCCTGCGTGAACTTGGCATCAACGATCCCGTCGCCGAGCGTAAGCGCCTCGTCACCTACGTCGAAATTGACCGCTGCGTCACCGACGCCGTCGCGCTCGTCGCCAACTGCCGCCTTGGCAAACGCGCCCTGAAATTCCGCGACTGGGGCAAGGTCGCCGCTACCTTCGTCGATCTGCAAACCGGCCGGGCCATCCGCATCGCCGCCAAGGAATCCTCCAAGCAGGCCGCCCGCGAAATGTTCCCCGAACTCGCCAAAGACGCGGGCCAACAAAAAGCCTACGCCGCGCTCTCCGACGAAATTCTTTTCACCAAGCAATGGGTCAAAGTCGAACTCCTCCCCGAAGACTTGCCCGGCTTCAAAAGTCCGCGCGTCATCTGCGCCGAATGCGGCGAAGGCATCAACTTCAAGCGCGAAGTCCTCAAAGACGGCCGCGCAATCTGCCGTTCCTGCGCCGGTGAAAATTATTACGAGCATTTGTGAAGGTGGCCTCTGGCCGGGATCGTTTCGTTTGTTTCGATGGAAACTCGGTCCTGCTTCCGCTCTGCGCGGCATCATTCATCTGCGCTAGAATTATCTTTCGATGCTGAGTCTGCCACCAATCACTCTGCGCCTGCGCGGCTGGAAACTAATTGACCGCGTTGCGCTCGCTTTTCTTTTGCTCTGCGCCATCGCTCTCGGCGCCGGCTGCGGCCTGATCTTCGTTTATGCCAGCGACCTGCCGGAAATTCGCGCGCTGGAAACGTATCGCCCGG
>JBGOTL010000048.1:0-24558 GCA_041476465.1 Candidatus Acidiferrum sp. | reverse complement strand
GCTCGCAGATGGGCTTCTGCATGCGCGCGAACATTCGCGAATCCTGCCGGATTCGTCATCTTCGCGGCCTGGCCGGCGTCGGAATTCGCCCAGCGCTTGCACTCCTCGAATTCCACCGCGTTATCATCGAGCAATTGGTCAACCGGCACCGAAGGAAGGACAAGCGATGTGGTAGCGGCCTGACTCTGGTCGGGGCGTGTTTCGTCTGTGTCCCTGGAAGGCAAATCTGACGGCGAGGACACCGGCGCGACATGTGCGACTCCCGATGGGTGCATCGAAATCACGATCGGCGCGCTGGCCAACAACTGCTGTATCTCACGTAATTGTTTGTTGCGCGAATCCTCGCCCGGCACCACCAGCTCCGTCAGCCCCAGCACGTTTTTGATGTAGCCCATGTTCGCGGGCTCGGTGAGCGCCTTCTGCAGCACCGGGTCGTTGATGCCAAATAGTTGCTGCAGCACGCCGCGCTGTTGCGATTTCAGCCGCGGGAAAGTCTCGTCCGCCTCGGGATGTACGCAGATATTGCCCTTCAAATCCGCGATGCGGATCACGTGCGAATCAAACACCCCGTCCGGCCCCAGCAGCGGAATCTCCGCATCTTCCGGCCGGTTTTTCCGAAAACTATCCACCGCCAGCAAAATTACATCGGCATAGAACTGTTTCGTTCGCCGCCACACCAGCCCCAGGCGCCCCATGGCCTGATCGCGCGCCAGCGCGTATCCGGAAGCTGTTTTCACGTCCTCCATGTTTCCGCCAAACACCGCGGGAAATAGTCCCGTCAAGAATTGCGACACCGGTCCGATTAAATCCTGTTGATGACGCAACATGTCCGGCGGCACCTGCGCCGGCGCCGGCTGGAAAAATCCCGCCGCCAGCGGCTGCCCGGGACGCGCTCGCGCGGGAAAATGTGCGGCAGGCTCGGCCACCTGGTTCGCCAGCGCATCGAAATCCAGCACTTGCGGATCGGCGTAAATTGGCGGAATGCCGTACTCGTAGGTCTCCGCCTGCATGTTGGATAAAACGTTGTAGCGCTCCTGCACCTGCACCAGCGAATCGCCCACGCTTGGACGGTTCTGCCCGTCGCCCGGCAGCGCGTGCAGCACGCGCCAGTGATCGTCCATGGACTCGTTGCGCGCTTCGCAGTACGCCTCTCCCGCAAATCCTACGTAGCAACCGTCGGGAAACAGCGCGAGCAGTTCGCTGCGCACCGTTTCGTCCTCTACTGAGTAAAACGCCCATGGCCGCAGCCAGGTGCGGTCAAACGTAATCAAATTCATCAGCGCGTCGCCCGGATGAATCGACGGCAGCCCCTGCTCCACGCTCAGCCGCGACACCCGCGCGTACACATCCTCCGACCCTTGCGAAGGCGAAGTCTCAATCTTCGCCGCCGCGTGCGGATACGCCGCCTTCAACTTCGCGCGATGCACTTCCGCCTGCCATTGCAGGTACGGATACTCATGCATCTCATTCGCCCAGACCGGGGTGTTCAGTTCCAGCCCGCCCGCGATGCTGATGACTTCCTGCCCGTTGGGCACCCGCCGCGTTCCCATCACTCGCGGCACGCTGACGCGCTCGGCTTTGCGCAGGTCTTCGTCTCGCAATTGCTCGCCGCAACCCGGACACACCGGAGGCCCTGTAGGGGCGGGGCTCGCCCCGCCCGTTGCTGTATCGCCACCATCGTAGCCGGGCGACCCAAGGGTCGCCCCTACAGCAGGGCCGTTATCGGTCGGCGGCGTTTCTTTCCCGCATCCCGGGCACACATGAACATCCTCGCCCAGCGGAATCTCCATGGCCTCCAGCAAATTCTCTTCGTGAAAACCGAACCGCTGCCCGTCGGCCACGTAGCGCACGTACGCGCCAAGCTTCCCATCGGTCCACAAAAAATAGCCGATCGAGGTCAGCAACTGCTCCACGTGATTGTTCTGTTCGATCAACGTGGCCACATCACTCGCCGCGCGCGCCGCGGAAATATCTTCCAGCGATTGCGCCGACTGCGGGTAAAACCTCACGCTGGGCACATCCTGCGAAAGCAACGCAATGAACGACAACCCAAATCCCTGATAAAAATTGGTCACGAACTGGTAGCGCGGCATCTCCTGCAGCTCGCGGTCGTCGCTGAAGCGCTGCTCGAACGGCAAATGCCAGTTCATGTCATTGGGGTTCCACCAGGCGTACTGCAAACCCTGCCAAAAAAGCCGCGCTTGCCGGATGCGCCGAATCTCGTGCCGCCGCGCTACCACCCCTTCCTGGCGGTATTGCAGCACCAGATCGCGCAGCGCGTTCACCAGCCCCGGCTTCAACTCCTCCAGCCGCTCGTAATTTGGCCCCAGGTTAACCGGCGCATCGGTAGCGCCAGCATCTTGCTGGCGCCTTTCGTCCACGTGGGCGTAATCCAACCCCGCCGGCAAGGATGCCGGCGCTACACTATCCGCCGGATAATTCCCATCCGCCGGAGCAATCGCGCCGGGGGAATATGTATTCATTCGTGTGTTCATGGAAATTTTTGGACCGATTCCGGCTCAGTGTCTCTGCGCCTCAGTGGCTTCTTCTCTTTCGCGAATGGCTCCGCTTTCCCGCCACGCTTGTAGTTGGTGCCACGAGCGCTTCCGCAGCCGCGGAACCGCCTGCGGCTTCACCGCCTCCGGAAACTCCACCGGCGGGAATCCCGCCGTACCCAGCAGCGAATTCACCAGCGCTCGGTTCTCTGCTCTCAGCCGAGATACTTCGCTTTCGAGCAGCCCCATATAGCGGCCATGAAGAAGCAATTCAAAGAAATCTTTCATCTCTCCGCCTCACCATCGCCCGCGCCTCGGCAACTTGTGCGGCCGAAACGCCTTCTTCGCCTCAGCCTCCAGCCGCTGCGAATGAATCGCGCGCGAAGTGGGATCCGTCGCGGAAATTTGCCGAGCGATCTGTTCCTCCAGCGGCATGCCCATAACAAACCGCGCTGAGCCGCCAGCGGACAAATGGGGCGCAGTTTGCTGCGCCCCGGGCGCGGCATTGCCCGCCCCAACACCGGCGAGCCTTCCGCCGGAGACCAATCCATAACGCGCCGCATCCGCCGGGTCGTCGCCATCCATCTTGCGAATGTCTTCGATGCGCCGGTCATCACGCACCAGCAGCGGCAGGCAATCAATCAGCTTCGCGCAATTCTCGGTGATGACCCACGCATTGCTCTCAAGCAGCTGGTACATTAATTGCCAGCCGCCCACGCGATCATCATCCGCCGGCGCCGGCCGCGGCAATCCATTTGCCAGCAGCACATCGCCCAGTTGCTCGGCGATGGACGCTTCCGCGGTACGATGCGCGAACGCATCCGGCGAAAGAAATATCTCGCTGATTCTTTCCCGCCCGCAGCGCTCCGCAATGGCCTGCCCCAGCATGCGCGGGGAAAGCCCGTTTTGGACAAATTCGCGGTAGGTGACAACCCGATTAGGGTTGTCATCCTGAGGACCGGCGGTTTGTGCCGGTCCGAAGGATCTCAACGAAACATGTGGCTGAGATCCTTCGCTGCGCTCAGGATGACAGAATCGGGAGCCTGGCACCGCGCAATGCCAATACACCGCGCTGGGATGCTGAAATCCCCAGTCGATGGAAATCCACCGCGGCCACCAAGGTTCCAACCGCATCTCTTCCGGCCGCGCAGTGTGCCGCCCCACGTCAAAGACATCGAAATACTGCCCGGCGAAAACGTTCCAATCCCCATCCAGAAACGCGCGCCGCAGATGCTCCGGCAGCGCATTCAGCGTGCGCCGGTACTCCGCATCGTTTGCGTAGACGGGGTTGTCGTCCAGCCGCGCGCGAATAAAGTCATATTCGCCGGCGTCGTACATCTCCGTCCGCTCGAATCCCGCCGGCGGCGCATGATCCACCCACAACGCCTTCACCCAGGCGTGCCCGACATTTCCCGGGTTCGTCGCGCCCGCCATGCACGGACGACTTCCCTCCACCGGGCATCGGTTGCGCGAAGTCAGAAATTGCCATTGCTTCAGCGTGAAGTGTGTCAGTTCATCCAGCCCGATGAAGGAAAACTCCGCTCCTTGGTACTGATAGACATCGCTCTCGCTGCGGCAGTAGCTGAACCGCGTGGTCGAACCGTTCTTCCAGGTCACCAGATGTTTCGCTTCGTTGTAGCGCTTGTACAACGTGCGCGGCACGTCGCGCCGGAAATACGCCAGCAGCGAACTTTCCAGCTCCGGATACGTGCGCCGCAGCAGCAGCGTGTCGCAACCGGCGACTTCATGCGCTTGCAGGATCGCTTCCCACAGCAAAGCTTTGGTTTTTCCAGGCCCTGCCGCGCCGCCAAACAAACGGTACTTCGCGCGCGAGTGATGAAATTGCTCTTGCCGCGGGAATGGCTGGTACCAAGAACTGAAGAACCAGGGTCCCTTAGCCGCCTTTTTCGGAGGTCGCCACTTCACCATATTCAGGGTTCCACGCGATACACCGACCAACTCTCTTCGTTGTCATCCTGAGCGAAGCGAAGGACCTCAGCCACAGCCCCCGTTGAGATCCTTCGGCCCGGCACAGGACGCCGGTCCTCAGGATGACACCGTGGAGTTTGAGCGCGCTCGCATTGACCGCTACCGCAAAATCGGTTGCTCCGCGAACTTACAGCGCCCGCAGTTTTTTGCCGATCACATAGGCCACGCCGCCGCCCATCAGCGACGCCGCCGCGGGCCAGTGATGCAAACTCAGCACCAGACCGGCCACCACCGCGGCCACTCCCGAAATCTCCACAATCGTTCCGATAAATTGCACGTGCGCACTCTGCGTCAGTGTCATCGCTACTCCTTTAATCCCGCGCCGGCCGCGGCACATCAATCACAATGTGCTGCGCCTCTTCCACCGGGGCGGCTCCGCTGCCATATTTCATTTCCAGCATGCGTTCCCAAGCGCGTTGCTTGACTTTTTCGTCCTGCGAATTCAGCAGTGCTTTGGCGATCTCGATGAAGTCGGCGCGCAAATGCACCTCGTCCACAAACGCCGCGGGATCTTCCGGCAGGGGAACTTCCCCAGGTTTTACTTCTTCGATTTTTTCTACTTCGTCGACCTTGTTCTTCTTCTTTGGCTTTTTTTCGCGGCGGACGCGCGGATGCTTCTTCCCTTTCGGTTTTCGAGCCACCTCAGCGCACGCTTCGCGGTCCGTGCCTGCCGCATCGTGGGTTGCAGCCATGGCAGCGGAGGCTCCGTTAGCGTCGTCAGACGCAGCCCCATTCCGATTCATCGGCGCGGCAAGCGCCGATTTGGCATTCGGCGGCTCGCTAAGCGCCGCACGTGTGTTTGGCGCGGCAAGCGCTGCACCTGAATTCGGCCCGGTTAGGGCCGTTTTCAGAGAAGTTCCCCCGCGCGTCCGGCGAACTCGAGTCTTCTTCCCCGTTGAATCAAGCCCTGCAGGCAAAGGAAGCGGGGCACTTGGTTTGCCGTTCGGTTTACTCTCACTTTTCTCGTGGTTCATGTTTTCAGGCGCTTTTACTTTCCCTGGAGGCCGGATCTTGCGGTACAGCCGCTTCCTTGTCCCGAGCGAAGCCGAGGGATGGCTGCGCTTTCTCCAGCATTCCACTTGCCCACATTCCCAGTACCACACCGATCACCACATCTCCATGGCTGCGGCAAAAGCGCGACCTTGCCTCAGCCTTATGCACACACCGCACCCACGCGCCGCGCGACCCTGCAATCGGGTAATAGGCGATGCACTTCTTCATGAAAATCTGGATGCTCGTCTTCTTGAGAGGATGGTTCTTTGGAATCGCAATTCCTGCTACCGCCCGCGCTGCGCGGCTCACTGCGTCACGCTTCGAGCGTGCTCATTGAACTGTAATGCTAAAGCTGGCAGGCGAACTGGGTGTGGCCGTGGCAGTAGCAGTAGATGCGTTTGGGCTGGACTCCGTTCCGTCGGCCATCTGCGCCGTCGCTCCAAAAATGTGCACCCCGGATTTCAGAGCCAGCAGCCCGCTGGTTCCCGTAACTCCGGTCACCGGGCCATTCGCGCCCGCTGGCGCAGGCACGGAAAACAGTTTCACTGGCGCCCCGCTCGTCAAATCGTAAATGTTGAACTGCTGCAGGCAACTTTTCGTCACCGATGCGCTGCACGCGTTGTCGGCTGTAAAGTCATAATTCAGGGTCACCGTGACCGTGTGTTGGCCCGTCGTGGCGGGCTGCCCCGGCGCAGCCTGCGTCAACGAAACCGCCAGCAGACAGCTCGACAATATGGCCATCTTTCGTTTCACAGTTCCTCCCTGGCCGTTCCTCCCGGCACATGAGTGTTTTGATCGTCCGGGATCAGCGCGAGATTCTAGCCGTCAGAGTCACTGCGTTTGTTCTGGTGGTCAGCATCACGCGTGCAAATTTTGCCTTGATGCTACTGAACTCTGCGCGCGCGATGTTGTTTGCGCTGACCGCGGAGATCACCGCGCCCTCGTTCTGATAGAAAATATCACCATCCGTGTCCGCAGTCTGCAAGCTGGCGCTGAACGCCCCTGGCGCCCCCGAGAATTGCAGCTCCACCGACAAGCTCTGCGGATAGTTCTGGTCCTTGCTCGCCAGCGCGAATTCCACGCTGGCTTGCGGAACCGCCGGCTGCTCGGCGCTAAAAGCCACCGCCAAATCGCCCGGAAAAAGTGACAATGGGGGAATAGCCGGAAGCGTGCTGGTTCCGGCGGCATTTGGATAATTCGGCATAAGTCTCTCCTGGAAAAAGGAATAACGCGCGGCGCAGCAGGCAAAGCCCGTGTGGCGGCTGTTCTAGCCGCGAGCCTGCTCTTATCTCGAGTGTTTTCTGGAAATTGCCGCTCGGGGCCCGAAAACAAAAACGCCCCGGAAGGTCCGGGGCGTTTTGCATGCACTTGTGTACGAGAGGAGTGTACCACACTATTACTTACTGTCAAGAGAAATCTTCATCGCAATGCATTTTTTCTTGACTCCCCTGCCTCCCAAGCGCATATTCCACTCATTCCCTTGGATTTAAGCCTCGTGACGGCTGCCCCGCGGCCGCCCACAGCAAGGAGACTCACCGTGCCGTATTTTCTTCACCAAGTCAGTTTTACGCAAGAAGCCATTGCACGTCTCATCGCCAATCCGCAGGATCGCTTTGAAGCCGTGCGAGCTCCGATTGAAAAACTCGGCGGTAAAATTCAGACCTCGTACTTCGCCTTCGGTCCCGTTGACGCCGTGATGATCACCGAGATGCCGGACAACGTGTCCGCCGCGGCCATCGCCCTGGCCCTCGCCGCTGGCGGCGCGCTGCGCAGTTGCCAAACCACCGCGCTCATGACCACCGCCGAGGCCATGGACGCCATGCGCAAGGCCGGCACCTGCGGCTATAAGTCCATCACCGCTGGAGCCAGCGCCGCCGCGACAGCCGGGCACAGCTAAGCCGCGCTGCGCCGCAAACCCGTTTCTCCACCGCCGAGTGCGCTCTCGCACTCTGCTAATATGTCCGTGTGCCAAATCCCCCGCGCCAAGCTTCGCTCGCCGGCATTCGCCTGCACCCCATCAAAGCTCTCGATCCCGTTTCCGTGAACGAGGCCCGCATCGGACCCGCCGGAGGCCTCGAACTCGACCGCGCCTGGGCGCTCTACTCCGTGGATGGTCAGTGGGTGAACGGCAAGCGCACCCCGGCCGTGCATCTCATTCGCGCTGCGTATGCACCGGACATCAGTTCGGTCACGCTTTCAGTTCCCGGCGACCGCCGCAACATCCCGGCGCGCAAATTCGCCTTCCCCGGCGATGCCGAAGCTGCCGCGGAATGGTTTAGCGTCTTTTTCGAGCAGCAAATCATCGTGCGCTACTCGCGCGACGGTTTTCCCGACGACACCATTGCCAATGGCCCCACCATCGTCTCCACCGCTTCCCTCGAAGCCGTTTGCGAATGGTTCCCCGGCATGGAGCTTGATGAAGTTCGCCGGCGCTTTCGCACCAGCTTGGAAATTAATGTCGACCGCTCTGCGGTCGCCTCTAACGAAGACCCGGCGAGGGTCGCGCTCGATATTGACCCGGCCAGGGTCGCGCTCGGTGATAAATTGCCGGCATTCTGGGAAGACCAACTCTTCGGCGAGGACGAGCGCAGCGTCGTGCGCTTCCGCATCGGAGAAGTGGCTTTCGAGGGCAGCAACCCCTGCGCGCGTTGCCCGGTCCCGCCGCGCAATCCGTTTACAGGAGTCCTCATCCCCGACTTCACACGGCGCTTCAGCGACCACCGCCGCGCCACACAGCCGCCCTGGTCCCCCGCCGCCCGCTTCGACCACTACTACCGCTTCAGCACCAACACCCGCGTCGCCTCTCCCGAATCCGGCAAACTCCTCCGCCTCGGCGACGCACTATCTTTGTAGGGACTGGTTTACTCTCCTTGTTGAGTTGACCCTTGTAGCGCGAGTCGAGTCCGTGAGGTCAGCGGCATTTCTCTTGGGATTCCTTCTAGCGTTACCTCGCCACTGAACTTGAGGGTGCCCCATCCTTCGCGATTTTTGCGAAGGGTGGGCTCTTAGGATCGAACGCCGCAAAATTTCTTCTTCTTGGGTCAGCCGCTGCGCCTGTACTCTTGTGTGGCACTCCTTTTACTCTCGCGGGAACCAATCGCCAGTTATCGGTGTCTAACTGATACGCTATGCTTCCCCTCAAATTCTTCGCCCCTGGGTACATATGGCCGCAAGTGCCTTTCCTCACCAGGCTATTCTTGCTCTTTCTCTGCATCGTCGGTGTCTACACTCTATATTCCTGTTCGCGCATTGTGTTTCGTCTCCGCTCCCTCAAGAATAAGCACACCGGCGAAGAATCCAGGTCCACGCAGCGTTCTCTCTTTGTACTGCAGCAGAGGGCCACGGACCTGCGGCAACTTCATCTTTTTACTTTCTTTTTGTTCGCCCTCTGTTTCCTTCTACAAGTCCCTACGGCGTTCAGCATCCTTGTACACTCTAATCGCCCACTTCTGAGCATTATTTTCGACAACTTAGCCATCTATATCGCCTACGCTGCTGACGTCTTCTTCGTTCTCCTCGTGCTTCACTCCGCGCAATGGTTCGTATCCATTCGCATAAGTTCTGTGACGCTTCGCTTCAATGCTCCCCGCATCGATAATCAGGAATAGCCCTACGGCGCCATCGAAAAATACTTTCTCGGCGGAAACATGCCGCGCCGCAACAGCTCCGCGCCACATCTCCGTCGGATCTCTTCCGACCAGTTCACCCAGCTGTGTTCGCTCAAGCCCAGAAAATGCCGCGCCGTTTCATACGGCGCGAGACTCAGGTAGTACATACGGAACATCACCAGGCGCGAAGCGCTCTGCGGCTCGTCCAGCGCCGCTTGCCCCGCCAGCGCAAAGTCCGCCACCCATTCGTTCAGCCGGGGACGAATGTCCGGCCGCCACAAATATTTTTTTGATTCCTGCCAGTTCAGTGCGGAAACGCCGCGCTTGGTCTCCAGCACTTCGCGCGCGCCGCGATAAACCTCCCAACAGACGTCAAAGGCAAGCTCCGGTTTAACCATTTTTATTTGCACCCGTAAGTACGGATGACCATCCCTGCACCACCTGTTGTCGATATCTGCGTCCGTAAGTACGGCCGGCCCAGCAAACATCAAACGCCAGTTCCGGTTTAGCACTCATCGCTCCTCCCACGACCGCCTGATGCCGCCCGCATCACGCCACGCGTTGCGTGTCGCATTGCGTGTCCAATTGCGTGCCACATTGCCTGTCATAGACCCGTTCTAGGCACACATCGCATGAACTGCAGCCCTTCGGCTCACAGATTTTCCTCGCGCCATTCGCCGCACGCTCCACTGCAGTTGGTATTCCCATACCGGGCCGTGAGGGTCGCGCTGGACTACCTCATCCACCATGCGCCGCCGCTTCTCTACCACAAACGAGCCATATTCCGGCTTCCGCAAGTGCCGCAGTTGCGCCGAAATACTTGCCGGCGGATAGTGCGTGAGCTTCGCCAACTCATCCAACGTCAGCCACGCATCGCATTCCCTGGCCGACAGCATCACGTCGCAAAGCACTTCCCTCTGCGTCGGCTCCGCCAGCAGCCGCCGACCGATCCTCAGCATCTTCGGCATCGCCCTGCCTCCCCTCCCTCGCTTTATCGCCCTTGCACGGGAAACTTTTCATCCAGCGTCTCCGCTGCGCCGCCCGCTTTTTCCTCGTCTTCCTCATCTTCTTCGCGCCACGCCGTGCGGTCGGGATCTTCGTAATCCCCGGCGCAGGCGCTGCACGCCCCCAGCGGCTCAGGACGCGCCCGCATTCTGCCCCCGCAGATTTCCACAGTTTTCCACACCCCGTAACTCAGTACTAACTCTTGACACGCATTACTATAGTGTTACTGTGTCGCCCGCTTCCCTTAGGAGGGTTTTGTGCCCAGCTACAAAACGCAGCCTCCCTGGGAGTTCCTGCTCTCTGCTTCGCGCACTTCCCTGCAGAGCTACGAACTCTCTCGTTTGAGCCACGCAGCCAATCTCCGCAAGGAGATTGGCAATCTTCTCGATCTTTGGATCGAGGAGAACTCTTCCGCCATGCTTGCGCGCTGGCTGATGGAGCATCGCGAGCACTCCGTCGCCGTTGCCGAAGTGCCTGCTCCCGCCGAACCGCGGGTGAATGGCAGCCAACCTGTGTCCGATAACTTTTTGGCGGATCGCGCTCTCTCGCCGCCCATCCAGCGCGGTCCTTCGTGATGCGGCACATTGTTTTCGCCACTCGCGCTGGCTTTTCCAGTGCCCTTCGGCTCCGCACTCCTTCGCGTGACAGGGGCGCGCAAGTGCGCCCGCGTTCATGCGCCACGCCGCGCGACCCGCATCGCTTGCAGTCTTCTTCGGCGCAATGTCATGCCCGCGCGCAAACGCTTCCCATTCGTGCGCCCCGCACTCACGCGGATCCAAGTCTGCGTTTCCCAGCGGCATGTTCCTCCCAAGCGACTTACGTCTTGACTCCTGTATATCTATTATGGGATACGCTCAGGGCGCGCATGCCTGCCGGTCCTTTGCATTTGGCAAATCGCAACAAGAATGGAAAATATTTCCGGGGAATAGACGCACTTCGCGAGACGTGGGGATCGAAAAATAGAAATAACTGGCTAGAAAATCAGCGCGACGAAGGTGCTTTGCCGACCGGCTGTTTTTCAAGCAACTGCTCTTTACGGTAGATCAGTGAGTTGATGTCGTAGGTGGCAAGCTCGAAACCGTGGCCATGAGTGATCGCATCCGTTGGGCAGGATTCCACGCAATAGCCGCAGAAAATGCAGCGCGAATAGTCAATATTATAGACGCTGGCGTATCGCTCTCCCGCCGAAATGCGATCCGTATCCGTATTCTCCGCGGCTTCAATGTAAATGCAGTTCGCTGGGCAAGCCGCGGCGCAAAGAAAACATCCCACGCACTTTTCCAGGCCGCTTTCATCGCGGTGCAGCACGTGAATACCCCGGTAACGCGGCTGAAAATGCACCGCCTCGTACGGGTAGTTCTCCGTCACCGTCTTCCGGAACATCGTGCGGAAGGTGACGCTGAAACCCTGCACCAAAGTGCTGAATGTCTCGTAAACTTCCTGGACAATGGATGCCATGGTCGTAAAAGTCTAGCAGAGGCCTGGTATGCGGGCAAATCGTGCCTGCGCTACCCCTTCAGCGCTTCAATAATCTGCTTTCCGTGGAATCTGCCGTTCTCGATGAAAATTTCGCTGGTGTGACGTCCGCCAATCACCACACCCGCGAGATAAATCCCGGCAACGTTGCTTTCGTGCGTATCGGAGTTCATCTCCGGCTTGCGGCTCGCGCGATCCAGGCGCACTCCCAAACTCTCCATGAACGTAAAATCAGGGTGATAGCCAGTTAATGCAAAGACTTGCTTCGCGGGCAGTTTCTTTTCACCACCGCCATTTTCGACAATCACCGCCTCCCGTGTGAACTCTTTCACGCGCGCATCAAAAATCGCGGCAATCTGTCCTGCCTTGATCCGATTCTCAATGTCCGGCCGCACCCAGTATTTCAGGGAAGCGCCAAGCTCGGCCCCGCGCACAAGCAACGTCACGCGCGCCCCGTTCCTCCACAAATCCAGCGCGGACTCCGCCGCCGAATTCTTTCCGCCAATCACCACCACGTCCTGCTTCCAGAATTCGTGCGGCTCGGTGTAGTAGTGCGAAACATGCGGCAGATTCTCCCCCGGCACGCCCATCTCATTCGGCAAGTCGTAGTAACCCGTGGCCACCGCGATCTTCTTGCCCGTGTACTTCTCTCCCCGGCCGGATTCTGTTTGCGTCACCACCGTAAAATGCCCGTCGCTGCCTTCGACGCGCAGGACCCGTTCAAACAGCCTCAGCTCCAAGCCGTAGTGCTCCGCCGCCTTCCGGTAATACTTCAACGCCTCCGACCGCACCGGCTTTTCCGCGGCACAAACCAGCGGCAGATCGCCGATCTCCAGCAACTCTGGCGTGGTAAAAAACACCATGTTCACTGGATAGTGGTAAAGGGAATTGCACAGGCAGCCTTTGTCGATGACCAGCGGCTTCATTCCCGCCCGCTTGGCTTCGATGGCGCAGGCCAGACCGGTCGGCCCTGCGCCAATGCAAATAATGTCGTAGCTTTCCATAGGACTTTGAGTTTGCCGATAGACGTTCGGAATTGCAAATCGTGCGGAATTTACTGCGTGGCAGGCAGCCCAAGAATTTCCAGCAGCTCGGAGCGGAAGGTTTCAAGCTCCTGCAGCCGGCCGGGTGTCGCGTCTATCTCTCGTTTCTTCCAAACAAACACTTCCTTGGCGCCGCGCTTCAACCGCACGCTCAACTTTCCATCCACAAGATAGGAAGGCGGCGCCAGCAATCGCAATCCCCCATCCGGCGCTGGCGAAAGCACCCCGGCGCACTCCCCTCGCCGCACGCACAACGCGCTCTCATAAGGTGGAATCGCGATGGGGCGAAATCCAGCCGCAAAAACGCGCTCCATCACCTGCATTTGCTGTGGGTTTAGCTCAATCATGAACTAAGGTTGTAAGGGCGGGCTTGTTTACCCTGAGCAGCGCCGAAGGGCCCCGCCCGTTCTTGCAAAGACTACGCCGCGGTGGAATCCGCCTCTGACGAAGCGCCTTCCAGTTGCGAAAGAATATCCCGCAGCGTCTTGATCAGCTCATCCCGCGAAACATGGCTCTTCTTGAATTGCAGCCGGAACTTGAACGCTTCATTCTCTGGCTCAAAATGGAAAATGAACGGCTGTGGCCGCTGCGGCCCCGACTGTTCTTCGCGGCGTTCGCGGCGCGCTTCATCGCGCGTCAAGCCGCCCTGCATGATGCGGTGCAGCATCTCCAGCATCTTTTTTTCGGTTGGCTGCCGCGCGATCTGCAGCAGCAATGATTTCGAGGTGATTCCGTGCTCGATGCACTTCTTGCGCAACGATTCCGGAATATTGCGCAGCGACAGCGTCTCCGTCACCGAAGAGCGCGCCCGGCCGATTTTTTTCGCGATGTCTTCGTGCGTGTATTCAAACTGCGTGCTCAGCCGGTGCAGTCCGTCCGCTTCTTCAAACGCGGTCAGGTCTTTGCGCTGAATATTTTCAATCAGTCCGATTTCCAGCGTTTCCGCGTCGTCCGCGGTCTTTTCGATGCACGGAACTTCGCGGAGTCCGGCCGCGCGCGACGCGTGATACCGCCTCTCGCCGGAGATGATGTAGTAGCAGTCTTCGCGCGCCACAAACCGCACCAGCAGCGGCTCTAGCACGCCCTTTTCCCTGATCGATTCGGACAATTCGCGCAGATCGCCCAGCGCCTTCCGCGGTTGATCCGGATTTGGCCGGATCTGCTCCACGGGAATCATCCGTCCCACCGCCGCCCCGCTATAGCTGGTCAGCGATTCGACGTAGTGTGCGTCATGCCGCATCCTCAGCGTGACGGGTAACCCGGCTTTCTTCGACACGTTGAATAACCTCCACTGCGAGCTTTTTGTACTCAATGGCTCCAGGTGATTTTGGTGCAAACGTTAAAATCGTTTCTTTGTACGCCGGGCTCTCTTCCAGCCGCACATTCTTGCTGATTTTGGTCTTGAATAGCACTTCGCCGAATACCGAGCGAATCTGCCCGTGCGTATCGCGCGAGATATTCGTGCGCTTATCGAAGAGCGTAATCAACACGCCCAGCACTTTCAAGCCGGGATTCGGCCGCGCGCGAATCCGCTCGTAGGTTTCCAGCAGGTCGTCGGTACCTTCAATCGCAAAATACGCCGCCTGAATCGGCACCAGCAAATGCGTGGAAGCCACCAACGCGTTCACCGTCAGGATGCCCAGCGACGGCGGCGTATCCAGAATGATGTAATCGTAGTCCTTCAGGAT
The DNA here is from genome assembly GCA_041476465.1 of Candidatus Acidiferrum sp. Taxonomy (GTDB): domain Bacteria; phylum Acidobacteriota; class Terriglobia; order Acidiferrales; family UBA7541; genus Acidiferrum. The sequence continues at coordinate 10,261 of JBGOTL010000048.1, read as the reverse complement.
CGGCGTCAGCGCGTCCTTCAACCGGAATGGCGCATCAAACTGCCCCGCCAGCACCTGCTCCAGCTTGGCCAGAGACAATCGCCCGGGCCCCAGAAACAATCTTTGATCTTTCGTTGGCTTGATCACCGCGGCAATATCGGTGTGATGTTCGCTCAGCACATCGAACATCGACAATGCCACGTCCGCCGTATTAAAAAAAGCAATGGTGGAATTTGCCTGCGGATCCAGGTCAAGGAGCAGGGTGCGCTTACCGCGATTGGCGATTGCCGCGGACAGATTGATCGCCGTCGTGGTCTTTCCGACGCCGCCTTTTTGATTCGCAACCGTGATGATGGCAGTCATCCGTTTGCGCCTCCGCCCGCTTGTCCTGAGCGAAGTCGAAGGGCTTGCGCTGAGCGCATGCGAAGTGCGCGCAAAAATTCACTTGCTGCGATTCGGCAACTTGACCCTTGATGTTCAATTAACCGCTGTGCGGTCCGATTTGCGTTGTTGCTGCCTGTGGAAGGCCCCGTAGGCATAGCCACACTTTACGTTTGCAGGCCTTTGTAGTGCAAGGAAAAAATAGGACTTAGCGAAATTAGAGCAGTGGAATTCATCGCCTGCCTGTTATATATCAATTGCCCAGAATTCAATGGACGCGTTTCGCAGCTCCAGCCCCAACTCCCATCCCGTCCGGCCTTCGTGCCCTCGCCAGACCAGCACTGCCTCGCACACCGCCTGATTTGTCAAATTGATCAGTCGAAGTTTCTGGCCAACCGCGAACCCTTGCGGCACCACAACCAGGGACCCTTTCGAGCTGATATCCACGGTATAACCCTCGGCGCGATGCGTGCCCCCTTCTTCCGTCCACTCCACGGCGATCGGCACACGTGAATTTACCCGCACCCCGGCGCGGATTTGCTCCATTCGCATGGCAAGACTTGTTTCATTCGCAGAAGCCACAATCTTCTCCTTCGCCTTGGAATATCCAAACTCCAGCCCATCGATCTTGGCTCACTTAAACCCCGGCGGCGCCGTTCCATTCAACAGAAATCTAGTAATATCCGCAGGTTACGGTTGCCCGCCGCTCCGGTCAATGGAACTTCAGGCCTGGAACACACTAGGAGTCAACCCTGGTTCTCCCATTTCATGAGTACTCGAGGAGCCGGTATTGTTTGCGCCTTTTGGCCACCCCGCTTACACTCATCTGTCTCGCCGCATCACCATGATCACGTTGAAATCACTCCGCGCCGAATTTCGCCCCACCCTGCAACTCGCTCTGCCGCTCATCCTCGCCGAGCTGGGTTGGATGAGCATGGCCATTGTGGACACCATGATGGTCGGGCGCCTGCCCGACAGTGCCGTTTCCATCGCCGCAGTCAGCATAGGTTCCATTCTGTTTCACGTCCTGGCCTTCTTTGGAGAGGGCCTGTTGATTGGCCTGGACACCCTGGTCTCTCAGGCCTATGGCGCCGGCCGCCGCGAGGATTGTCACCGCTCGCTTCTCAACGGCATCTACCTCAGCCTGGCCATGGCGCCGTTCCTCATGGCCCCGGTATGGTTCTTCAAGCCATTGCTGGACGCCATCGGAGTGGAACCTCGTGTGACCTCCCTCTCCATTCCCTACACAAAGGCCCTCGCTGTGGGACTTCTTCCCTTGCTCTTGTATTTCGCGGTGCGCCGCACGCTGCAGGCGATGAGCATGGTTCGTCCGGTAGCGTTCGCGCTGGTCACCGCAAATATCATCAATTTGCTCGGAAACTGGGTACTCATTTACGGCAAGTGGGGCTTCCCCGTCCTGGGCGTGGCGGGCTCGGGCTGGTCCACCGCTATCGCGCGGCTTTACATGGCTGCGGTTCTTGTCGGCTATCTGTTGTGGTACGACCGCCGCCATCGTACCGAGCTGCTGAAAACCCCTGTAGAAATAGATTTGCGCCGTATTCGCCAACTGATCGCGCTTGGACTTCCCTCAGCGCTGCAAATCACTATGGAGATTAGCGTCTTTGCCTTGGTGACGGCATTAATTGGGCGTCTCGGCGCGGTCCCGCTGGCCAGCCACCAGATCGCGCTGAACACCGTTGCGCTCACCTACATGGTGCCGCTGGGCATTTCCTCCGCCGCTGCGGTTCGTGTCGGTCAAGCCATCGGGCGCAGAGACCCGCGCGGCGCGGGAGACGCCGGCGGCACAGCCATCATTCTTGGCGCGGTTTTTATGACCTTGGCTGGTATTGCCTTGCTTGTTTTTCCCAGGCAGATCGCGCATATCTACACGCCGGACGAAACCGTCGTCCGCAGCACCGTGCTGCTTCTCGCCGCCGGCGCGGCTTTTCAACTATTCGATGGCATTCAGACCGTGGCCACCGGTGCGCTCCGCGGCGCGGGCGACACTCGCACGCCCTTGTTCTGCCACTTCACCGCGTACTGGGTTATCGGGCTGCCGCTTGGCGCGTGGCTGTGCTTCCGTCGCGGATGGGGCGCTCTCGGCCTGTGGGTCGGCCTCAGCCTCGCGCTTATTTTGATCGGTATCGTTCTGCTCTTCGTCTGGCGCCGCATGGTTCATCGCCTGGCACTGACGGCGTCCGCGACATCTTCAATGTAGCGCCGGGCGGAACTTGTCCTGAGCGAAGCCGAAGGAACCCCGGACACCATCTGATTGGGGCGGGTAGGCCAGCCTTTTCCGATTTGCTTTAATTTTTACTCTGGTGCCCAACCTTGTCAGGGCAGGAACACCTGAGTCAGCACCGCAATTTGTCACAAGGGTGCCCTACCGACCAGCCCCCTAGCTCCGCGCACAAGATTATACGAGGCCTTCCAAGCCTGAGCTAGAGGCTTCGCTCGGCACTTTTCCACACTCCGTTCGAATGATACCACTATGATACACTTCATGATATGCTATCTTCTCCGTGCTATCATGCCGCGTGACATCTCGGCTTTCACTCCCTGCTCATTCTGCTTGCCCTGAGGAACGAAGGGCCCTCCCTAGCCTCGCCGCAAGAGGGCCTGCGGTCCGAAGCCTCGGCGTAGGACGGCCATTCTGGCTCAACACAACGCCCCTTAACTCCTTTTCGTTGAATTCGCTGCGCACACTTGTTGTCACAACAGGGGGGTGGGGGCTACTGTTCCCAAAACGGAACGCGCTATGAGGCGGTTCTCAGCGGAAAAGCTACATCTTGTAGCGGCCGAGGTCGTCGTCGGAGAGGCCTTCGAGCCACGAGCGCAGCTGTTCGTTGGTGTTGCGTTCGGTGAGCGCGCTGGAGACTTTGGTGTTCTTCAACACTTCTTCATCCACAAAAATCGGGCAATCCATCCGCAACGCCAGAGCCAGCGCGTCGCTGGGCCGCGAATCGATGGTCATCATCTCGCCATCGCGTTCCACCCAGATCAACGCGTAAAACGTATCGTCTTTCAGCTCGTTCACCACGATTTTTTGCACGCGCACATCCAGGCCCAGCAAAACGTTCTTGATCAAATCATGAGTCATCGGCCGTGGCGTTTGGACTTTTTCGATTTCCAGGGCGATGGCGTTGGCTTCGTAAACTCCCACCCAAATCGGAAGAATAGCCTGCCCCTGCACGTCCTTCAGCACGACAATCGGCATGTTGGTGACGGGGTCCATCATCAGGCCGCGGATTTTCATCTCCACTTCCATCGCGCCTCCGGGGAACACAGATTGCGACCTGTGCTCTTTTCTTCCGCCACTCATTTCCAACAGGCCCAGACTACCATGCGTGCTATACCACTTGTTCGCCTACCAAATTGTTTGGACCCGCACTGGTTACTCGCACACGCACGTAGTGTCCCAGAAGATCATTTTCCAGGGAAGCGAAATTCGACATTTTGTGGCTCGACGTCTGGCCCAGCCACTGATTCTCGCGCCGCGATTTGCCATTCACGAAAACCTCAAACGTTTCGCCCACCAGCTTTTCATTGTTCACCGTCTGGATCTGCCGCTGCTTTTCCTGCAACATCGCCAGGCGGCGGCTCGTTACTTCTTCGGGAATCGCATCCGTCATCTTCAGCGAAGGTGTATTCGGGCGGGGGGAATACTTGAATGCGTAAACCCCGTCATACTGCGCCGCATCCAGAAGACTCAGCGTCTCGTCAAAATCGGCTTCTGTTTCGCCGGGAAAGCCCACGATAATGTCCGAGGTGATGCTGATCGCGCGCTTCGCGCCGCGAATCATGGCAATTTTTTCCAGGTATTCGTCACGCGAGTACGTTCGCGCCATGGCGCGCAGTACTCTGCTGGAGCCGGACTGCACCGGCAGGTGCACGTGCTCGCAAATCGCGGGCGTGCCGTCGATGGCATCCACGATGTCCTGGGTGAAGTCCCGGGGATGCGAAGTTGTAAACCGCACGCGCCGAATGCCTTTAACATCCGCTACCGCCAGCAGCAATTCCGAAAAGCGCATCTTGCGGGGAGAAGGATCGGCATAAGAATTCACCGTCTGCCCAAGAAGCTGAACCTCGGAATAGCCGAGATCCGCAAGCTGCCGCACTTCGGAAAGCACCGATGCACTGGTGCGGCTGCGCTCCGGCCCGCGCGTGAAGGGCACCACGCAATACGAGCACGCTTTGTCACAGCCTTCGATGATCGTCAGATAAGCGCGCCAGGGATTGTCGCGGCGCGTCATTTCCGTCTCAAACGTTTCGTCGGTGTCCGTATCCAGACCGGTCACGCGGCGATTCCCCGCCTCCACCTGCGCCAGGAGCTCCGGCAGTTTGCGGTAGCTCGCCGAACCGCACACCATGCTAACCCATGGGGCGCGCGCGAAAATCTCTTCGCCTTCCTGCTGCGCCACGCAGCCGAGAACGCCGATAACTTGTCCTTCCTGTTTAGAGCGGTGTTCTCCCAGCCGCGAGAAAACTTTCTGCGCGGCTTTTTCGCGAATGCTGCAGGTATTGTAGAGGATCAATGAAGCGGCTGCTGGCGATTCCACTTGCTGGTATCCGCGCGACATCAATAACCCGGCGACTTTTTCCGAATCGTGGTCGTTCATCTGACAACCGAAGGTTTCCAGGAAAAAAGTTCCGCGCGCAGCAGCGCCCACGACAGGACTGACAGGTGCGAGTTCCACGGCCTGTCCACCCAGCAGCCGGTCCAACTCGATATCAAATGGTTTCGTCACGGTTTCTTGGTCAGTCTACCACAGCTGGCAGGGGGCGAATGCCACGTGTTCACGCGCGCGACGCGCACCAGGGCAGATTTCCCCCGCCAAAGAGGCAGCAATTTCAGACACACGCGCATCCCAATTGTTTTGACCACTCTAAGTGCGTGTGCTACGGTGCTGGAGTCGGAGAAAGTTTTCTTTTTCTGAGGGGTTTACACTATTTTTCTGCTTACAACCATCTTTATCGAGAGCCTTACTGAAATCCTGGCGCAAACGGGCTGGGTTGCTCGTGTCGTCCTGGTCATCCTGCTATTCTTCTCCATCATTTCTTGGGCAATAATTTTCCAAAAGCTTGGCCTCTTTAGCCGTATTCGCCGCGAAAGCGATCAATTTCTTAGAATTTTCCGCGCCACGCGCGGGGTCGCGAATCCGCAAGCGCTGGCCTCCGCCGGCTCACCTTTTTCTTCCGTCTTTGCCGCTGGTTATCGCGAGTTGCAGAGTCAGGTCACGCCCGTGGCCGGCAGCCCCCCTACACCCAAGCTCAAGAGTTTGCGAGCAATCATCGTGAATATGCAGTTGGCCTCCGCCGACGAAATACGCCGCGTGGAAAAGGGCATGTCTTGGCTGGCCACGACCGCTGCGGTCTCTCCTTTCATCGGGCTCTTCGGTACCGTGTGGGGCATCATCGACGCCTTCTCCGGCCTGGGTGCCGTAGGTTCCGCAAGCCTGCACGCAGTCGCTCCGGGCATCTCCGAAGCGCTGTTCACCACCGCTGCGGGATTATTTGCCGCAATCCCGGCGGTGATTTTCTACAACCTTTTCGTACAGTCGGTACGCGATCTGGGACTCCGGCTGGACACTTTTTGCGTGGAAGTGGCCGCGCAGATCGAAAAAACGTACGGCTAGCGGAAGCAGCAGCCGGGCCGCAACTGGTAACCATGCCGCAACTTTCAAAGAACACGCAGACCTCGCTCTCCGAGATCAACATGGTCCCGTTCATCGACGTCGTTCTCGTGCTGCTGATTATCTTCATGATCACCGCCCCGATTTTACAATCCGGTATTGAAGTGGATCTGCCCAAGACGCACAGCGTCAAAGAAATTACCGAACAGCGCCTGGTGATCACCATTGATAAGACGCAGCGCGTGTATCTCGGCAACGATGCGGTGAACATCCACCAGCTCGGCAGCAAGGTGCAATCGCAACTCAAACATCCCCACGATCCCGTTTTCCTGCGTTGCGATGAAACCGTTCCTTTTGGCAGCTTCGCCACGGTCGTGGATACCTTGCGGCAAGCCGGCATCAACAATATAAGCATCGTCACGGAAGCAATTACGGACCGCGCGCGCACGCGCTGAAGATGAGTTACGCTGCCGCCAATTCGGCTGACCACTTCGGGGTCACACAGAACGAAGACCTCAATCTTCGGAAATTTTTTGTCTATTCCATCGCGCTGCATGTCACGCTCACGGGCATTTTTATTGTGGGCTCCTTTCTGCAGAACCAAGGGAAGGCTTGGGGCGGCATCGGCGGTGGTGAGCGTGGTGTGAAGGTGAACCTGGTTAGCAGCGCCGGCATTCCCATGCCCAAACCCACGAACCCTACCGAAAGCCAGGTTGTGGACCCAACGAAAGGCATCTACAAGGAAGAGCCACCCAAGCCTCCAGAACCTGTCAAGGACGCCACGAAACTGCCGAAATTCGAAAAAGAAAAGCCGCTCCCCACCTCAAGGCCATCCAAAACTTTTGAGAACAAGACGCCACCACCAGAAAATGCCGTTCCGTATGGCAAAGGCGGCAACCCGGATCTGCCGACGGGATATTCCCAAACCCCGGGCGGCCCCTCCAACGGAGTCGCTATTCAGGGAGCGGGCGGCGGAGACTTCGCATCGCGTTACGGCTGGTACATTGAATCGGTCAAGCGGCGCATCAATGGGAACTGGCTGCAGAACACCATTGACCCTGGGGTGCGCGCCGCTCGCAGGGCCCACTGCGTCCTGACGTTTTCTATCTACCGGGACGGCACGGTGAAGGACATACGGCTCACGCAGACCAGCGGCAATCTCTCGATGGATAATTCAGCACAGCGGGCGCTGCTCAGCTCCAGCCCCATGCCCGCGCTTCCCAGCGATTACTCGGGATCTTACGTGAACGTGATCTTTGATTTTGATTTGTCCATGACGCGGTGAAATATGTTCCTCCGTCCACGCAGCTCGATTGGATGGACCTTGGAGGCCCTAGTGAGTGCAAATTGCAGGCGCGTTAGCGTCCTTCTTCTGCTGTCGGTTTTCTTTTTATCCGCAGAGCCCGCCGCCGCTCAGGACTGGTTTCGCACCGGCACCGGCCTGGGCGTGGAAAAACCTCGCGTGGCCATCGCGGATTTTGCGGCGCGCAGCGATGCCGCCAAGCCACATTCGGCGCTCTTCACGCAGGTGGTGCGCGATGATCTCTCCTTCAGCGGCATCCTCGATCTCATCAGCCCCAGTTTCTATCCCGCACAAGCGCCGGCCGTTCCGCCTGAACTACGCAACATTTCCTGGACGGACGAGCCGGTCAATGCCAATTTTGTCGGCTTTGGCAACCTTACGGAGTCTTTGGCCGAAGTCGGGATTTCCGCATGGCTCTACGATGTAAGAAGCCCGGCCTCGCAAGCGGTTGTCGGCAAAGTCTATCGCGGCACACCCACGGATGCGCAGGTTCGCAAGTTTGCGCATCAATTCGCCGATGAAATTATCAGCAAGCTTTCCGGCGGCTTGCCGGGCATCGCCTCGACGCAAATCGCCTTTGTCAGCGCACGCACCGGCACCAAAGAGATTTGGGTGATGGATTATGACGGCACGAATCAGCACCCCCTCACTTCCCTGCGCACGATTTCGCTCACTCCCCGCTGGTCCCCGGATGCTTCGCGCATCGCCTTCACTTGCTTCGCTCCCGCGAATGGTCTCGTGAGCGCGCAGATCTGCATGTACTCCATGGATTCCGGCAAGGTCATCTCCTTCGCGCGTTTTCGCGGCACGAATACTTCGCCGGCCTGGTCGCCTGACGGTTTGCAAATCATGTTCTCGTCATCCATGCAGGGCAATCCGGAGCTTTACGTCACGGACTCCAATGGCGGCCGCCCCAAGCGGCTCACGTTTTCCAATGGCGCGAGCACTTCTCCGGCCTGGAACCCGAAGACCGGGCAGAGCGTCGCGATGGTCAGCGATCGCGGGGGCATCCCACAGCTTTATACGATGAACGCCGACGGCACGAACCTCGCTAAACTCGACTTACCGGACATGGGCTACGTCGTCGATCCGGCGTGGTCTCCCAACGGCGCTTTGCTGGCCTTCAGCTGGCGCCGGCCTAGCGGAAACTACGACCTTTACGTCATGGACGTGGCCTCGCGGCAACTCGTCGAGCTCACCCGCGACGCTGCACGCAACGAGCGCCCCAGCTGGGCGCCCGATGGCCGCCATATCGTCTTTGAATCCACGCGCGGAGGTACCCGGCAGATCTGGGTGATGCTCGCGGATGGAACACAAGCGCGTCAGCTTACGTCCAACGGCCATAACGAATCGCCGAACTGGTCCACGCGGTGATTCGCCAAGAAAGTTTCGCAGGGCCCGGACACCGCCCACAGTGGTAGGATGGAGTTTCTGTTGGATCGAACACGGGGACTAGCAAAGTCCAGGAGGATACAAATGATGCACGCTTCACGCCTGCTTTATCGCGCTTGCTTAGCCGGGGCATTTGCCGCCGCTCTGTTTGCCGCCGGCTGTGCCAAGAAACCCGTGGCTACCCCTCCACCCGCAGCCGCTCCTCCGCCGCCAGCAGCTAGGCCCACGGTTTCACTCCAGGCGAATCCTTCCTCGATCAACAGGGGCGATTCCGCCGCATTGAATTGGACAACCACGGACGCTACCAGTGTTTCGATCGCTCCGGAAGTTGGTGCGGTCACCGCGCAGGGCTCGACCAAGGTCTCGCCAGCGGATTCGACCACTTACACCATTACCGCCAGCGGCCCCGGCGGTAGCGCCGATGCCAGCGCGCGCGTGACCGTCACCGTGCCGGTCGCACCGCCCGCCAAAGTGGAACCCAGCCTCGATGAACTCTTCCTCAAGGAAGTGCGCGACGCGTATTTCGACTACGACAAGGCTGACATTCGGCCTGACGCGCGCGAGGCTCTGACCAAGACCGCCGACTTTCTGCGCAACTATCCACAGTTGAAGGTGACCATTGAAGGTCACTGCGACGAACGCGGCTCGACGGAATACAACCTGGCGCTCGGCGATCGCCGGGCCAGCGCCGTGAAGCAATACCTCGTCTCCTTGGGCCTTTCCGCCGACCGGCTCAGCACCGTCAGCTACGGCAAAGAAAAGCCCGCTTGCATGGAGAGCAACGAAACTTGCTGGCAGAAAAACCGCCGCGGCCATTTCGTTCGCTGAAATTGCTTGCTCCGGCTCAGGTCTCCGGCCTTTGCCCGGAAACGCTGAAGGTTTTTGCGCGAGTTATCCCCCGCGCGGTTCGGCAGACTCTTGCCCCCGCGCGGTACTGCTATTAGAGTGAAGGTTTCCGTTGTAGTCGCGATGAGGAGAAATATCATGCGTATTCGAAATCTCGCCATTGCCGGCGGTGCGGTCTTTACCGGCGCGATGCTCGGCAGTTTGATGGGCCCACGGCCCGCGTTCGCCGTGGCCCGCGAACTCATAGAATTGCAGCGCGACGTCACTACTCTCCTGCAAGGCCAGAAGGACATGGCCACGCAGATGACCCAGGACCACACGGTCATGAAGACGCTCGTCGAGCAATCCAACGACACTGTCGGGAAGCTCAACACCACGATGAGCTCGCTGCAGAAATCCGTGCAGGACGTGCAAGCCAATTCCGGCGCGCGGCTGGACACCATGTCCACGCAGGTGCAGGGCCTCTCTGACAATCTGGAGGAGATCAAGTCGCGGCTCGGCAAACTCAATCAGCAGATGGTGGATTTACAGAACAGCGTGCAGGCGATTGACGGCAGACTCTCGGGTAATACGCCTGCGGCGTCCGGCGGTGGCGGTGCGGCCGCGAATCCAGGAACCGTTGCACCAGCAGCGAGCAACGCTGCCCCCTCCGGGCCGGCGCCTTCCGCCGACACGCTTTATTCCAACGGGCTGCGCGACATCACCAGCGGCAAGTACGATCTCGCGC
>JBGOTL010000047.1:0-25020 GCA_041476465.1 Candidatus Acidiferrum sp. | reverse complement strand
GGATTACACGCTCTTGCCCTGAGGAAACGAAGGGCTTGCCCTAAGCGCTTCGGCGCGAAGGGGCGATTCGCTCACAACCCTGCTCCGGCTCCGGCTGAAGCAACGGTTGACTCGGGCAGATTCTGGCAGATCGTATCGAGTTTATCCTGAGCGCTTTTAGCGAAGGGTCAAAGAGTAAAACAATTTATGTAGTGCGTTTAAGAGCCCCGACCAGGTCGGGGCCCTTTTTGTTTAGCTTCTTGGTTTGTGTAGAGGTCGGGCTTCAGCCCGGCCTTCCTTGTTCTCGGTGCGTGGCTGAGGCTTGTTGTCCTAAGGTGAATTTCGGTGCACCACGCGTCGGTTTCACGTGTGGTGCTTTTGTTCTAAGGCGGCTCGCCGGATCCCACATGCTCGCCTCGGCGACCGTGCTTACTGTTTGACAGAGCACACTCGATACTCCTGAACACATTTTCGATTTTCGAAATAATCTAGCTCACGCACGGAATCGCTTCGATGCCGGCTGTCTTGATCCCGGCGAAAAGAGGTGTGGCCATGAGCCGAACTTCACTCTTCCTCGGTTTCACTAAAGTTACTCTGCTTTCCCTGGCAGGTGCTGCCATCCTCGCCGGCTGCCACTCCAAAGAGAAAGCCGAACAAAAGAGGATAGAAGCGGAGCGAAAATTCGTCTCGACGCCGGTTAGCTGGGTGACCGACAGAATGGACAGCGCAGGCGTGAAGCTGGGTTCCACCCGCGAACAACTCCTCGATTTCATCAAACAGGAAAATTATCACGTCTGCGTTTCAAATCAAGCCTACCTCCATGCCGTGGTCCCCAACAGCAAAATCCATCCTGGCGAGCAAGACATCCACATCGTCGGCGCGTTTCGCAATGTCGACGGTATTATCAGCAATCTGGAAGTGGGAACTCCGCTATTCAGCGTTGCCGATCTGAACGCCGGCTGCCGCTAACCGCGATCATTGCTACCCACGATTGCCGCCCGCTCACTTCGCGCGCAGCTCATCTCCACTCTCTTCCATTTTCCAGGTGCTTTCGTCGTGAAATAACCGCCCCCATGGTAACGTACTACCAGCAACGGAGACTCAAGCCTCATGAAACTCCTTGTCTTTGGTGCTACCGGCGGGACCGGCCGTCAACTGGTCCAGCAAGCTCTCGCGCAAGGTCACGTCGTCACCGCTTTCGTTCGCAATCCCTCCAGATTTCGCATGGTCCATGAAAATCTTCGCGTCGCTCAAGGTGACGTCCTTCGCTCTGACACCGTTGAACCTGCCGTCTCCGGCCAGGACGCTGTTCTCTCCGCCCTGGGCATTCGTCCACCGGTACTCACGTTCATCGTTGTAACTATTCTGTGCCGCGTCGCCACTAGGTTACTGGCTCTGCATGCCGCCGCAGCCTGGTCAGTATCGCTGGGCATTCCGCTGCTTACCCTGCTTTTTCTTTTCCGGCGAAACACAAAACTATCCGATGGCACACGCAACATCGTACGTGCCATGGAACACCACGGCGTAAAGCGCTTCATCTGCCAGTCGTCTCTCGGCGTCGGCGATAGCCGCGGGCGCCTCGGTTTTCTCTACAACTTTCTTGTCATTCCGCTTTTTCTATGGAATATATTCGCGGATAAGGCCGCGCAGGAGGCCATCATCCGGGAAAGCACGCTCGATTGGGTCATCGTCCGTCCCACGGCGCTGACAAATGGTCCGCGCAAAGGCGTTTACCGGGCCGGGTCACAGATCGGTCACTGGTTTTTTCCAACAAAAATCTCTCGTGCGGACACTGCGGACTTCATGCTGAAACAAGTCTCGGCAACGGACTATCTGAGGCAGACACCGGGTCTCGCCGACGAGTGATCACACGAATTGCCGGCGGCGCCCGGCGCACATCCCACGTATCAAATACCTCACTCCGACCATGCTAGATAGCCCGGCACAATCAGACTTACAACGGGAATCAGCATCAAAAGGCCCCACCAGCTGGGCTTGCCCCGAGCCTCCGCGATTCCCATCCAAATCAAAATTATTACGACGATGTTTGCGATCGGAATCAGGAGCAGCAGGAACCACCAGAGAGGTTTCTTGGCGATGCTCAGCATCAGAAAGAGGTTGGCAATGGGAATCCAGGCAAGCCAATCATTTTGTGTGTCTGTCTTTCTCGCGATGGTCTGAACGGCCAAAGACAAATACGCGTAAAATGCCAACCCAAGAATGATGAGGAACGACAGCAACGCGATATGATCCGCCGGCCGCGGTTGCTCGTCTTGCGCGAACGCCTGGCTAACCGGAATCAGGATGGCCGCCGAGGTTAGCGTCCAGGCCATCCGCGAAACGACTCTTGGTCGTGCTTTCATCGAAGTTTCCCCCTTTGCGAATGCCGGTCTTTTCAGAGTTGCCAGATTGTCCCGCGATTACTGGCAGCCCGAGCAATCAGCGTGCGCGCAAAGCTCCGGCTTGTGCGCACTGTATTCAAATTGCCTTGTCCTGTCAAAAGACTTCCAAGAGGAAAGTTCCTGTTAGTTTTGAGCGTCGAAACCAGGTAGAACCACCATTATTGCTTCAAGAATGTGCCAGCGAAGGAAACTCAAAGAGCGCGCGATCGTGTCTCAAAAGGAACAGATTTACGTTTCCGGAACTCCTAAGCTCATTCTGCGTGGGGATCTTCTCTCTGCAGGCGCCAACTCTGTCGGGATCACGAGGTTCCCCGATTTTGTCTCTTCGTCTAAAAGGAGATGTCGCAATGCTTGGATTGATCGCCACGGTTTTGATTATTCTCTGGTTGCTTGGGTTTCTCGCATTTCACGTGAGTGCCGGCTTAATTCATATCCTGCTCGTGGTGGGGATCGTGCTTCTCATCTTGCATTTCGTGAGGGGCAATACGCGTACAGCATAGGCTGGTCGTAAGCCGTTAATCAGGTGTTTCGGGTATGGTTTGGGTCCAGAAACGATGGAAGAATTCGGGAAAACAGAGGAGCGCACCTGCATTTGGCACTCCTCAGAATGAAAAGGGAGAGAATTTAATGAAAATCAAATTGCTGCTGAGTATGTTCGCCGTATCCACGCTATTGATGGTTTCTGCGATTGGTTTCGCGCAGGACAAAAGCGCGGACGTTCGCACCTTGACAGGCTGTTTATCCAAGGCCGAAGGCGCTCACGAGTATCTTCTGAAGGCCGATGATGGCAGCACCTGGGAACTTCACAGCAAGACAGTTAAGCTTTCGCCTCACGCCGGCCACACCGTAACCGTCACTGGCGCAGTGCGAAATGCCGATATGCATGGCGCAAAAGAGAAAGCCAAGGACGAAATGAAAGAGCATGGCATGGACAAGGATGCTACCGAACATGGCCACCTTCGTGTGACAAATGTCACGATGGTCAGCGATAGCTGCAAGAAGTAACAGCCAACTTCTCAGAAACCATCACGGGGGAGTTTTCTTGAGACTCCCCCTTCTCTTCTTCAAAAAAATCAGAGCATTGAGCCGGGCGCCCCACGCCCGGGTTTCTGTCGTGCGGTTCTTGAAGTGCACTTTCCAGCTTTCCCAGGATGTGATGACCGCGGCCCACTTCAACCAAACATCAATATTTAATTTGAACGCCGAAAACGGATAGAATCTCTGCGCGCCTGCTGCGACAATGACTTTCTTACGCAGCATTCAAAAGATGCTGCGATTCCGAAATACCGAAGTGGGGGTCAAAATCATGCAGCCTATCCGCATCGCGGCAATTCCAACGGAAGTAGCCGAATCTGTCCGCACCACCATGCGAGCGCCGGTTTACGGCTTTCCGGTTCACGTGGAGATAGCTACCGACGACGCTCCATGCCGTCACTGCCTCCGTAAGTTCGCGGTGGGCGTGGACCGTCGAATTCTTTTTACCTATGACCGCTTCGCAGGTTTTGAGTCCCTGCCGCAGCCCGGCCCTATTTACGTGCACGCCGACGATTGCCCGCGTTATTCGGCGGATGCCGGGTTTCCCGAGGAACTCCGCGGAAGCCCTCGCACTCTCGAAGCCTATGCCCGTGGCCGCCGCCTCCTGGCGCAAGAGTATGTGTGGGACGGAAAGTTCGAACCGGCCATCGAAAAACTCTTCGCCAACCAGGACGTGGACTATCTTCAGGTAAACAGCACCACGGCGGGCTGCTACACCTTCCGCATCGAACGCGCCAACCCACGGCTCTAAAATGGAGATTTCGAAAGTTACTTCGCGCCACGGTCCAGCCGTTTAAGCAGATACAGCGGCATCGCCAGCGACAAGCCCACGACTAGATTAGAAACCAGCACCAGCCACCACCCACGAATTTTCTTGTCGCGCGCATCGCGGCGCGACCACGACAAAAAAATCATCGAGGCAATGATCAAATCGGCGGCGAAAAAGCTGGAGATAGGCGTTGCGAAAATCTCTTGAACAAACAGCCGGAACTTCGCCCCGTGCATCAGGAAGAAAGGAATCGCAAACCAGTAGGGAACGACCACTCCGGCAACGCAGCAAACGATCAAGAAGATCTTCATGCGCTAAAAGGTAGTACGAGCGTACAGCTCTGTCCATCCCTTTCGAGACGTGAACCACATTGCCAGTCAATCTTTTTGGGAGTAGGCTTTTGCCTGTCTGACCTCCCCCGTTTCCCGCAACGCGGCGCCGTGAGGCAGGCCACAACTCCGAGGACACCGGATCAAACCATCCGTGGGAGGCCTCACCTTATGTCCAGCGACAACAAAGCCATCGTTAGCCGCCTCTATATAGAAGTCTGGAATGAACGCAAACTCGAACTTGTGGACGAACTCTTCGCCGAAAGTCACGCCTTGAACATGCCCAATGTTTTCGGCGCGGCCATCGGCCCCGAAGCCTACAAACGTGATGTTATGCGCTTCTTTGCAGGCTTTCCGGATTTGCGTTTCGCCATTGAAGACGTAGTTTGCGAGAATGACAAGGTAGTCGTCTCCTGGGTGATTTCCGGAACCCACAAAGGCGAGTTCCTGGGTATTCCGCCCACAAACAAAAAGGTATCCGTGGGAGGAATCACCATCAATTGCCTGGGTAACGGAAAAATACTGGACTCCAACGTCGTCTATGACACGCTGGACCTGCTCAAGCAGCTTGGCGTCGCACCTCCCCTCGAACAGGCCAAAGGTGCCTCCGCCGATCGCTGAACCCTGCCCGGCGCCTTGCTTGGCGCCCCGTTTGGCGGATGGCCCGCACTTGACAGCAGGCCCGCGGCTTTTATAACCTTGCAGAATTATAGTAGAGTTGTTCATCAAAGTCGGCGCAGGTGCCACGCGCCAGGAGCGTTCCATGCCAGAAGCCATACTGCATCCCACGGTCGCGAAGCCGGTCAGGCTTCACGATCAAAAATTGTTCCGCCAGGCTTGCTACATCGACGGCGCTTGGATCGAGGCCAAGGATGGCGCAAGCGTCGGCGTGGATAATCCCGCTACCGGTGAAATCATCGGCACCGTCCCCAAGCTCAGCGCCGCGGAAACGCGCCGCGCCATAGAAGCCGCCAACCGCGCCTTTCCCGCGTGGCGCAAAAAAACCGCCAAAGAGCGCGCCAACATTCTTCGCAAATGGTTCGACCTGATGATGGCCAACCAGGAAGACTTGGCCAAGCTCATGACCCTCGAGCAAGGCAAGCCGCTCACCGAGTCGCGCGGCGAAATCGCCTATGCCGCCGCGTTTCTCGAATGGTTCGGCGAAGAAGCCAAGCGCATCTATGGCGATACCATTCCCGCGCATCAATCCGACAAGCGCATCGTGGTCACCAAGGAACCCATCGGCGTCGTCGCCTGCATCACCCCGTGGAATTTTCCCGCGGCCATGATCACTCGCAAGGCTGGCCCAGCGCTCGCCGCCGGCTGCACCGTTGTTCTCAAGCCCGCCGCGCAAACTCCATTCTCCGCGCTGGCCCTCGCCGAACTTGCCGAGCGCGCCGGCGTGCCCCAGGGCGTCTTCAACGTGATCACCGGCTCCGCGAAGGAAATTGGCGGCGAGCTGACCTCCAATCCCATCGTGCGCAAGCTTTCCTTCACCGGTTCCACGGAAATCGGCAAAGTGCTCATGGCGCAATGCGCCGGAACCATCAAAAAACTTTCCCTCGAACTCGGCGGCAATGCCCCCTTCATCGTTTTTGACGACGCGGACCTCGACGCCGCGGTCGAAGGCGCCATCGCCTCAAAATACCGCAACACCGGGCAAACCTGCGTCTGCACCAACCGCTTCCTGGTGCAGGACTCCGTCTACGATGCTTTCGCGCAAAAGCTTGCGGCCGCCGTCGCCAAGCTTAAGCCCGCCTTCGGTTTGGAACCCGGCGCTTCGCAGGGACCGCTCATCGATCATTTCGCGGTCGAAAAAGTGGAAAGCCACATTCGCGACGCGGCTGCCAAGGGCGCGAAAATTCTCGCCGGCGGCAAGCGTCATGCCCTCGGCGGACGCTTTTTCGAGCCTACGATTTTGACGGAGGTAACGCCCGCCATGGCCGTGGCCCGCGAGGAAACTTTCGGCCCCGTCGCGCCGCTCTTTCGTTTCAAGACCGAAGCAGATGCCGTGGCCCTCGCGAATGACACCGAATTTGGCCTGGCCGCCTATTTCTACGGCCGCGATATCGCGCGCGTCTGGCGCGTCGCCGATGCGCTGGAATACGGCATCGTCGGCATCAACACCGGCCTCATCTCCACCGAAGTTGCCCCCTTCGGCGGCGTCAAGGAGTCCGGCCTCGGCCGCGAAGGCTCCAAGTACGGCATCGAGGAATTCGTCGAGGTCAAGTATCTCTGCTTCGGCGGCATCACCGCGTAACCTTGGCCGCATCTCTGCGCAGAGAACTCTCGCTGAGCCTTTCCATGTAGCTCAGGGGCTTCAGCCCCTCAGGACTCCCTCGGTCTTCCTGTTTCGCTCTGCTCTCATCCCGCCGCCTTATCTTTTTGGGGGCCGGAGCGGAACTTGTCTTGAGCGAAACCGAAAGAGCTCCGACAATAAGGTTTTCCTTTCGGCCCGGCTTCAGCCGCTGAGGAACGATTCTTCGCGGGTGGCCCCTCCTTTCCACAGGAAAGGCTGGGGTATATACTTGCCCCAACGGCGAGGCATTCGTCGGGAAGGGAGCAAGTATGCAAACTGCAGCTATCCAGGCGGCGCCAGAAAGCGTCCGCGCGTTTATTCAAGAGTATTTCGATGCCTGGAAAGGCACCGATGAACACAGAATTCTCGCCTACTATTCGGATGATGTCGTAATCCACCTTCCCACCGGAGCACTCGAAGGGAAGACAGCCGTGCGAGATAACTTTGTGCGTCCGTTCATCGCCGCGTTCCCTGGCAATGTGCATTCCATCCGGAACTTGGCTCACGCTAAAAATTTGGTCGCGGTGGAATGGAGTTTTGAAGCCGTGCATAAAGGCGCCTTTGCCAAAATCGAGGCAACGGGCAAAAAGGTTCAGGTTCCTGGCTGCTCCTTCTACGAATACGACCTCGGAACCAGAAAGATTCCGGCGGGACGCATCTATTTCGATTTTGCTACCCTTTTGCGGCAGATTGGCGCGGGAGCGTAAGCGCAATCGGATGACGGGCAGCCGCCGTTGTGAAAGCCCCGGCAGGCGGCACGCATCTGAACCCCCTGTTTAAAAAGCAGAAGAATTGAAGCCAGGCAATCACGCACGGCAGGCGCCCTCACGGGGGATTCCACTTGTCCGGTTTGCGTTAATCAGGCATGTGGATCATTTCCGGGTACGCCGTCACTCGGGAGCCGCGAGGTGCAAGTGTCGTGGCGTAAGCCCTCGATGCGAGGTTGAATCCTCCACGGACAACCCGCCCCCGCGCTATAATCGCTTTTTATTAGGTTTGCTTTCCTGGAGCGAAAGTTCCTGAGGAGAAATTCTATGGAAATCAACACTCGACGCATCTTCTTTGGCAAGATCGCGGCGATGGCGGCTCTCGTAACCAGCGCGCCGAAGCTCTTCGCTCAGCAGACTTCCCCTGCTGGCGCACCCGCGCCGGGTAGCGCATCCGTGGGCGGACAAGGCGGAGATACGCCTCGCCGCCCCGGCGGCGGTAACCACACACACAATGGGATCTACTACTTCTCCGGCACGGGTTCCAATGATGGCTATCCCAAGGACGATCACGTCCTCGTAACTGACCCCTTCGAAAAGCACGTCACCCGCACCATGGACGCCCTCAAGAAATCGGTCGAGCGCGCAGGCTGCACCATGGACAGTATCATCCATCTTGTGGTCTTTCTCTGCCTGCCGCTTGCCGACGGGATCCCTACGCCCACCGGCAAGGCACGGTTCGACGCACATAAAGCGCAGTACGACGCGTTGAACAAAATCTACGGGACCTACTTCTCCCCAGGCAAAGCTCCGTCCCGCGCCTGCATGGCGCTCGAATGGATTCCTGGCGATTCGCTGATTGAAATCGTCGGCAGCGCAATGGTCGTCACTCCTCCCACCCCGGTTGCTGATAAATAATTTCGCAAAAGATGTTGAAAGGAAACTACGCATGAACCTGAAGTTTGGTTGGAGCCGCCGTTCATTTCTAGCCGCGCTGGGGGCCGCAGGTGGTGGCCTGTTTGCTCCTTCTGAGTCGAATGCTGCGGGCATCTTTGGCAAGAAGCACAAGCCGTCCAAGCCCTCTGTCGACGGCAGCCCCATTGTGCCCGTCACGAGCGGCCTAGGTTCTACCGGCGACATCTACGCCGAGCTTGGAGTAACACCTCTCGTCAACATCAACGGCACGGTAACCGTCATCGGTGGGTCGGTGATGAAGCCGGAGGTCATGGAGCTGATCCGGAGAGGCAACGAGCACTTTGTTCTGATCGACGAGCTCGAGATCGCAGCCGGTAAGTTCATCGCGAAACTGTGTAAGTCCCCCGTCGGATACACCGGTTTGGTGACCGGTGGCGCAGCCGCGGCCATGGTCGTCGGCTATGCCGGCATGATGACCGAAGACCTCGAGCCCCGCATGCGCGACATTCCCGACGTAAGCGATTTCCCCAGGAACGAAGTCATCATCCAGAAGAGCCATCGCTATCCGTTTGACCACCAGATCCGCCAGACCGGCGCGAAGTTGGTCGAAGTCGAGACGCGTGAAGAGATGATTGCTGCCATCAATCCGAAGACTGTGGCGATCCACTTCACCAATATCCTGTCCGGCAACGGCAAAGTCAGCGGGCCTGAGACCGTCGCCATCGCCAAGGCACACAACATCTACACCTTCAACGATGCTGCCGCGGACGTGCCGCCGAAAGAGCGGCTCTGGGAGTATCCGGCAATCGGCTTCGACATGGTCACCTTCAGCGGCGGCAAGGCCATTTGCGGACCGCAGGCATCCGGCGTCCTGATCGGTAAGGAAGAGCTGATCCGCTACTCCCTGCTGAACATGAGTCCGCAGGAAGATCGCATCGGCCGTTGCTGCAAGGTTGGCAAGGAGACCATATTCGGCCTGCTCAAGGCGCTCGAGATCTTCGTCAATCAGGACTACGACGCCACGCTGAGGATGTACGACGAGCGCGCGCAGGTCATCACCGATGCAGTGAAGAAATTCGGAGTAACGGCGCTCCCTCGGCAGTTCAACTCTGAGGCTCTTGGAAACGTGACCCCGCGTTACACCTGGCAGATCGATCCGTCCAAGCTCAAAATCACCGGGCCGGAGGTCATGCAGAAGCTAGCCGACACTCGGCCAATCGGTATCGGCAGCATGGGCGCTGGAGCGAGCGGCATGCGCGGACGCAATCCTGACGCGCCTGCGGGGGACAATCACCGCGAAAATCACCGCCCGCCTCGCGACCCGAACAGCTTTGGCTTTGCTGTCTGGCAGCTCAAGGACGGCGAGGACAAGATGATCGCGGATCGCTTGGTCGAGATCTTCAGGGAAACTCCGAAGGCCTAGTCTTCCGAACGGAACAACAACGGCAGTGCTGCATTCACTTCTGCTGGTATGGTTCACCTTTTCGCCGGTTGAAAACAAGGCCGCGATAGCGGATAGCTTGTTGATGGATTGAAATCTCGCCTGCAACACGAGGCCCTGTCGGGTGGCCCGGGCATTACGCCCGAGAAAGTTTTCAGGTGCCCCATCCTTGCGGGTGGCGTTTACCCCGACCATGTCGGGGCAAGGAGCCTGTGGTGAGCGAAGCCGAACCATGGGGATTTTGACTTTACTCCTGCCTCCCGCCATTCGAACCGGTCCATTCGAATGTATACCATTAAATTAACTATTGACATCGTACAACGAGTCTGCTACCCTGAGCCATGATTCCAACAAACCGCCGTCCACAGGCTGCCCGCCACAGGGTTGCCATCGTGGCATCGACGCACTTACGCTCCCGTTTTCCGTACACACTTCCAAGTTCCGCCTGCCCACCGAAGCCTTGGCGAAGGAGGGTATACTCCAACCCCTTTTGTTTGTCTCTATTACAGACCCCCCGGGGGTGGGGGTACATGCAATGCCCTCTCTTCCCAAAAAGGAACGCTCTATGAACGCCGAAGCCACTAGATCTAGCTCTAATTTCGACACCAATCAGCCTCACTGCCAGCATCGAACCGCCAGCGGCCGCCGATGCCGCCGCCAGATTGCCGCCAACTCAACCAACTTCTGCCTCCATCATCTTCCGCAACCGGCACCCCATCCGGCCCAACTCATCGACCTTGACCCCAACGCACATGACACCGCCGACTTCGCCTCTACCCTCTCCGCCGACGCCGAAGACTTCCAAACCGCCAAGGGCATTCATGCCTCCCTCACTGGTCTCTATCTCCTCCTCTCTCAGGTGATCTGCCCCCCAGCTCCGCGCCTCCATCCTTGCCTACATCAGCAGTCTCCAACTCCGAGCTCTTCCCATGGCCTATAAGGAACTCGACGCGGAAGACGGCAGCAACGTACAACGATTGGTCATCGACATCCCTCGCCCTTACCGCGACGATGACCCTCCACCAGACCGCGATGAGGTGAAACATGATCTTCGCCCATTCCTTGCATCTTTATTTCGTTACGTCATTTCCTCGCGCGGTTATATGCTTCTGCCCCTGCCGGAGAACTTGAATGGGAAATGCGATGGCCGTGACAGAAAACCTACAGCGCTTCTTTGCACGGGAAGACGCCGTGTAGTACGACGCGTACGCCGCGAAATATCAGGCTAGGACGCCAGTAGCGAAAGCAATCTACTTGCTGATGTATCTCCTGCCGGGAATTGTGATGTTCGTGGCCATCAATGTGGAGCCGATCTTCCGATGGCAGTTGCGGGTAACGGGATTTTCCGAGCGATGGCTGCAATATGCATGGATTTTGGGAATCCTGCTCGGCTGGCACCTGTGCACGCCATTTCTGGTGCTGCGCTTCGCGGACAAGCTGACATTCCGCGAGTCGCTGGCATTTCTGGGAGTGAATCGTCTCGACCGGAAGGGCTTGCTCGTAGTGCTTCCGGTATTTTTTGTGCTCTTCGCGCTGGTCTCTGTCCCATACTTGAAATTTGTCTGGCCGCCGCTGGAGGCCTGGACGAAATCGGTGGCATTGTTTCGAGTCCCCGGTTACAGCATATTTGGGGATACACCCGAGGCAATGTACAGCTTTCCGCCGCTGGCGCTGGCGTTGCTGTTCATCGGGAATTTTCTGGGCGAGGAGCTATACTTTCGCGGCTATCTGATGAAGAAGAGCGAATTTCTAGGGCGCTGGAATTGGATTACGAATTCACTGCTGATGGGGCTGTATCATTTGTGGCAAATACAGCAAACCTGGCCGCTCCTGTTTTTGGTACTGGGATTCGGATTGCTGATGAAGCTGCGCAAGGACTTGTGGGTATTAGTGGCGTTTCATTTTCTGGTCAATATGTGGCTGGTGTTTGGCATAAGTTTTGGGTGACGTGCCCAGGGCTTGTGATGAGGCTGCGAGATGAGTTTCCGCAAGACTTTTCGCAGCGGGTGTGCCGCTTGACATGCGTTACGTTACGCGTTACGGTGAAAAATGATCCTTGCGATCCGCCACAAAGGATTGAAACGCCTTTACGAAGACGACGACCCGCGCGGCGTGAGCAGCGAGCACACGGAAAAACTGCGTGACATTCTTGCGCGTCTCGATGCGGCCAGCGCTCCTGCGGATATGGACTTGCCGGGATTCCGGCTGCATCCGCTCAAGGGTGAGTGGAAAGGCTTTTGGGCGGTAACCGTTCGAGCGAACTGGCGGGTGATATTCCACTTTGCCGGCAGGGGTGTATTGGACGTTGACTATATCGATTACCACTGAAGGAGATTGAATCATGCCGATGAAGAATCCTCCGCACCCCGGCGGCTTGGTGCTGCGCCAGTGCATTGAGCCTTTGGGTCTGACCATCACGGACGCCGCCGCAGCGCTGGGAGTCACGCGCACGACCCTCTCGGAACTGGTGAACGAGAAGCGCGGGATTTCTCCTGAGATGGCGGTACGATTGTCCAAGGTCTTCGGAGGCAGCGCGGAAAGCTGGCTGACGCAGCAGACACAATTCGAGCTTGCACATGTCCGCGCCGACCGCATCAAGCTTCGGCGGTTGGCATTGGCGTAACCACAGAAATTTGTTGAAAGAGACAACGATGCCCGACGCACAACAGGTGGTTCGCAACATTTCGGATACCGCGCGGTGGGCGGCGGTCTTCCGCGCGCGGGAGAGCGAACGGCCCGACGCAATGTTCCGCGATCCCTACGCAGAACGCCTTGCGGGCCGCCAGGGCGTGGAAATTGCCAACTCGATTCCCGACGGCAACGAACACGCATGGGCCTGGGTGGCGCGCACCTATCTTTTCGATCAGTTCATTGCGCGCGAAATTCAGCAGGGCACGGACATGGTGCTCAACCTGGCGGCAGGGCTGGACGCGCGGCCGTACCGCATGGCGCTGCCTGTATCGCTGCAGTGGGTCGAAGTAGATTTGCCGGACATCCTCGATTACAAAGAGCAGATTCTTGCAAACGAGAAACCAGAGTGTTCGCTGCAACGCGTTCGCCTGGATTTATCGGACGCCCCCGCGCGTCGCGCGCTGTTTGCCGATCTCGACCGCCGAGCCAGCAAAATTCTGGTCCTTACGGAAGGTTTGCTAATTTATCTCAGCTCTGAGCAAGTTGCCGCGCTGGCCGCGGATCTCGCGGCGGGCGCGCATTTCCAGAGTTGGATTCTGGAGCTGGCCTCGCCGAAACTTCTCCAGATGATGCAGCGCAGGTCAGGAAAGACACTCAGCGAGGTTGGCGCTGCGTTCAAGTTCGCACCCGTGGAGGGGCCGGCATTCTTTACGTCTCGCGGCTGGGAGCTGACCGACGTGCAAGGGTTTCTGAGAGCCGCTGCGCGATTTAAGCGCCCGCCGTTTTTCTTGCGCCTTATAGCGCGGTTGCCAGAAGCGAAGACCTTCAATCCCAACCGGCCGTGGGGTGGCGTGTGTATTTACAAAAGAAAATCGTGAGCGCTCAGCGGTTGTAGTGCAAAATCGCGACAGTCAGAAAACAAAACCGCCCTCACAGGTTGGCATAAGGGCGGCGTGCAAGCGCATAGTTCACGGCAGATTTTCGAGGTCAGTTCTGGCCGGCAGTCTTGGCCATGGTGGCCTGCTTGGCGGCGGAGCGGCGCTGCATTTCTTCGGGCGCCACATCCTCCACATGCTGCGCGAGACCCCATTGGTGGCCGAAGGGATCGGTGATCTTGCCGTAGCGATCGCCCCAGAACTGGTCCTGCAGCGGCATATCGATGCGGCAGCCCACCGCCACGGCGCGGTTGTACATGGCATCCACATTCTCCGTGTAAAGGAAGAGATAGAAGGGATTCGGCGAATTTCCGCTCGGCGCAGCACACATTCCGGGGATCTCGTCATTCAAGAAGAAGATGGAATCTCCGATCTTTAGCTCGGCGTGCATGATGGTGCCGCCGGGGCCCGGCATGCGCATAACTTCGGTAGCGTGGAAGACTTCCTTGTAGAACTCAATGGCGCGAGACGCGCCACGGCAAGTGAGCGACGGCGAAATGGAATGGTATCCCTCGGGGATCGGACGTACGGTGCTTGGCATAAATGCCTCCTGCGAGTCTTAGAAGTTGGCGCACAGGGAAGGAAGAGTGCTGGAAGTGGTGGTGCGCGTACCGTCCTGAATACTCCTGGGCGCGGCTCAAGTCAAGAAACTCTTGCGGGAGAAACGCGGGGGCCAAGGGCTTCACAAATCCACGCGGCAGGGATCGTCCAGGGGGCTTGCAAGTACTTGACGCTGAGATTTCTCGCGCATCCTGGTAACCTGGGACGCTCGCGAGACGTTATACTCTCATGCCGGAAAAAATCTCACTGTGAGGGATGCCATGCGTAGGACAGTTCGTTGCACTGTGTTTTTCTGTTTGCTGTTGAATTCACCCGGACTTCTTCGTGCGCAAGTTACCAACGGAAAAAAACCGCAACTCCCGCCGCCCTTCGCCACGAAATCGGCGGGCAACGGCACGGATAGTGTGAAGCCGCCCGCGGGATTTTTGCCCACGGTGCCGCAGGGATTCCGCGTGAACGTATTCGCCACGGATTTCAGGGAGCCGCGCTGGCTGACGGTGGCGCCGAATGGAGATATTTTTCTTGCGGACACCGGAGCAGGCCAGGTGATTATTTTGCGCGACCCGCAGCGCACCGGGGGCGCGCAAGAGCGTGAGGTTTTTGCAAGTGGATTGGACCGGCCTTTCGGAGTCGCGTTTCATGATGACTACGTTTATGTCGGGAATACCAACGCATTGGTGCGATTCCGGTATGACCCCAAGAGTTCGAAGCGGCTCGGAGAAGCCGAGAAGCTGCTGGCTTTGCCAGGAGGCGGCGCACATTCCACGCGCGCGGTGGCCTTCTCCGCCGATGGCAAGCATATTTTCATCAGCGTGGGTTCCGCATCCAATATTGATGTTGGTGAAGAGGAACGCCGCGCGGCGATCACCATTTGCGATGCAGACGGGAAGAACGCGCGCATTTATGCCAGCGGCTTGCGCAACCCGGTGGGCCTGGCGATCGAACCCGTGACCGGCCAGGTGTGGACCAGCGTGAACGAGCGCGATGAACTCGGCGATAATCTGCCGCCGGATTATTTTACCTCTTTGCAAGATGGCGGATTTTACGGCTGGCCGTACAGCTACATTGGCGACAATGTGGATCCGCGCGTGAAGCCGCAAAAGCCGGAGCTGGTGGCCCGGGCCATCGTGCCGGATGTTTTGCTGGGCGCGCACGTAGCGCCGCTGCAATTCGCGTTTTACACCGGGAAGCAATTTCCAGAAAAATACCGCGGCGGAGCGTTCGTTGCGGAGCACGGCTCGTGGAATCGCGCGATGCTTGCGGGTTACCAGATCGCGTTTGTGCCGTTCAAGGACGGCAAGCCAACCGGCGATCCTGTTCCGTTTCTGACCGGGCTCGCGCCGGACGCAACGAAAAGCAAGGTTTATGGGCGGCTGGTGGGGGTAGCGGTGGCGCCGGATGGCGCGCTTCTGGTGAGCGATGATGGATCGGGCGTGATCTACCGGGTTTCGGTTTCGCCGTAGAGCGGCTGCTGGCTGCTTCGCAGATAACTGTAAAACTTATGGCGAGACGTTCAGGGTGAGCTGAATCGCTGGGAGCTGCAGTGGCTTGTTTGCTGCATTTGTCGCGGACGGCGTGACGGTCAGAATATAGTTGCCTGGCGGCGTGACGATTTGCTGGATGGGCGTTGCGCCCATGCCTCCGCAACCTTCACTGGTTATCACTGCCAGAAAGAGCATAGTTGCAAGCGCGCCGGTCCATGCCAGGCGCCGTGAGCGGAGCTGTGGCACGCGGTTGCCGACCGTCAGTAACGCCAGCAGGCAAAGAACGAACGTGCACAAGGCAAACAAAAGTGGTGTGCGTGTGACGCGTGGGAAATTCGAATATGGCAGCAAGGCGTGAGACGCGCCACTGGTGGTCACGCTGACCGTGAAAGGCGTACCAACAGCTACGCTGGGCGGGACGGAACATGTCGCGCCAAGAGGCGCGCCGGAGCAGGCCAGAGAAATCATTCCCGAAAAGCCGTTGCCGGGATTGAGAGTGAGCGTGTAGTTAGCGGTCTGACCAGCGGCAACGTTTTGCGCGGTCGTGCCGGCCGCGGTGATGGCCGGGGTGGCGATGGCGCTGAGGGTGACCATCTGCGGAGAATCAGGCGCATCGTCGGAAATCACTAAGCTCGCGGTGCGCTGGCCCGGGGCAATTGGGCTGAAGACCAGAGAAATGGTGCAGTTGGCTGCCGGCGAAACCGGGGCCATGCAATTGTTGGTGAAGCTGATGTCCGAGGGGTTAGGTCCACCGAGAGAAACCGAAGAAACGTGCAGCGGCCCAGTGCCCGAGTTGATGAGGGTCAGGGTTTGCGCCACGCTGGATGTTCCCTGCGTGGTGGCGGGGAACGATGGCGTTGCTGGAGAGAAAGTGACAGCGGCTACAGGGGCGACGCCCGTGCCGCTAAGCAAGAGAGTCTGTGGACTGCTAGGAGCGTTATCGGCTATCCGGAGACCGGCTGTGAATGTGCCAACGCTCGCCGGATTGAAGGTGATGCTGACGGAACAGTTGGCATTGGGGGTCAGGGTTGCGAGGCAGGTATTCGTTTGAGAGAAACTGGTGGGGTTAGTTCCGGCAATCGAAATGGAATTAATAGCAAGCAATTGATTTCCAATGTTGACGATAGAAAAGACCTGCGTAGCGCTGCTGGTACCCGCGGTGGCAGCAAAGGTGGCGGCAGTGGAAGGGAAAATCGTGGCGGCCGGACCGCTAATGGCTTGAACCGGATTGCCGGAGATGGCCAGGCCCTGGCAGCACACAGTTCCTGGATTGAATGGAGATCCGGGGATTTCGGTTAGACCGCCGGTTTGCTGGTCAACCTGGTAGGTGTGGACGGTCGGTGAAATCGTTAGGCCTGCGGAGTAAATATAAGGCCCCATAGGATCAGCAACGAAACTGCCCTTGCCCGAGAAAACCCCGCTCACAGAAGCAACCTGAGTTAGGGCGCCGGTGGTCTGATCAATAGAAAAGACAGCGACACTCTGGCCTTGCGGGATGTAGAGAAAGTGGCCGGAGCTCTCCACAACTATTCCGGCCGAAGAATTCAGAATGCCAAAGTAGTAAATTGGAAAGCAAGTATTCGCGGTCCCATCGACCGGCGAAATGATACAACTCATAACATCCCCCACATCGCCGCCCTGCAAAAAGAAAAAACGATCTTGCGGATCGATCGCATAGTTTAGGCCGAACGAGGGAAAGAAAGCAGCCATGCCCCGGTAGGACAAAACGCCGGTTGAGTCGTCGATGGAATACACTTGCGCCCCGCCTACACCTACTGGATTTCCACTCGGACCAATGCCTAGACCGACATACAGATGAAGGCCCTTGGAATCGGTAAGCAGCTGTACTGGAGCGCCCACGCTACCAAAGCTTCCTACGGTACGGAGGATAGGGCTCAAGCCGGACGTGTCAATGGCCAGCTCAGCGACGGTGCTATATCCCAAATAGTCGCCCCAAAAATAGCCAACGAACAGAAACTTGCCAGAAGGTTCTGCCGTGATGGATATAGGCTGCGAAGGCGCCAGACTGGGGTTAACGGTGGGGGGAACGGCAAAGGGAGAGCCGGGAACTTCGGAAAGAGCACCTGAGGCCTGATTGATCTGGAACATTGAAATGTCATTGCTCGTGGGGTTCAAGACGAACAGGAATTTGCCCTGACCATCGATAGCGACAAGGCCGCCTTCGAGGCGTTCACTAAAGGGCGATCCGGGAACCAGGCTGAGGGCGCCGGTTTGGCTTGCTTTGCTGAATCCCGCGACGGAAGAGGGAGGCGGACCTCCCAGCGAGCCATAAACATATTGTTGAGCCGGGGTTTGCGCGCGGGAGGTCGTAAGGGTGACCAGTAGGAGGCACAGGACGAAGAGGAACCGCGCCCCGCTGGAGCGGGGATCAATGTAGCGATGAAAAATCGTGAGCGAAAGGGAAGGGACCCACGCGTGAATAGCCATAAGTCGTCCTTAGTGCAGGTGACCGCAAAGCGGTCAACGGGCGATTCGAATACGGCTCTGCGTGCGAGTTCTGAGAGGGAGCCTAGGTCGCAGGTTAGCGCTGCGGGTGGTGGGCGTCAATCGGGAGTGCCCAATGGATAACGTGGCCAACTGTGTAAAAGTGTTCCAATTCGGGACATTGAGGCTATCAGGTACTGAAAAAGCGATTTGAGGAAGCGATTTGCTGGTAATTGTCAGCAGCATCCAAACATTACGTGAGTGAAACAGTTGAAGTTGAGGTTCTTCGCGCGAACCCGGCGCGAAGAGGAAGCGGGCTTCGGGCATCCTCATCGCATGCCCTCAGGATGACAAGTTGCTGGGTGGTGTGCTGCGGCTTGTCGCCGGAATTGAAGGTAACTGTTACAGTGAAGGGTATCCGCGCAGGCTAACTGGGGTGTTTATGAAACCCGCCCATTTGGAAATTGAAAAGGAACCCAACAGCAGCAGCGAACTCGCTATCAACCGTCTGGAGGGCAAGCTGGAGCTGGAAACGGTGCACGATTTCATTGCAAACATGCGCGCGGAATCCGCAAACCATCTGGTTCTGGACATGAGCGGAGTGAGCTTTCTCGACTCGGCGGGGGTGGGCGCGCTGGTGTCGCTGTTTGTGAGCCGGCGCAATGCGGGGAAGAAGTTAGCGCTGGCGAGCCTGACGCAGCAGGGCAAAGCGGTCATTCAGGTGTGCGGCTTGCAAAAACTTTTGCCGCTGTACTCCACGGTGGAGCAAGCGATCGCGGCGAAAGCGTAGTTTTTCACGGACGGAGAGCTGGTCAGCGAGGCGTCCAGCTGGGATGACCGGTGAAGAGGCCGTCGACGAAGCCGATGTGGTAAGAAACGAAAAGGCCAAAGCCCAGACTCACGAGGCCTGAAGCAGTGATCAATCCGCGATTGAGCCACGCAAATTTGTATCCCGCGAAGGAAAACGGCAGGGCAATCGCCGCAGTAATCAGCATCATTCCGGCGATAGTACCTACACCAAAAACCAGCAAGTAGAGCACGGCCCAGCGAGGTTGATGGATGGTGCTGAGCACCAGGAGCGCGACAGCCGCGGAGCCGGCCAGGCCGTGCACGATTCCGACGAGCAGCGGCCGCAGGGTGTGAAAAACGCCCAGGCGCGCGAACGGCCCGCTCAACCAGCGCGGCGGCGTCAGGCTTTCTCCATGGTGTTCTTCCGCGGGGCCATGCGAGTGCCAGTGAAAATGAAGATGCGTGTCATGTTCATGAACATGCGCATGCTTGCCGATGGTGGGAGGATGCGCCGGTGAAAATCTCTCGCTGAGCCATTGTGTAACTCCACTGAGATTTAGGACGCCGAGCAGGATGAGCATCAAGCCCACCGCGAATTCCATGGTGAGGCCAACGCGCACGGGAATGGCCAGGCCTAGCAGAATAATCGCTGCGCCAACCGCTACGATGGTGAGTGTGTGGCCGAGTCCCCAGAGGACACCGATCAGGCCGGCTTTCAGAATGGAGCGCTCGCGGCTGACGATGGTGGAGACCGCGATCACATGGTCGGGGTCGGTCGCGTGGCGCATCCCCAGGAAAAAACCGAGCACAAGAATTGCCAAGCCGCCGGCCATCGCGATCACTCCTCCCGGAGAATGCGCATCAATTCCGCGGCGGCGTGCGGGAGCCGCGCGCCGCGGCGCGAAACCAAATAGACGTGCCGCGGCATATTCATCTGGCGCACCTTGACTTCTTTCATCCAGCCGCGCTCCAGCTCCCACTGTACGCACATGCGCGGCACAATCGCGACGCCCAGGCCCATCTGCACGGAGCGCTTGATGCTCTCGATGGTGGGCATCTCGATGGGCATATTCAGCGGGGTGCGGTTGCGCGCAAAGAGCTCGATCACACGCCGCCGGTAAGGCGATTCCACAATGTGCGCGATGAAATCTTCCTTGCCGAGGTCGGCGACGTCCACTTCGCGGCGTTTCGCAAGCGGATGCTTTGGCGGCACCACCAGGGTCAGCTCATCCTTCAGGATTTCCGTTGCCACCAGCTGCGGGTCGCGCGGCACAAAGGATATCGCGCCAAGGTCCAGGCGATAGTTGAGGACTTCATGCGGGATGTCCCGGGAAAACATACGATGCACGCGAACCTGCACGCCGGGATGTTTTACGCGAAACTTGCCGAGCGCGGGGAGCAGGGCATGAATGGAACTTTCGTTTACGCCCAGGGCCAGCTCGCCGCGCTCCAGGCCCTCGAGTTCCATGAGGCCTTTTTTTACTTCGTCGCGGAGGTTCAACAGGCGCTCGGCATAGTCCTTGAGCAGGGTGCCCGCATCGGTCATGCGCACCGGGCGCGAACCGCGCACAAAAAGCGGCTGGCCCAGGGAATCCTCGAGCTTCCGAATAGCCAGGCTGACTGCCGGTTGCGTGCGGTAGAGGCGCTCAGCGGCGCGGGAAAAGCTTCCTTCCTTGGCGACCATCAGAAAAACCTGCAGTTCACCCAGATCCACGTTTAGCGATTCCCCCCGTGTCAGCAGTATAAGACAGAATTATCAAAAGTAGAATAAAGATAAATTGGACCGGAGGGCCCGCTCCGTGCGTTACTAGAGGCTGGGAGACCCTATGGACGTCGTACGCATCTTTGACACCACGCTCCGTGACGGCGAACAGTCGCCGGGTTTTTCCATGAACACGGAGGAAAAGATCCGCATGGCGCGGCAGCTCGCGGCGCTAAACGTGGACGTTATAGAAGCCGGGTTTCCCATCGCGTCGCGCGGGGACCTGGAAGCGGTCCGCAAAGTGGCGCAGGAAATTCGCAGCGTGCCCATCGCGGCGCTCGCTCGCGCCAGGAAAGACGATGTAACCGCGGCGATCGAAGCCCTGGAAACCGCGGAAACCTCCCGCTTGCACGTTTTTCTAGCGACTTCCGATTTACACCTGCGCGTGAAGCTGAAGATGACGCGGGAGCAGGCGCTGGAAGCCATCGGATCGATGATTCGTTACGGACGCCAGCATGTGGGCGAAGTTGAATTTTCCGCCGAGGACGCCGGGCGTACGGACATTGATTTTCTTTGCCAGGTGTGCCGGGTTGCGGTGGATGCCGGGGCCACGATTTTGAATTTACCGGACACGGTTGGATATGCCGTGCCGGAGGAATACGCCGCGATGTTCACACGAGTGCGCGAGTTTTTGGGCGATGCGCAGGGCATCACGCTCAGCGCGCACTGCCACGACGACCTGGGCCTGGCCGTGGCCAATTCACTGGCCGCGGTTCGCGCGGGTGTTCGCCAGATCGAATGCACGATTAATGGAATCGGGGAACGCGCCGGCAACGCCGCGCTGGAAGAAATCGTCGCCGCGCTGGCGGTGCGTAAGGAAAGCTTCGGGGTCACTACCGGGATCAACCTCGAGCAGCTTTTTCCGGCCAGCCGCATGCTTTCGGAAATCACCGGTGCGCAAGTGGCGCCGAACAAGGCTATCGTGGGCGCAAACGCCTTCGCGCACGAAGCGGGTATCCACCAGGATGGGATCATCAAGAATCCCCTCACCTATGAAATTATTTCGCCGCAGAGCGTCGGCGTGCCTTCGCGTTCGATGGTGCTGGGGAAGCACTCGGGGCGCAACGCGCTGCGCATGAGCTTGCGGGACCTGGGCTACGAGCCAAGCGAAGCGGAGCTGGCGGAATGCTACCGCCGGGTTACCGCGCTGGCGGATGAATCCAAGCAGGTGCGGCCGCGCGATCTGGTGGCCATCGCCCATGAAGTGATGCGGCGCGGAGCAAACGCTGTCGCCGCGGCAGCTCCGTCCGCGGTTTGATCCGCCTTTGAGCCTTGTGGAGCACGCGAACTGCGGCGAGTGATCGAGCGGATTCGTAATTGACCGGGGTTTTCGATGAAAAAGACCATCATAATTCTGCCGGGTGACGGAATTGGCCCGGAAGTGACGCGCGCCGCCGCCAGTGTATTGCGTGCTTGCGCCCACGAATTCAACCATCAGTTTGAGATGCAGGAGTTGCCGATTGGCGGAGCAGGGATTGATGCCACCGGCAATCCGCTGCCCAACGAAACGCTGGACGCCTGCCGGAAAGCCGACGCGGTGTTTCTCGGCGCGGTGGGCGGGCCGAAGTGGGATCTGCTGCCGGTAGGAAAGCGCCCGGAGAGCGGTCTGCTTGGCCTGCGCCAGGGGATGAGCTTGTATGTCAACGTGCGCCCGGTGAAAGTGCTGGAGCCGTTGCGCGGGATTTCTCCGCTGAAGCCCGAACGTCTCGGAGATCTTGACATTGAAATTGTCCGCGAGCTGGCTGGCGGGATGTATTTTGGCGAGCGCGGAAACGTGATCGAAAAGGGCGTGGAGCGCGCCTTCGATACGGAGTCTTATTCCACGCCGGAAATCGAACGCATCGCCATGTTCGCTTACGCGCGGGCGGAAAATCGCTCGCGGCACCTTTGTTCCGTGGACAAAGCCAATGTTTTGAGCAGCTCGCAACTCTGGCGGCGCACGGTCACGGCGCTGAGCACGGTCTACCCCACGGTAAAGCTGGAACACATGTACGTGGATAACGCCGCCATGCAACTGACGCTGCGACCCACGCAATTTGATGTGCTGCTCAGCACGAACATGTTCGGCGATATTCTTAGTGACGCGGCCGCAGCGCTGGCTGGCTCCATCGGCTTGATTCCCTCCGGCAGCTTCGGCACCGGCGCGCCGCTGTTCGAACCGATTCACGGCTCGGCACCTTCGCTCGCGGGCACGGATTCCGCCAATCCCATCGGCTCGATCCTTAGCGCCACCATGATGTTGCGCGATGCCTTCGGTCTTTCTCTGGAGGCCGACTGGGTCGAACAGTCGCTGGATCGCGTGCTCACCGGGGGGTATCGCACGCCGGACATCACGGAACCTGGCGCGCGCACCGTAGCGGGTTCCGTGCTGATGGAAATTCTCCACGAAGAGATGCAGCGCACACTGGAACATGCGGAGCGCTACGGCTGGGGCGTGTAGGGCGATTCTGGCAGGTGCGCGCAGTTCCACATCCTTAGTTCTCCCCACTCGACAACGTGCTGAATGATAGAGATGCGGCGAAGCCACGCGCAGCGTGAAGCATGGTTTCGCTACAGGGCCTGTGCTGCTTCCGCGCATCATGGCCGCAACAGGGCTGCCTTGCGAGAACTCGCTGAGGGTGTTACTTTTAGTCAATCCCAAGCAGATGATAGCCCGTTTGCGCCGGGAGCCGTTCGAGGGTGAGACGCAGACCGGGGCCGAGAATCGTTCCAGACTGAAATTGATAAAGATGCGCAAGAGTTTTCATCTGGAAATGCTGGAAATCAGTGCAGGTGACCGCTAAGCGGTCCTGCGCTGGTGACCGCAAAGCGGTCACCTATCGTCCCTTGATAGCGAGTCGCTGACCCTATGCCCGCGATGCCGGAACTTGAGACCAAATTGACGGATAGTACTGCTGGCAGGTCACGACCAGTGACCTACTGGCGCATCGAGGGCTCGCTGCTCGAGCTGGGTGCGCTGCGCCCGGTCGGCTTTTTCACCTGGAACAGCAAAAGTTTTTCCGAACGATGGGCGCGCCGCGCGGGCATGGCGTTCATGACGGTGTTGCGGCCGTTCTCCTATGCCGCCAGCCGCACCTTTGCCACGCGTTTCCTGCACATCATGCTTCGAGGCATCAGCCGCGACCGGCTGGATCTCCTCGGCGAAGAATATTTTCAGTACGTTCTGAAGCCCCATCTGCGCCGCGAGGCTTCCGAAAAGCTGTTGGAAGCCGTTCGCAGCGGCGAGCGCATTGTCCTAGTGGGGCAGTTGCTGGAGCACATCGCCCGGCCGCTGGCGAAGCACTTTGGTGTCGCATCGTTCATCGCCAACCGCCTGGAATTTCGCGATCGGCGGGCTACAGGAAGGCTGCTGGATCCCGCGGTGCGTCCGCGCGGACCCTTTGCGTGGCTGGCCAGCGGTTCCATCGATGGGCGCATCGCCAAAGAGAAACTTCTGGTGAGGCTCGGTTGGGCGAAGAATCCGCAGCTTCTGGGAGCCGCGGTGCAAACGACGGCGCGGCCCGCTCCGCCGCCGGCCAGACCCGTCGGGCTTTTTGGCGAAACGCCGCGCGTCGAGCGCCTTTCTGTCCGTGAGACGCTGGCCGATCGCCATATTCTGTTGATTGGGGTCACGGGCTTTATCGGCAAGGTCTGGCTGGTGGATCTCCTGGAAAATACTCCGAACATCGGCAAGATCACGCTGCTGATTCGCCGCAACCGCACCACCTCAGGGCAGCGGCGCTTCCAGAAAATTGTCGAGGAATCGCCGGCGTTTGACAACTTGCAAGAAGGTCATGGCCGCAAGCTGGCCGCTTTCCTGAAGGAAAAGGTCGAAGTTGTGGAAGGCGACGTGAGCCAGCCGGGGCTTGGACTGGATGCATCAACGCAGGCCCGGCTGGCAAAGTCGCTGGACCTGGTCGTCAACAGCGCCGGACTCACGGATTTCAACCCTGATCTGCGCGATGCCCTCTCCTCCAACATTGATTCCGCGCTGCACCTGCTGGAATTTTTGCGCAAGTGCGATCGCGCGGGGCTTATGCATCTTTCCACCTGCTATGTCGTCGGCATGCGCGACGGCCGGGTCACGGAAGAACTTCAGGAAAACTACAACCCCGCGGGCGACCGGGAGTTTGACGCTGAAAGGGAGATTGCTGGAATACGGGAAACCATCCGCCGCATCGAAGAGCGCGCCGGAAGCCCGGAAATCACCAGGGTGCTTCGCCGCCAGGCACTGGGGCGCGGCGGCGACGAATCCAAGGTGGGGACGGAAGTGCTGGATGGGGTGTTACGGCGGAATCGTGCGCGCTGGTCGCGCAACCGCCTGGTGCGCATCGGCATGCGCCGCGCACGGCATCTCGGCTGGCCAAACACGTACACGTATACGAAGAGCCTCGGAGAGTCGCTGCTCGCACGGGGTGGCCGAGATTTGCCCATCGCCATCGTGCGGCCTTCGATCGTGGAAAGTTCCGAACGTTCTCCATTCATCGGCTGGAACGAAGGCATTAACACTTCTGGGCCGCTCTCCTATCTGCTGGGCACCAATTTCCGGCAATTGCCT
>JBGOTL010000046.1:0-25326 GCA_041476465.1 Candidatus Acidiferrum sp. | reverse complement strand
TCGATATTCCGTGGTGCAGGACACCGGAGAACGCGGCAAATCCGTTCCGGAAGGCGTGGAAGGCCGCGTGCCGTATAAGGGTACGCTCGGCGCATTGACGGACCAATTGGTCGGCGGGCTGAAGAGCGGCATGGGTTATGTCGGAGCCGCCACGCTTAAGGAATTAACCGAGAAGGGCCGCTTCATTCGCATCACTGCGGCAGGCCTGCGCGAAAGCCACGTACACGACGTCATCATCACGCGCGAAGCGCCGAATTACCAGATGGAATAGCAGCGCGGCATCGGCGCGCACGAGAAACTGCATCAATCAATGAAAATGGAGCCCAGCCGAATTGTCTGAACCACAACCCTGGCGCAATCCGCGCCCCGCACCTCAATTGTCTGATCTGCGGTCGCGCATGCCACGCAACATCTTTCCCGGCTGGTTTCGCGCTTGGTGGCCCGCCGCACTCTGGGCGTGCGTCATCTTCTCGATGTCCACGGATACATTTTCCTCCGAACACACCGGGTTCATCCTGGGGCCGATTCTCCGCTGGCTGATTCCCTCCTTGACCGAGGATCAGTTCGACTCCATTCATTTCCTGATCCGCAAGAGCGCGCACTTCACCGAGTACTTTGTGTTTTGTCTTTTGATTTACCGCGGTGTGCGCGGCGCTCGCAAAGGCTGGCGTTGGTCCTGGGGCCTAACCGCCCTTTCCATAGCCGCCGGCTATTCCATCCTCGACGAAATCCACCAAGCCTTCGTCGCCAGCCGTGTCGCTTCGCCGTACGATTCCCTGCTCGATTCCACCGGAGCGTTCTTCGCCGTTGTCGCAATTTTCCTTTGGTTTCGCTTGTCTAGAGCAAGAGCGACCGGACCGCAGAAATAAGGGCGTTTGGCTGGAAGGATGTGCCCCCCACCCCCCACCAATTTGTATGAATATCAAAAGAAACGGGTTGCGGAAAAAGCAATTCGTAAGAATATGAAAACAAAGGCCCGCCTTCGCCAAGGCTTCGGCGCGGCAGGCGGGACTCGGAAGTGCGTACGGAAAAGTGGATATGGTAAGAGGGGTATATCCCCCCTGTTGTGAGAACAAGTGTGCGCAGCGAATTGGAAGGAAAGGGGTTAGGGAAGAAAAAGTAGTGAGTAGGGCTCTCCGGCGTCCCGTAGAAACATTCGGGATGCACACAGCGCATCGTGAGAAGAGCGACGTTGGAGAGCATGAGCCATGATAGCACGGAAGAGATGGCATGTCAAGAAGTTTATCATATTGGTATCATTCGAACGGTGCTGCAAATCGCTGAAAAGTCGACACTTTAGAAGGGCCTGGTTAGAGGAGCTCGATCAGTTCGTCCACGGACATTTCGACGTCGCGCAGGATGGCGCGCAGCAAGCCGGGGCCTAGCGTTTCGCCCGAGTGCACGGGGACAGCCGTCGCTCTGCCGTCCCTGTGTTTGAGAAAAACATGACTGCCGCGCGTCCGATCGACCGCGAAGCCGGCTTTTTCGAGGGCGCGGACAACTTCTCTTCCCTTAGCGCGGGGAAGCCGCGTCATACGGAGATTTGCTGAATACCGACGAGTTCGAGCGGACCGCCGTGATTGTTATCGTCTTCCAGGCAAAGTTCAATGACCTCACGCACGCGTTTCATGAGGGTGTCGAGACTCTTGGCCTGGGTGTGGCAACCGCGCAGGGCGGGAACCGTGGCGACGAAATAGCCTTCTTCGTCCTGCTCGATCAGTACGGTGAATTTTCTTCTGGGTTTCACGCGCGTACCCTCTTGCAAGAGATTCTAGCATGAAGAAGGCAAGCTGTTGTTGATACGGACGGCGGTGCCCGAGAGCATGGGGCATGCTAGCAGGGAAAAGTTAGATTGTCAATAAGTTTATTGTATAGTTAGCATTCGAATGGGATGTGGAAAAGGGTGAGGATGGGTGGATCGGATTCTCTGCTGAGTCCCAAGAGACAAGCATAAGATCTTGTATCTAACACTAATTTGCTAGCGATGGCTTCTTGATGCCAAGAATTGTCGCTGTCCGGGCCTTATCCCTAAATGCAATCAAAATTTCATCGTCGGGCATCGCTCCCAACAATGCCTTTCCCACGATGTGGTCGGCTGAGTAGATTCCCATAGGCTCATCTGTCCTGTCTCCGCTGATTACAATCGTGTGTTGGCGTCCAGGTTCATCATTGAACATAACGAGTACGCGATCACCTACTTCGACTGGCGCTTCCTCTTCAAGAATGGAAGCCGCTTTAGATTCTGTCTTTGAAATGTCTACAGCAATTCGGAATTCTGTGTAGGACGAGGGCCCAGCATCCGAAGCAGATGGTCGAATCTGAAGTTCGTTCAACGTAGCAATCAAATCACCGAAGCATCCTTCAGGGTCTAAGAGAAAGCTGGATCCCCAACAACGCCAGAATCTCCAGCCAACCCGCTCCATAACGCGCTGGCGACTCAAATCGTCCGCCCATCGGTCAGGCGTATGATACTTATCACCGTCAAGCTCAATCGCTAGTCGTCGATCGGCGTCTCCCTCGACAACCATGTCTATTGAGAAAGGTCCGACCTTGACTTGCGGAGTCACACGGTAACCATGTTCAATTAGGCGCTTCAAAACCTCTCGTTCAAAATCTGAATCGCACTGCTCCAGTAGTGGTCTGGAGTTCTCAGTCGTCGCTGGCATAGGCCTTTTAAAGTGTTGCAGCACTCGCGCCTTCAGATCCTGAGGTTTTAGCATATTCTCAGTGACAGAACGAAATAGATACATGCGATCTCTTGCCCGCGATAGAGCGACGTTAAAGCGCTGCTGAAATAGTAGAGCCGTTTTCGTACTACAGGTAGCAGGACATTCCACCATGCTTACAAACATAATGTCGCGCTCTTTCCCCTGAAAGGTTGCGGAATCGCCACAGGTTATCTGATGTTTTAAATATTCTTCCTCTCCAATCCTTTCGAGTAAACGTGTCTGGATATAGTAGGCCTGCTTTGCAGCGAGCAGAGACACTACACCTATAGTCCGGTTGGCAAAGGAGGGGTCTTTGACGATCTTTTCGATCTCGTCCACGATGGCTTCTGCTTCGGCAAGGTTTATCTGGCGCTTGTCTTTTCTTCCGTGGGGAACGTATACGTCTATCAATGGGGGTGTCAGGCGCTCCGAGGGTCTGGCGATTCGGACTGGTATTATTGGTTCGTCGTAAAATTGAAAACTGAATCGGATGATTGGTTCAACGCAACGAAAGTGCTCGCGCAACATAATGCGCTTTCCGGGAAATGTAGCAAGCGCCAGTTCGTATAGCGAAAAACCAGGCAGCATCAGAGGTCCGAAAGGTTGGTCTTTGAGATAGTTGTGTTTGAGTTGGATCAATTTTTTCTCTTCGACAAACGCCGCTGTAGGACTCACCTGTTTGTCGTCTCCGACAATTAATACCTTTTTTCCTCGGAGTAGGGCGGGTAGCGCGGTTATATCCGATTGCGACGCTTCGTCTATGATCACAAGATCGAATGATCCAAGCGATGCAGGGAGGCTTTCCGAAATACGCCAAGTTGGCATAATCCAACAAGGCACAGCCGCGTACGACTTCTCCATCGCATTGCGAGCATCTTGTCGGAATCTTCTCGCTCGTATTCCAGTTCCTCTACCAATCTGGCGAAGTGCAGCCATGAACATATTCAGAGATGCCTCGACCTGATTTGTTATGTTTCGCTTCAGACCCAGGTATGTGCGGAGTCGAACAACTTCCGAAAACGCTTGTTGGAGCTCTGCTTCGTACTTCCGCCGGAGAATCGACAGCTGACGAAAGCGGTCTCTGCCATCGATCTCCTTCAAATATGAGCGGAAGCGCACCCAAGACCAGCTTTCTGACCAATTGCTGGGAGCCCACTTATCCTCTAATTCAGCCGCTTCTTTAATGACGGATTCGGCCCATTGTGGCGCACCGGATTCTCTAATAAGACGAGCAACCCTGCTCACAGTTTCGCAATGCGGATTCAAATTGTGCACCCGGTCCAATTCTCGACACATTTTCTGCCACTCGTCCGATATGTGTCTCGATGAAATAGCTGGATTCCCGACTGCGTGTAACAGGAACTGACGAAGTAGCTCCACGATGGGACCCGATGCATCTTTTAGCATCTGGATTTGGTTATTAATGAGATTACGAGATGCTCCATATCGTATCGCAGATAAATTGGCGTCTATCGATTCAAGGGCTTTGGAAGCGTAATCACGAGTGCTGAGAACGAGTTCAGCGTCCAACCCGTGCGGGAACAACTCTGGCAGCTCTCGCTTAATAAGAACAGCGTGTTGCCGTACAACAAGTTTAGCTCTGTCAATTTTGTCTAGGACATCCGACAGCCAGCGAGCAGTTACCTCTCCTTGATCTTTCAAGGGTGGTAGCGCATATTCCAGGGCGATTGCGTTCCAACGGGCGATTGTAGAAGAAAGCTTCGATCTCCATGCCAGATAGCGTTCTATTTTGTACCAATCTTCGGTTGAACTCGGTATCCGGCCTTCTATTCGGATCGAGGAAAACCTTTCGCGCGCTTGAGCCTTTCCAAAGGGCATTAGTCCGAACGGTCTTTCACCCGCTGCTGCGTGGTGGACTGCCTCCACAACTTCAGGGTCTCCTATAGTCGAGTCTGGACACGAAATTGCATAGGCGAGCATTTCCGTGCGTTTCTTGCGAATATCGTTAACTGTCACCAACAGCCCTTCAAATAGCTTTTCCCTTTCGGTGTCGGGTCCGCCTTCAAGCCAACGTTTCATGAAAGGCTTAATCCACACGAGTTCATCGACGATGCCAAACAGGGTGATTATTTCCTTGACTGACTGAAATAGGACCCTGCATCTCTCTGCAGCATCTGGTGACGACAGATGAAGCCGAGAAAATTCGGATTTTTGAATCTGGCGGTCAATTTGTTCGCAGTTCACAAGGTCTTCATGGAGGGCTACTATACGACCTCCATCTAGAAGATCTGCCAAAGTCGGCAACGTTGTTTTGGTATAAAGAATGTCTTTCCCAAGCACACGCCTGGCTTCGCGTAGAGTCGAAATATCCGTCTCGGTGAAGCGCGGGTTGTTCTTCGGATCCAAACTTAGATTGTCTGGCAACCATGAATGTAAGTCAGCATCGGTGGCAAGAAGTCGGGCCAATTCGATTGGAAGCAATCCGTCCGCGTTAGTCTCGTGAGGAATTTTGCCTAAGTGTTTTTTGGCAAAGCTTGCGAACTCCGCATCAACTGAAACTAGGCGCTTTTTTAGATCCACAATCTGTTGTTGCCCAGAGAGGATCTGTCTTTCCAATGTGGAAGGAGTCATCTGGGTTGCAGTGCTCGCCAAAAGGCCAACTGCTCTTTCGAGCTGCTTCAGTCCGTCGCGTTCGTTAGTCAATAGACTGATGGTTAGATCCCTAATTCCTTCTGGAATATGTTCGCGCAAAACTCCAAGCGCAGCTTCTCCTCTAGAAGTAACCAAGACTTTGCGCCCAGTAGCGAGACAGTGGCAAATAATATTTGCGATGGTGTGAGTCTTGCCCGTACCTGGGGGACCCTGGACAACGACGCCGTCAGCCTCTTCCAGACGTTGGACGATTGCGACCTGATCTGCGTTGAATGGCTTTGGGAAGAAGAATTCCTGGTCAGTTTCAATTGAAGATTCTGCGGTTATCTCCGAGACAAAATCCGATACAGGACCACCTAACGTAGCCTTGGTAATGTCTACCAACTTCGGTGAATAGGTCGATTCCGAGGATGGAGGCTCGACGAGTTTCTTGCAAGGTCCAGGAAGATCTGGTGTGCTCGTCACAGCCTTTCGCAAGCGATCAAGGTCTTCAAGAAAGAAATTTGCAGAGCGTGGGCGAACATAGATAGCCCAGGTATCGGTAATCACCAATGATTCAGCGATAGGGGGCACTGTTCGGTCGTTTATGTCCCTTAGGCTATCAGGGTGATATTGCCCGGAGGAGTCTAAGTGAGTTGAGGCAAAGCGAAGAACGGACTCAAATGTGCTACGTTGAAACGGGGAGAATTCTAGATCAACCGGCATGTGCTCGAAGAAATGTTTCGCGAAATTAAGAGTCGTATCAACGCCCTCAACTTCAAGATTGAAATAGGGTTTCAACGCTGGCTGTGGCATCGCCGCTCGGGGGCCGATTGTTATGTCTCCCGATTCGGTATCGACGTAAAGTTCGACGAGTTGCTCGATCAGCGGATGATCTATCTCGTGGGTACGTAGCTTCCAGCGGGCGACTCCAACACCCCAAACGATCTCAAGAGGGCGCTCAACCCCTTCAGCTTGAAGGGTCTGGTACAGGCTGAAGAATTTGTCGTATATTGCGATAGTGGCCCTTCTTGGTTTTTCGGCTTCAGCCCAAGGTGCCCACACCGCAGACACGTAATTTGTGACTGCGGACTTGATTCGAGGTTGAGCATCCAGCCGCAACATCACGTCGAACATTTGCTTGCCATCGCGCAGCTTTAAGGAAAGTGATTTATCTTCGGAACTAGCCTCTCCGTTCCTCAGTAATTCATCCGCCTCAGATGCAGTCACGGTGCGAGTTAGGACGTCTTGAATTTCAGGTGATCGATTTGGGTCACGACTGAGAGCAATCCAGTCACGAATTTCCTGAGGAGGTAGGGGGGGCTCCGCACGCTGGAGGCGCTTTATCCTAAGCCAGACCTGGCCCTCCTCACTCGATACATCATGAGTGATATCGATTTGAGCTTTGAGATCAGCTTCAGAGAAAACTAGGTGTTGATATTCCTTCAGCGAAAAAACAGGTTTTTCGCCAAGTTTCGCCAGATGTTCCAAGTACTCAAGTAGGTCCAAGAGTCTGGCATGATTTCCAGTCGGCACATTTTCGGAAGGTACTGTCCAGGGTTCAGACTTTAATGTGGTGGGATCCTTTTCATTTATGGGTGCCGACTTGTGTACGGAAGTTCCCGACACGATGGGGCCGACCCCCGTCTCATGATTAACTGCCTCCTCTATGAAGGGAGGGTGCGTCTTGTCACTCGTAACCGTCGATACTTCCTCACGAGACTGCTGAGGTTGTGAACTCGGAGAAGATTCGTTTTCTCTTTGTTCTAGCGTACGATCCCCCAAATTTGCTTTTGACTCCTTAGGTTTTATCGCATCCTGGACCTTGCGCCGGAGGTTGACAGCTCTTTGGGTCGTCCTGAATTGTAGTTCATCCAGAATCTTCGTCAACAATTCCACGTCTGTGGATTCGTTAACCAGAGATTCCAGTTCGTCAATTCCGGTTCTGAAATAAGGCCTATAGGTCATAGGAGCGTCATAAGTCAAAATTCCTTGGTATCTTACCCGAATAGAGACCGATAAGTACCTTACTAAGAAATCGCTTATGAATTAGGGGGAAGTTATCCCGAGATTATCGTGTGTCAGTTTAATTAAGGCCTTGGGAGTGGTATTTGATTCACAAAACCCTCCGGGGGCAAGACGAGAAAACACTTCTGAGTTCCGTGGTTGGTCATGATGGACGTTGGCGAGGGGGTTATAGCGCAGGAGAGGGGAAAGAAGAATCTCCGCAGGTGCTCAGCACGCGTTCCGCGGGCGTGAACGATGGGTAGAGATCAAGTCCGAGAGGAAAAGGATTTGGTTTTACACCCCGCCACGCTGGGAAATCGCGTGTGCGGACTGAAAGTCAGGGGCTTCCACCTAGCGAACCGCCGAAAAGCAAAAAACGAAGAGTGGGCGCAGCAATGCTGCGCCCCTACAAACCCCATGGGCCGGCGAGGCGCCGGCGCGACAGAACCCCAAAGCGAAGAGCACAGCCATCCCTCGGCTTCGCTCGGGACAAGGGAATGGCTGTGCCACGAAAAGCCAAAGCTGCCGCCCTCAAGGGACGGCGCTACAAGGGCAAGAAAAAGAAAGATGGCGGGGTAAACCCGCCGCTACAAGGTAGCAGGTCAGCTCTTGGCTGCGACGGG
This sequence comes from Candidatus Acidiferrum sp., assembly GCA_041476465.1. Taxonomy (GTDB): domain Bacteria; phylum Acidobacteriota; class Terriglobia; order Acidiferrales; family UBA7541; genus Acidiferrum. The sequence continues at coordinate 17,396 of JBGOTL010000046.1, read as the reverse complement.
CTCTTCCTTCTTGGTCTTTTCTTTCTTTTCCTTCAGCTTGAATTCGTAGCCGAGCAGCTCGAGGATGGCCACCTTGGCATTGTCGCCCACGCGGTTGCCCGCGCGGATGATGCGCGTGTAGCCGCCCGCGCGGTCCGCGAACTTCGGCGCGATCTCGCTGAACAGCTTCCGCGTAATCGCCGGCAGCATGATGTAGGAAGCCGCTTGACGCCGCGATTGCAGCGTGTCGCGCTTCCCGAGGGTGATCATTTTTTCCGCCACCGGGCGCGCGGCCTTGGCGCGCGTCAGCGTGGTGGTGATTCGCCCGTGTTCAAACAGGTTGGTGACCAGGCTGCGCAGCGTCGCGCGGCGATGAGACGGATTTCGTCCTAGTTTTGATCCTGACTTGAGATGTCGCATCGTTTATGTGTCCCTTATCGCTTTAGAGTCCGATGGTGTCTTCCGGCGTCGGCGCCGCGGTCTGGCTCGGCAATGGCGGCCAGATGATCCGGCCGTGTTCGTCAAACTTCATTCCCAGCGCGAGGCCCATCTTCACCAGTATATCCTTGATCTCGTTCAGCGATTTGCGGCCGAAGTTCTTGGTCTTCAGCATTTCGTTTTCGCTCTTCTGCACCAGCTCGCGGATGGTCTGAATGTTGGCGTTCTTCAAGCAATTGTAGGAGCGCACGGAAAGCTCCAGCTCTTCGACTGAACGGTCCAGATGCTCCAAACGCGGATCGTTCGCGATCTCCACCGGAGCGTCCGGAAGATCCGTGGGCTCTTCGAAGTTGATGAAGATGCTCATGTGGTCCTTCACCAGCTTGGCGGCGAGGCCGATGCCGTCCTGCGGGGTGATGGCGCCGTTGGTCCAGACTTCGATCATGAGCTTCTCGTAATCGGTCATCTGGCCGAGACGCGCCGCTTCCACCGAATAGTTCACCTTGCGCACCGGCGAGTGCACCGAATCCACCGGGATGTAGCCGATCGGCAGGTCTTCATCGTAGTTGCGGTCGGCCGGCACGTAGCCGCGCCCGTTCTTCACGCGCATCTCGATCTGCAACTTGCCGCCTTCACTTACCGTGGCGATGTATACGCTCTTGTCCAGCACCGCGAAGTCGGAGTCTTCTTCAATCTGCGCGGAGGTCACCGGGCCGGGTTGCTCGAAGGTAAGATAAATCGTCTTCGGCAGGTCGGTGTTCAGCTTGATGGGCACCTGCTTGAGGTTCAGGATGATGTCCGTGGCATCCTCGACCACGCCGGCGATCGAAGAAAATTCGTGCAACACGCCTTCGATCTTTACGGCGGTGATCGCGGCGCCTTCAATCGAGCTCAGCAATGCGCGGCGCAGACCGTTTCCAACCGTGGTGCCCCAGCCACGCTCGAACGGCTGCGCGGAGAAGCGTCCGTACTTCTCGGTCAGTGACTCCAGCTCAGACGCAAGACGCTTTGGCTTCTGAAATCCCTTCCACATCGTGATCCTTCCTTTCCGTGGTGGCCGCGAAGCGGCCAACCTGTGTCCGGTGATCGCCGGACCCCATTCCATAATCCTGGTGACCTCGAAGCGGGCAGCCGCGCTTGCGCACCGGCCCGGCCTCGCAAACAGCTCCTCTACTTCGAGTACAGTTCGACGATCAGCTGCTCGTTAAAGGGCGGTGTCTGCACGTCTTCGCGCTTGGGCAACGCCACGACCTTGGCCTTGAACTGCTCGCGATCTTGTTCCAGCCACGGCACTCCGCTTTGGCTCTGCGCCACGTTGCGCGCTTCCAGCACCATGGTGTTCTGGTGCATCTTTTCCTTGATGGCGATCTCTTCGCCAACACTGACGAGATAAGACGGGATGTTGACCTTCTTCCCGCTCACCCGCACGTGACCGTGCAGCACCAGCTGACGCGCCTGGGACCTCGAGGACGCCAGACCCGCGCGCCACACGGTGTTATCCAGACGGCGCTCCAGGGAAATGATCAGGTTCTCGCCCGTGGGACCTTTGGCGCGTTCCGCCTTTTCAAAATACAAGCGGAACTGGCGCTCCAGGAGCCCGTAGGTGCGCTTCATCTTCTGCTTTTCACGCAACTGCAGGCCGTAGCCCGCTACTTTTGGGCGCCGCGACTGCCCGTGTTGTCCCGGCACAAAGTTGCGCTTTTCGATGGCGCACTTTTCGGTGAAGCAACGCAGGCCCTTCAAAAATAGTTTCTGCCCCTCGCGTCGGCACAGGCGGCAGACTGCATCTCGGTGTCTTGCCAACTTCTATTCTCCCTTCCCAAAACTTTCTGGTAGGACACGCATACTCGCTTGTCCCGCTGAAATTCGTAAGCTCATCAGACCCGGCGGCGCTTCGGCGGACGGCAGCCGTTGTGCGGAATCGGCGTCACGTCGCGGATCAGGACGATGTGCAGCCCCGCGGCGGCCAGCGCGCGCACGGCCGATTCACGGCCGGAGCCCGGGCCTTGCACACGCACTTCCACGCTCTTCATACCGTACTGGTCGCGCGCCACGCCCGCGGCCGTCAGCGCAGCCTGCTGCGCGGCGTACGGCGTGCCCTTGCGTGAACCCTTGAAGCCGACCGCGCCCGCCGAAGACCAACACACGGTACGCCCATCGGTGTCCGTGATGGTGACCTGCGTGTTGTTGAACGAGGCGGCCACGTAAACTACACCATGCGGTATGACGCGGCGCTCCCGCTTCTTCTTGAATTCCTTCTTGCGCTTTGTAGCTGCTGCCGGCTTCCCCGTGGATACGGCGTCCGGCGCTGCGTTTTGCTGCTCTTTTGCCACGATTGACTCCGTTTCTTCGACTGCGGGCAGCTCATGCTGCCTGACAAATACGACCTTGTTCTTGGTGACCGCGAAGCGGTCAACGGAAACTACCCCTTCTTGCCCGTAACCTTCTTCTTGGCCGCCACCGCGCCGCGCCGCGGACCTTTACGCGTGCGGGCGTTCGTGTGTGTGCGCTGGCCGCGAACCGGCAGGTTCCGGCGATGCCGGATGCCGCGGTAGGCCTGAATTTCGATCAGCCGGCGGATGTTCATCTGGATCTCTTTGCGGAGATCGCCTTCCACGCGGCCTTCTTTTTCAATTTCCTGCCGGAGATGATTGATTTCATCTTCCGTCAGATCGCGAATCTTCTTTGTGTGATCGACTCCCGCTTTTGCGGCGAGCTTCTTCGCGCGCTCTTGCCCGATGCCATAGATCGAGGTCAACCCGACCCAAAGGCGCTTTTGCACCGGAAGATCTACACCTGCGATACGTGCCATGCCATTCTCCTAACGAGGATGCTTATCCTTGACGCTGCTTGTGCTTCGGATTGATGCAGATCACCCGAACCACGCCGCGCCGGTGGATCACCTTGCACTTGTCACAAATCTTTTTTACCGATGCCCGTACTTTCATTCCTGTTATCCCTCTTCAGCTGCGCTACTTATACCGGTACACAATCCGGCCGCGCGTTAAATCATAGGGCGAGAGCTCCACCGCAACTTTGTCTCCCGCCAGAATCCGGATGAAATTCTTGCGCATCTTTCCCGAGACGTGCGCCAGAACCTGGTGCTTGTTCTCCAATGCCACGCGGAACATCGCGTTCGGCAACGGCTCAATGACCGTGGCCATCACTTCAATGGCGTCTTCCTTGGTGTTTCCGGAATCGCCTTTCTTCTTATCGTCGAACGGCTTGGCCATAAGCTCCCATGTTCCAACTGACCGGTCTACCCTTCGAAACTCAGGGCAAGAAGACCGGCCACTACATTTTCACCACGAAGGCCCAGTCATCTCTTTCGGCCGGGTCAAAATCCAAGGCCCGTTGGCCGTGATCGCCACGGTATGCTCAAAGTGCGCGGAGGCGCTGCCATCCGCTGTTTCCGCCACCCACTCGTCCCGCATGCGAACTTCCGCGCGGCCCGCATTCACCATCGGCTCGACCGCGATGACCATGCCTTCCTGCAATCGAGCGCCGCGTCCCGGCTCGCCGTAGTTCGGAAGATTCGGCTCGTCATGCATCTTGGTGCCGATGCCGTGCCCTACGAACTCCCGCACCACCGAATATCCATGTTGCTCGACCCAGCTTTGCACCGCGTGGCCGACATCACCCAGCCGGTTCCCCGGCCGCATTTTGTCGATCGCGCGATCCAGCGAATCGCGGGTTACATCCAGCAGCTTCTGCAGCTCCGGCCGGATTTCACCAACGGGCACGGTCACCGCCGAATCCGCGAAGTACCCGCCGACTTCCATTCCGAAGTCGATCGAGACGATATCGCCTTCGCGCAACTTGCGTTTCGGCGATGGTATCCCGTGAACGATCTCCGCGTTCACCGATGTGCACAGCACACATGGATAACCGCGATACCCTTTGAACGCCGCCTTGCCCGGTCCTCCGGCGATTTTTTCCTCGGCTAGCTTTTCGAGGTCCATCGTCGTCAAACCCGGCCGAACAAACCCGCGCAAGGCCGTCAAAACTTCGTACACCAGCAAACCGGCGCGGTGCATCTTCTCGAGCTCTTCGGCGCTGCGCAGATGAATCGCCATGACCCTAATGCGCTCCGCGCACAAGCTCAAGAACCCGCCGCGCTACTTCTTCCACACTCTTCGCGGCGTCCACGTCCTGCAAACGCCCCAGGCGCCGGTAGTACGCTGCCAGCGGTGAAGTCTGCTTCTCGTACGCCTGAAGCCGGGGAGCCACTACCTCTTCCCGGTCATCCGGCCGCTGCATCAACTCCCCGCCATCGTTATCGCAGCGCCCCGTCACTTTCGGCTGGCGCTCGTAAATATTATAAATCTCGCCGCCGGTCTTGCACATCCACCGCCCGGTAATTCTCCGCATGAGCAGCGCCGGGTCTATGGCGAAGTGCACCACCACCGGCTGCTTGTAGCCATGCAGCTTCAGCAGCTCGCCAAGCCATTGCGCCTGGGCCACGGTCCTCGGAAACCCATCGAACACGAACCCGTGCGAACAATCCGGCTTCTCGATGCGCTCCGCGACCATTTTCAAAATGATCGAGTCCGGAACCAACTCGCCGCGTTCCATCAGCGGTTTGGCCCGAGCCCCCAGCGCCGTGCCCCTGGCGATATTCTCGCGGAGCATGTCGCCGGTCGAAAGATGCGGCACGCCGTACTTCTTGGCGAGCTCTTTCGCCTGAGTGCCTTTTCCCGCGCCCGGAGGCCCAAGAAAAATCACCGCGCGGTCTAGTTTCTTCAAAGGACGCTGATCAGGCGCCACTCTGCTCGTCTCCATTACCGACGGCCGCGCAACCGGCCCTTCCGCGCAAAACCTTCGTAGTTACGCATAACGAGTTGTGCCTCGAGCTGCTGCACTGTATCCATCGCCACGCCGACCACGATGAGGAGCGAAGTACCGCCAAAATAAAACGCCACACCCAGGCCATTCAAAATCCACTGCGGGAAGTGGTCGAACCAGTTGCCACCCAGCCAGATCGGCAAATGGTTCAGGTGAATACCGGCGATCATCCATTCAGGCAGGAGGCAGACCAAAGCGAGATACACCGCGCCGATAAAAGTCAGCCTTTTGAGAATTCTGCTCACATGCTCGGAGGTGCTGCGGCCCGGGCGGATCCCCGGAATAAAGCCGCCGTTTTTCCGCATGTTGTCCGCGAGCTCCGTGGGATTGAATACGATCCCCACGTAGAAAAACGCGAACAGCAGAATCATGCTGATGTAAATCAGCGTGTAGAGTGGTTCACCCCACTTCAGCACGTTCGCAATACCCTGGATGAAAGCATACTTGGCGCCAAACATCAGCGCCGCCGTCGCCGGAAAAGCCAACAAAGAGCTGGCGAAAATCGGAGGAATCACGCCGCCGGAATTCACACGAAGCGGCAGGTAAGACGATTGCCCGCCCATTACGCGGCGTCCCACAACGCGCTTGGCATACTGCACGGGGATACGCCGCTGGCCGCCCTCGACGAAGACGATGAAGGCGACGACAGCAATCATCAAACCAACGAGAAGGAGCAGCGCGAGAGGCGTGAAAGGTCCCCAAGCTTGCGTTTTTGCTTTTTCGTAAAGGTCCACAATCGCCCGCGGCAGGCCGACCACGATGCCGACAAAGATGATCAAAGACATGCCGTTGCCGATGCCGCGCTCGCTGATCTGCTCGCCCAGCCACATGATGAATGCGGAGCCGGTGGTCAGCGTCAGAATAGTCATCAGCGTGAAGCCGAGGCCGGGATGGTAGACCATGGACTGGCCATTGGCTCCCGCTGAACTTTGCAGCGTGCCCGCGATGGTCAGCGACTGCACGATACTCAGCGCGATGGTCAAATAGCGCGTGTACTGAGTGATTTTGCGGCGCCCGAGCTCACCCTCTTTCTGCAAACGCTCGAGGTAGGGGAACACCACAGTCATCAATTGCAAAATAATGGATGAAGTGATGTACGGCATGATGCCCAGCGCGAAAATCGTCAAGCGGCGGAAGTTGCCGCCGCTGAAGAGATCAAAAATACCCAGCATGGACCCGGCGGTCTGGTTGAACATCTGTTCCAGCACGGCGGCGTTGATACCCGGCGTGGGGATATGCGCGCCGATACGATAGACGGCCAGCAACGCCAGCGTAAAGAACACGCGGTTCCGCAAATCCTGGATGCGGAAGAGGTTGCCCACTGCTGTGAGAAAACGATTCATGCCTTTGCCCTGGAACCCCGTTTACGCGACCACTGCAAAACTTCCGCCTGCCTTGGTGATTTTTTCCTTTGCCGACGCGCTGAAGGCATGCGCGTGCACCGCCAGCTTGGTGGTCAATTCGCCGTCTCCGAGAACCTTGATCAGGTCCTGCGCGCGGCGGATGAAACCATGCGCGCGCAGCAGCTCCGGCGTAACCGTTTCGCCGGCCGGAAAGACGTTCAACTCTTCCAAGTTGACCACGGAATACGATACCCCGAACGGGTTATGAAACCCGCGCTTCGGCATGCGGCGATGCAGCGGCATCTGTCCGCCTTCAAATCCACGGCGGCGCGAATAACCACGGCGCGACTTTTGTCCCTTGTTGCCGGCGCCGGAGGTCTTGCCAAGCTTCGAGCCGATGCCGCGGCCAACGCGCACTTTCTTCTTGCGCGAGCCCTTGGGCGGCCGCAAATTCGACAGGCTCACCGGCCTGCGACCCGCGCCGCTCTTGGCCGTTCTGGGTGACCCCGACCGGGTCGGGGTCGACTTCTCATTTTTTTTCTTGTCTGCCATGTCCTTATTTCACCACTTCCACGAGGTGCCGCACCTTAAGAATCATGCCGCGCACTGCCGGCGTGTCCGGGCGCTCGACCACCTGATGCAATCTGCGCAGCCCGAGGCCGCGAACCGTTTGCCGCATATCGCGGGGACAGCTGATGAAGCTGACCACCCACTTGATCTTAATGGTGCCGGTACTTTTCGTCCCGGCCTTTTTTTCGCCAGCCATTAGTTCTCACCCACAGCTTTTGATTGCCTGCCCCGGATTTCATCCACGGTCTTGGAGCGCGTTTCCGCAACCTGCGCGGCATCTTTAAGGCCGAGCAGCGCCGCAAACGTGGCCTTGACCACGTTGTGCGGGTTCGAGGTGCCGATAGATTTTGTCAGCACGTTGTGAATCCCCGCCACCTGCATGACCTTGCGCACCGGGCCTCCGGCAATGACGCCAGTGCCCTCCGACGCGGGCTTCAGCAGCACCTGCGCCGAGCCATAACGCCCTAGCACCTGGTGCGGAATGGTGGTGCCCTTCAGGTTCAGCTTGATCAGGTTCTTCTTGGCCTGCTCGATACCCTTCTTGATGGCCATGGGTACTTCGCGCGCCTTGCCCATGCCGAATCCGGCGTGACCATGGTTGTCGCCAACCACCACCAGCGCCGAGAAGCTCATGTTCTTGCCGCCCTTGACAACCTTGGTGACGCGATTGATGGCGATCACGTCATCCTTCAAATCCGAAGGATTTACTTCCAAGAGCCGGCGTACCGCTAAACTGTCTCGCAGAATTTGCTTTGACATAGGCTTAGAACTGTAACCCCGCTTCCCGCGCCGCGTCTGCGAGCGCCTTGACGCGGCCGTGATACTTGTATCCGCCGCGGTCGAACACCACCTTTGCCACACCGGCAGCCTTGGAACGCTCGGCAACCGCTTTGCCCACTTGTTTCGCCGCCGCGATGTTTCCCCCGCCCTTCAAAGATTTCTTCATCTCTTTGTCTAGGGAGCTCGCCGACACCAGTGTTTTCCCGCTGCGGTCGTCAATAACCTGCGCATAAATGTGGCCGAGCGAACGATACACGGCCAGGCGCGGGCGCTCCTGCGTTCCTTCAACCTTCATGCGCACGCGGGCATGAATCCGTTTGCGGTGCAAATCGCGTGATAATTTTCGAACTCGTGCCGATGCCACTGTCGTTCCTCCTAATCACCAAAATCTTGCCAACACCCATCGACGGGCGGGGCAATCCCCGCCCCTACAAAAGTGAATTACGCGCCGCAACCAATTAGGCTCCGCCGGCTTTTGCTCCCGCCTTGCCAGCCTTCTTCTTCAAGCGCTCGCCGGTAATGCGCACGCCCTTCTGCTTGTACGGGTCTGGCGGACGCAGCGAGCGCATATCCGCGGCAACCTGTCCGACCTGCCCCTTATCCGCGCCGCTGACCACAAGGTGCGTCTGCTTTTCCACGGTGACCTGGATACCTTCCGGAATCGGAAACTCGATGGGGTGCGACTTGCCGAGCGCGAACGACACCATTTTACCCTTCAACTCTGCGCGGTAGCCGACGCCCACGATGTCGAGATCCTTTTTGAAGCCGGTGGTGACCCCGGTAACCGCGTTGGCCACGAGAGCGCGCGCCAGGCCGTGCAGAGCGCGGTGATCTTCCGTGGCGCGAATCGCGGTGAGCACGCCGTCTTTCTGCTGAAACGTGATGCCGTGCGGGAGCGGCACCGACAACTTGCCTTTGGGTCCCTGCACGTCAACTTTGCCGCCCTGCAGGGCAATCTTCACGCCCGAGGGCACTGGAATTGGTTTGCGTCCGATACGTGACATCTGTTCGTTGTCCTTTTCATGCGCGACCGCGAAGCGGCCGACATCTAAAAATATCGCTTACCAAACCTCGCAAAGAATTTCGCCGCCAACCTTGGCTTTGCGCGCGGCGCGGCCGCTCATCAACCCCTTCGGCGTGGTCAGAATGCTGATGCCCAGGCCGCCCACGACCGGGCGGATGTCCATCGCGCCCAGATAACAGCGCGCGCCGGGACGGGAAATGCGCTTCAGGCCGGTGATCACGCTGCGGCGCTCCGCGGTGTACTTCAGGAAAACACGCAGCACCTTCTTCGGCTTGTTTTCATCGACCATCTTGAAGGTCGAGATGTAGCCCTCTTCCTTCAGGATGCGGGCGATTTCCGTCTTCAGCTTGGAGGACGGCACGTCTACCCGCTGGTGTTTTGCCGCCGCGGCGTTGCGGAGGCGCGTCAAAAAATCGGCGATGGGATCCGTCTGCATATCTCTCCTACCAGCTTGCTTTCGTGACGCCGGGGATTTCGCCCTTCAGCGCCATACCGCGAAAACAGATTCTGCACATCTGAAACTTGCGGATATACCCCCGCGCGCGGCCGCAGCAGCGGCAGCGGTTGCGTACTCGAACCTTGAACTTTGGTTTCTTAAGCGTCTTGGCGATTTTTGCTGTGCGTGCCATTTATTGCTGTGCCCCTTTTTCACGAAGCGGAAAACCGAGACCCTTGAGCAGTTCGCGGCCTTCTTCGTCGTTCTTCGCGGTGGTAGTCAGGGTGATGTTCATGCCCTTGATCTTGTCCACGCGCGTATAGTCAATCTCCGGAAATACCAGTTGATCCTTCAAACCCAGCGTGTAGTTGCCGCGGCCATCGAACGCGTTCGGAGGCAATCCGCGGAAGTCGCGGACGCGCGGGAGAACCACGTTGCACAAGCGGTCGAGGAACTCGTACATCTTGTCGCCGCGCAGCGTCACGGCGCAGCCGATGGGCATGCCTTTGCGGATCTTGAAATTCGCGATGGACTTCTTGGCCTTGGTGATCATGGCCTTTTGCCCGGTGATCTGCCCCAGCTCCTGTGCCGCGGTGTCCAGCAGCTTGGCGTTCTGGCTGGCTTCACCCAGGCCGATATTCACGGTGATCTTCTGAACCTTTGGCACGGCCATCATGTTCTTCCAGCCGAAGCGCTTCATCAGCGCCGGCACCGTCTCGCTTCGATATTTTTCCTGCAATCGGCTCTTCATCGCTTTCCTTCTCTGTTTGCGGCTCCGGCCTTACTTATCCAGTGTCGTGTTGCAGCGCTTGCAGCTGCGCACTTTTGTGCCGTCCGGCAACGTGGTGTGCCCGATCCGCGCGTGCTTTCCACAGCTCCCGCAGATGACCATTACGTTTGAGACGTTGATCCCGGCTTCCTTCTCCACGATGCCGCCTTTGATATTTTTCTGCGGATTCGGACGCGTGTGACGCTTCATGATGGCCACGTGCTCAACCACCACGCGGTTCTTCTTGGCGTCAATGGAAAGCACGCGCCCGCTCTTGCCGGCGTCGCGCCCCGCGATCACTCGTACGTTGTCTCCCTTGCGAATGCCGATGGTGTGGCGCTCGGCTCTGTTGTGTCGTAACGTCATTGCCTACCAGACCTCCGGAGCCAGCGAAACAATTTTGGTGTATTTTTTGTCGCGCAACTCTCTCGCCACTGGGCCGAACACGCGTGTTCCCACGGGCTCTCCCGCGTCGTTGATGAGCACCGCGGCGTTATCATCGAAACGGATGTAGGTGCCGTCCTTGCGCCGCGCTTCTTTGCGCATGCGCACCACCACCGCTTTCACCACCGTGCCCTGTTTTACCTGGCTTTCCGGCGTGGCTTCCTTCACCGACGCGGTGATGATGTCGCCGAGGCCGGCTTTCAATCCGGCGTCGCCGCCGATCGGCAAAATGCACATCAGCTTCCGCGCGCCGGAATTGTCAGCTACGGTCAGCCAGGTTCGCATCATGATCATTGGTCTGCTCCCCGGTCCCGTTTACTGCGCCGACGCGTCATGCGTCAGCACTTCCTTTAATCTCCACCGCTTCAGCTTCGAGAGCGGCCGCGAGGCTACGATGCGCACCGTGTCGCCGGGCTTGGCCTGGCGATCTTCGTCGTGCGCGTAGAATTTCTTCGAGATGCGCACCACGCGGCGGTATTTCGGATGCTGCACCAACCGCTGCACCTCGACCACAATGGTCTTTTCCATTTTTGCGCTGGTGACCTTGCCGGTGAGGATGGTGCGCTCGCCGCGCGTTTCCACCGCTGCGCTGTGTGTTTCAGTTGTCATTACGCCTTCCCTATTTTCTGCGGCTGCGAAACCGCCGGCTTCCTCTGCGATTGCGCTACTGCCGTCAATTCATGCGTGCGCAGGAGTGTCTTTACCCGCGCCAAATCTTTTTTCGCTTCCCGCAGGCGCTTCAGCGCTTCGGCCTGCCCGGTGGAAAGCTGAAACCTCAGCCGGAAAATCTGCTCGGTTAGTTCCTTCTGCTGCGCTTCGAGCTCGATCACGCCCGCTTCGCGAATTTTTTCAATACGCCGCGGCATGGTTAGAATCCTCCCGCGCGAGTGACGAACTTCGTGGGAATCGGAAGCTTGTGTCCCGCCAGCCTCATGGCTTGCCTGGCCGTCGCTTCGTCCACGCCCGCCATCTCGAACATGATGCGTCCCGGCAGTACCACCGCCACCCACTTTTCCGGCGCGCCTTTGCCCTTACCCATGCGGGTTTCCGCCGGCTTCTTGGTGTACGGCTTGTCCGGGAAGATCCGGATCCAGAGTTTTCCGCCGCGCTTGATGAAGCGCGAAATGGCCACGCGCGAAGCTTCGATCTGGCGATCGGTGATCCACGCATTTTCCATGGCCTTCAGCCCGTACTCGCCAAACGCCAGATCACTGCCGCGCCAAGCCTTGCCGGTGCGCCGGCCGCGCATCTGTTTTCTGTACTTCACTTTCTTGGGCATCAACATCGCTGTATTCTCGCTTCCCTGATCTCGTCCCTGCCGTTTATGGGCGGGGGAAAAACTTTACGCCGCAGCGGTTGTTTCGCGCTCTTTCTGAATCTTCGAAGCGCGCTTCGGAACGTTTTCGCCCTGATAGACCCAGCACTTCACGCCGATCACACCGTAGGTGGTGTAAGCCTGTGCAAATCCAAAATCAATGTCCGCGCGCAGTGTCTGCAGCGGCAAGCGGCCCTGCAGGTACCACTCTTTGCGCGCGATTTCAGCGCCGTTCAATCGCCCGGCCACGCGCACCTTGATGCCCTTGCACCCAAATCGCAGCGCAGAATCCACGGCTTTGCGCATCGCGCGGCGGAAGGCCACGCGCTTTTCCAATTGCAAGGCGATGGACTCCGCCACCAATTGCGCATCCAGCTCCGGACGATGCACTTCCTGAATATCGATATGCACTTCGCGCTTGGTGCGCTTTTGCACTTCCTGCTTCAGCTTGTCAATTTCCGCACCCTTGCGGCCGATAATGATGCCGGGGCGCGCCGTGTAAATACGCACGACCAGCTTGTTGGCCGCACGCTCGATTTCGATCGAGCTGATGCCCGCGCTCTTCAGCTTTTCCTTCAGCTCTTTGCGCAGCTTCACGTCTTCATGCAGCAAATCGGCGTAGTCGCGGTCGGCATACCACCGAGACTTCCACGGCTTGTTGTAGCCGAGGCGAAATCCGTACGGGTGCGTCTTCTGTCCCATTCTGTTCCTCTTCTTCTTTGTGGCCCCAACCTGGTCGGGGCCGGCCTTACTTCTTGCCCTTCTTCGCGGCAGCTTGCTTTCCGGTTAATGCCTTGCGCACGCGGCGCGCGGTGCCCCGCACACCCTTCTGCGCTTCGGCTTCTTCCTGCAACGCCGCGGTGCGTTCCGCCGCCGCCACATGATGTTCCGCCACGCCCACCCAGAGATGCGCGGTGCGCTTCTGATAGCGGAACGCGCGGCCCATCGGCGCTGGACGAAGCCGCTTCCAGCGCGGCCCTTCGTTTACGAAACATTTCGCAACATAGAGTTCGTCGACGTCCAGGGGAGCTCCGGAATCATCTGCCTTGCGCTCCGCGTTGGCGATGGCGCTGCGCAGCACCTTTTCGATGTGTTTCGCCGAGCGCTTCTGCGTGTACTTCAGGGTGTGCAGCGCATCCTGGGCCTTCTGCCCGCGGATCAAATCCATCACCAAGCGCGCCTTTTGCGGCGACATGCGAACGTGGCGCGCCAGTGCGTGGGCTTCAATGGAACCTGCGTGTGTGTGTACGTCAGCCATGTCTTATGCCTTTGGCGCCGCTGCTGCCGCTGTTGTTGCTGGTGCTGCGCCGCCTCCCGCCGCCGGAGCTATGCCCGCAGCCCTCTCGAGCGCCGCTTTCACGGCGTGCCCTTTGAACGTACGCGTCGGCGCAAATTCACCCAGTTTGTGTCCGATCATCTGCTCGGTCACATATACCGGAATAAACTTTTTTCCGTTGTGCACGGCGATGGTGTGCCCGATCATGTCCGGCACAATCGTGGAACGCCGCGACCACGTCTTAATAACCTTCTTCTCGTTGCGCGTGTTCAGTCCTTCGACCTTCTCGCGCAGATGGCCGTCTACAAACGGCCCTTTTTTAAGTGAGCGTGCCATCGATTCCCTATTCCTCCACTCGCCGCAGCCGGCTCCACTGAGCCCGCCGCATCTTCTTGAATCCCCGCACCGGCCCTGGCACGCGGTGCGACTTCGGGCAGAACGGGCACACAAACCGCGTGCCCTGCGCATTTGCAATGCGCTCCACGATTACCGACCAGCCCGGCTTGCACAGCTTGTACAGAACCGGCTCAGGCGGCGCTACGGCCACTTTCACCGCCGGACGCACAGCTTTCGCACTGCTCTTCACCGCGCGCTTGACAACCGTGCGCTTCACGCGACGCCTGTTGCGCCTCGCTGTCCGCCCGGATCGTGTTGTTCGTGTCGCTCGCATCGTTTTTTCTCTCACCAGGCTGCTCTGCCATCACTGCCTGGTCTCTTGCCTCAGTAAAATTCTTTCGTACCCGGCCCTGGGCCTGTAACCTGCAAAACTACTTGCGCCGCTCAACAATATTCTTGTCGGTGCGCTTGTTATTGCGCGTTTTCTTGCCCAGCGTCGGGAACGCCCATGGCGTTTGCGGATGATTACCCTTTACCTTGCCTTCACCGCCGCCGTGCGGGTGATCCACAGGGTTCATGGCCACGCCGCGAACCGTGGGCTTGATGCCGCGCCACCGCGTGCGTCCCGCCTTGCCAAAAGTCTCGTTCTCGTGGTCCAGGTTACCGACTTGGCCCACGGTCGCCATGCAATCCACGGAAAACTTGCGGACTTCGCCGGAAGGCAGTTTCACCAGCGCAATGTCGCCTTCCTTGCTCAGCAACTGCGCAGAACCTCCCGCGGAGCGCACCACCTGGCCACCGCGTCCCGGATAGAGTTCCAGGTTGTGCACCATGGTGCCGGGAGGAATGTGCCGGAACTGCAAGGCATTTCCCGGAAGAATGTCCGCGCCTTCGCCGGTGGAAACCGTCGCTCCCACTTCCAGCCCCACGGGGTGGATGATGTAGCGCTTCTCGCCGTCGGCGTAGTACAGCAGCGCAAGGTTCGAGCTGCGATTCGGGTCGTACTCGATCGCCGCCACCTTCGCGGGCACACCCACTTTGTCGCGGCGGAAGTCCACCTTGCGGTAGGCTTTTTTGTGGCCGCCGCCGCGGTGCCAGACCACGATTTCGCCGTGGTTGTTGCGCCCGCCGGTACGCTTCTTCGGCTCGAGCAGGGCTTTTTCCGGCTCCTGCTTGGTGATATGGCTCTTGTCCAGGACGGTCATGAACCGTCGCGACGCCGTATATGGATTAAAGCTCTTGAGTCCCATCGCTGCCTCTTACCTTCTTAATTCCGTTTCGCGGCCGCCGCAAACGTTGATCGTTTCTCGGCCGCTTTGCATCGTGTCCCGGGGCTACAGGTTTTCCGAATACTCGATCATCTTCTCGCCCTCGGCGAGCTTTACGTAAGCCTTCTTCCAATCGCGCCGGTAGCCTTCATGCTGCCCGCGGCGGCGCATTTTGCCGTGATAATTTGCCGTGCGCACATCGGTCACCTTCACCTTGAAAATCTGCTGCACGGCTTCCTTGATTTGCGTCTTGGTCGCTTTCGCCGAAACTTCAAAAACCACGGTGTGGTGTACTTCTTTTACGCCGAGACCTTTTTCGGTGATGATGGGGCGCCGAATGATCTGATAGTGAGGGGTAGACACCTTTTATCCCTTCCCCTTCTTCGTTGCCGGCTTTGCGGATTTCTTCGCCGCCGCTGGCTTCTTTGCGGCTGCCTTGGGTGCGGCTTCTTTCTTTGCCGCCTTGGGCGCCGGCGCGATGGTTGCCACGTCGGGCACCACTACCGGGGCCTTCTCCAGATCCAAGGTGTGGCTCAGCCGCGCCACCGCATCCCTCGAGAGCACCACCAAGTCATGCTTCAGCACGTCGTAAGGCTGCAAAACGTTGGGCGCCGCCAGCAAGACGCCATGCATATTGCGGCTCGCAAGTTCCAGGTTGCGGTTTTCGCCGTGCGCCACCAGCAACGCCGATTTTGTGCGATTCAGCTTGGCGAGCGCCGTCAGCAGCGATTTCGTTTTGTGCGTTTCCAGCGTCCAGGCATCCACAACGGTAAGCTTCTGCTCGGCCAGCTTGGCCGAGAGCGCCGAGCGCAGCGCGCCCAGCAGCATCTTCTTGGGCAACGCATAGCTGTAATCCCGCGGCTTGGGTCCGTGCACCGTGCCGCCATGGCGCCAGAGCGGCGAGCGGATAGAGCCGACACGCGCACGCCCCGTGCCCTTCTGCTTCCAGAGCTTGCGGCCCGCGCCGCTTACTTCGCTCTTGTCCTTGGTCTTGTGCGTGCCCGCGCGCAAACCGCGCAGATACCACCGCGAAGCTTCGTGCAGCAGGTGCTGATTCACCTTCGCGCCAAAGATGGCGTCCGCCAGCTCCAGCTGACCGACTTTCTTGCCTTCCAAATTGACTACGTCCACGACCGGCATAATTTCGCTTCCTCGTCTTGGTGACCGCCAAGCGGTCAACCTCGATCCAATAACTTGTCCCGGCCAGGCCGGAACACTGCACTACTTCGCCTTGCGTACCTTGTGAATGAAAATATACGATCCACTCGGCCCCGGCACGGATCCCCGCACCAGCAGCAGATTTTCGTCCGCGTCCACTTTTACAACCTTCAAATTCTTCGCCGTGACTCTGGCGTTGCCCATATGTCCCGGAAAATGCTGGTTCTTCCAGACGCGTGAGGGAAACGAGCTGCCGCCGATGCCGCCGGGGGCGCGGTGGTGCATCGAGCCGTGTGTCGCATCGCCGCCAGCGTAGTGCCAGCGCTTCACGCCGCCCGCAAAGCCTTTGCCCTTGCTCACGCCTCGCACATCGACCAGCTCGCCGGCTTGGAAGCGGTCCACCAAAACGCGGTCGCCCACTTTCGTATCGTCCTTGGACTCCGCAAGGCGCACTTCCTGCAGCACCTTCATGGGAGCGACGCTGGCCTTTTTGAAGTGTCCGGTCATGGCCTTGTTCACGCGCTGCGGCTTCACGAATTCCACCAAGCCCAGCTGCGCGGCCTCGTATCCATCTTTTTCTTTCGTGCGGCGCTGCACCACCACGCAGGGACCTGCCTGAAGAACCGTGCAGCCCACCATGGTGCCGTCTTCCGCAAAAATCTGCGTCATTCCCAGCTTGATTCCGATAATGCCTTCGACTGCCATGCTCTTTTCTCTCTTTTGCAGCGTGCCCGCAGGTATTGGCTGCGCCTTGCAAACCGTTTTCTGTTTTCAGTGCCCAGTCCGAACACCGAAGAAGACAACCAGAAAACTCTTCCACTACTTCCGATTACCACTCTCAGCTCTCAGCGATCCAGGTTCTTCTCCACTGATAACTGAATACTGATAACTGCCCTACTTCGCCGCGTGCCCGAACGCCTTGATTTCCACGTCCACGCCCGGAGGAAGATCCAGTTTCATCAGCGCGTCCACGGTATCTGGTGTCGGCTCCAGAATATCGATCAACCGCTTGTGCGTGCGCATTTCGAACTGTTCGCGCGACTTCTTGTCCACGTGCGGCGAACGGAGTACCGTCCAGCGATTGATGGTGGTCGGCAAAGGAATCGGCCCGGCAACATCCGCGCCAGTCCGCTTGGCTGTTTCCACAATTTCCTTGGTGGACTGGTCCAGAATGCGGTGGTCGTACGCCTTCAAACGAATACGTATTTTGTCGCCTTGTCTCATTTAGTTTTTCCAAAACTCTTTTCTAAAAGCTCCCGAACTATTCGATGACCTCGGTGACCGCTCCGGCGCCGACCGTGTGCCCGCCTTCGCGGATGGCAAACCGCAAACCCTTTTCCAACGCCACCGGCGTAATCAGCGTCACTTCGCAGCTCACGTTATCTCCGGGCATCACCATCTCCACCCCCGCCGCC
>JBGOTL010000045.1:0-25349 GCA_041476465.1 Candidatus Acidiferrum sp. | reverse complement strand
TGCCGGAAGAGATATTACGCAAGGTCTATAACGGCAATGCTCAGCGCGAACTGGGAATTAAGATATGAAACTTTTGCTGTGCACACTCGCGTCTGCGGTCATTATGCTGTTCGGAGCGGGGGATACCGAAGATACCACCGCCGGAAGTGTGCGAGCGTCGAAAGACGTCACGCTGCAAGCAGATCCACTTTCCGCATTTTGGCTTGCCGCCATTCCCATCCATGCGGAAAAAGACACCCATGGACAGGCCGTTCCCGGCCACAAAACCGTGATCCTTTCGAGGTGGACAAAAAACAATCTCTATTTCTTATTCATTTGCCCGTATGAAGAGCTTAATTTGAAGCCCGATCCCACAACCAAGAGCGAAACCAATCAGCTCTGGAATTGGGATGTGGCGGAGGTTTTCATCGGAACCGACTTCGACAATATTAACCGATACAAGGAATTTGAGGTGTCTCCACAGGGGGAATGGATCGATCTCGACATCGACCTCAGCAAACCCCACCACGAAGACGGCTGGGTTTGGAATTCGGGCTTCCAGTCAATGGCGCGCATCGATCAGACCAATAAAACTTGGTACGCGGCAGTGAGCATACCTTTTGCAAGCATCGACACCCGCAAACCTGCTCCAGGGAATACCTTTCGCATCAATTTTTTCCGCAGCCAAGGCCCCTCTAACAACCGCAAAAACATCGTCTGGCAACCGACCATGGCGCAGACGTTTCATGTTCCCAGCCGGTTTGGTTTGCTTAAACTGGGCACTCGGTGAGTTCCTGTGCAACGCATACAGTCTTGGATCTCAAGGGTCCCAATGGCGGCTAGTAATTCCAGCACCACATACCGCTGCAGGGAAACCACTGCAAGAAGCAAGAAAACCGTTGCCCTAGTGAAAAAAGTAAAATTCGAAGGGCCTTCGAATTGTTTCTATTCCTTTCTCTTTTCTTCTAGTGTATATCTCTTAGTTTAGCTCCGCCGCGATGTCAAGGACGATGTGTGGGGGCGCAGGGCAAGTGGTATGCGCCCAATTCCCGCTTCTTGCTCCCGGCTGCGCAAAGTGACTACAAAGTGGAATCAATCTTAATTGGAGGGAACGGACCTTATGCGGCTTTCAGCAAGTCTTCGAAAGGGTGTTTCGCTGTTGATTTTTCTTCTAGGTGGAGCTCTGTTTGCTCAAGAAAAGCCTCAAGATTGGACCCATTATGTCCGCACCGCAGGACACGGTGTGAGCCTGCAGAGCGTGGACTCTATCCTTCTGGACGCGCGGGAGACCAACTTGTATGGAATTGAAGTGGACAACGATCCTCCCGGCCGCTATGAAAGCTTTCTTGATCCTAAGGAAAAACTGGAAGCCCTCACAGCAATGGCGCAAAAGGCCCATGCGGCCGGCAATTTTGTTTTTGCCTATATTGCCGGGACGGAATGTATCACCGCCAATGCAGACAGCTCGCCGCATTCGCTTTTCAAGGACCACCCCGATTGGGTGCAACGAGACATCACCGGTCGCCCAGCTGTGTTTGGCGGCGGAGTTGCTTTTTGGGTGGCGAAAGGAGATGAGGATGTATGGGTTTCCCCCTATGCGAAGGCGTGGCGCAAGCGCTACATGGAATTGGTTGGGCAAATTGCCGCCACCGGCATCGATGGAGTCTACGTCGACATTCCTTATTGGATGACGCACTTCGATGGATGGGAAGACACTTGGGCAAGTTTTGACGACTACACCGTGGATGCCTTCCGTCAAAAGACTGGGTTGAACGCCAAAAAGGATATTAAATTAGGCGATTTCAGCGATGCAAACTTCCGCCGTTGGGTCGATTTTCGCACCGAAACTCTCACAGGCTTCATGAAAGAAGTAAACGACACGGTCAAAGCGGCAAACCCGAAATGCAAAGCCATTGCAGAGATTTATCCTGGAATTGGAAGCGAGGCTGTTCGTGTAGGCTCCGATGTCTATGAAATGTATCCGGTACTGGATCTCATCACCCACGAATTTGGCGGGGGTGGCGGGAATGCCGCTTCCAAGCAACCTCTCGATTGGTTTTCCTACATGGTAGGAATGTATACTTTCCGCGCTTTTGCACGGGATAAACCATCGTGGATGCTGAGCTATTCTTGGGAAAAACAGCCCAAAGTAGATCCCAAAGAAGCCATGAAAAACCTATTTGTCTCCCAGTTGATGGCCGGTACCAATAGCTGGGACGCTCAAGGTCATGTTATGTCGGAGTCCAACGATCTGGGAACTCGCAAGCGGGTCTATGACTGGATCGCTCATAACCAGATGCATTTTTACCAGCCGCGCCTCCCGATTGCTCCCATCGGCGTGTATTTCTCTCCAAAAACACGCGATTATTTTGCCGACACTTTCATGAGCTCCTATCAAGGTTTCCTGGATCTATTATTGCAGTCCCATCTGGAATTCCAAATCGTAACTCCGCGCACCTTATCCCAGTTCAAAGGAAAGGTGTTGATCTTGCCGGACGCCAAATGCCTGGCGGATACGGAGATCTCTCTGTTGCAGGGTTTTGCGAAAAACGGAGGGCGACTTTTTCTAACGGAGGAAACTGGAAAATACGATGAAACCGGAGCGCCCCGCACAAAAAGCTTTACTGAATCGGTGACCGGAAAGCCCTTAACGGCCATGCGGGAACCTATCGTTCAAGCGCAAGAATGGGTCTATTATCCCGCGTGCCCGGGCAAGGCTTATACCGAAGAACTGAAGAGGAATTTTAACTTGGCTGCTTTGAATGGGAACACGGAGAAGACTTCGCTAACTGATCAGTTACAGCAGTTTCGGGATACTCTGAAAAAATTCGACTATCATCCCGCGATCACGATTGAGGCTTCTCCTTTTTCCGCCACACAAATCGCCTTAGTGGATGGGAGGCCTCACCTATTCCTTGTTAATTTCAAGGGCTTGAAAGGGAAAGAGAATCCAACGCAAAAACCGGAAACAGGAGTCAAAGTATTGCTGGCGGACCGGCAGCTTAAAAAGGCCTGGTTCCTGGATTATTTGGGGGAAACGAAGCCGCTCACCATCCAAGAATCTGATGGACAGTCAAGTGTTTCCTTACCGGACATCCAAAAGGGCGCAGTCGTTTGGTTCGAACACTAACTTGACGTTGGCGATAGCCGCAGTAGAAGGGTTTAGGAATTCAAAAGGGAAGCGATGGTGAGAGGGGCAGCCTCGGGAAAAAATGTAGCGAGGCTGGCAAACCCGGCCCTTACGCGTTTACATTGTCTTTATGTTTACAGGCTCGGTCCATGCTCGGGGCTATTTCTCAGCGTTCCGAGCAGCGGAGCCACTTCCTTCGCATGCACTGGCGGCGGCAAGGTCGCACCAAATCATTGCGGCTCCTCCGATTTCTCCAGAAGTGAGTTGCACTTTGTGGCCACGATGTTCCAACTCCTTTAAAGTTTCCGCAGGAACATCACGATTTACTTGCAGGCTGCCCAATTTCGGCCCCTCCGGACCAAACGAGCTGATATGGTGCTCGGTTGCAAATCGAGGAGTGGACACAGCCGTGGCTGAGTGCATGCCAAATTCTATGTGATCGAGGATGAGCTGCAGGCCAGCTTGATCCTGCAGGTCCCCTCCCGCAACGCTGATGGCCACTACCGGCTTCCCCGATTTCAGCACCAGGGCCGGGCTCAAGGTAATTCGTGGCCGCTTGCCAGGGGCAATACAATTGGGGTGACCAGGCCAAGTATTGAGACTGATCAACCGGCTGCCATGAATGATGCCGGTGTTCCCCGCTGGACCGGCGGTGCTGCCCAATCCGCTGGGCGTAGCGGCCACCATGTTTCCCCAGCGGTCCACCACGGTAAGCGTAGTGGTTCCCCCTTGGGTGGGGAAAGACCGCATTGCTTTCTTGATCGATTTCATTTGATAGGGATCGCCGGGACGAAGTTCGAGGGAAGCTTGATGCGGATCAATCAATGGCCGGCGGATTTTCGCGTAGGCCTCAGAAAGCAGCTCTTTCACCGGTACTTCCACAAATCGCGGATCGGCAAAGTACTCATCTCGATCCGCCATGGCCAGCTTCATAACTTCGGTAACGGTGTGGATGTAGTCCGCCGAGAGCAGGCCCATTTTCTGGAGGTCAAATCCTTCCAGCAAGCGGAGCCCTTCCAACAAGAAAGGGCCTTGGGTCCAAGGGCCGCACTTCAAAACTTGATATCCCCGGTACTCCACGGAAACTGGGTCTTCTATATAGGTCCGGTGGGCCGCCAGATCCTGTTTTCGCAGGAATCCTCCCTGGGATATGTACCAAGCTTCCAATTCGTCTGCAATATCGCCACGATAAAACCGGTCAGCAACCGCTTGCAGGCGTACCTCGCGGGTTCCCTTTGTTTTTTGTTCCGCTTCAACCAGTTTGCGCAGGGTACGGGCTAAATCCGCTTGCCAGTTTCGGCCGGTCTCAATTCTGCTGCCATCCGAGGTGTCGATGTACCAGCTTGGCCCTCCAGCGTCGAGGATCGCCAAAGTCGGCTTAACCGCTTCTTCAAACGAAATGGTCCCATACTGCTTGAGCAATGTGACACATAGATCCACTACTGCCGGGACGGCTGCGGTCCGGATGTCGCTGGCCGGCATTCCATTCTTGAGGTACCAGGAAATCGCTTGCGGATCAAGGGGAGCAGCGCCTTGCGCCCAAAGGGCGTGGGCTTTCTGCTGATGGACATCGAAGACGATGATCGAGGCTTCTCCGCCTATGGTGAAAGCGCCAATTTTCGTGACGCTCAAGGCGAGCAGGGCTGCCGTCGTTGCATCCGCGGCGTTTCCTCCTTTTTCCAGCACTTGAGTGCCAATATCCGCTGCCCTCTTCTCTCCGGCGACGACGATGCCATTCTTTCCTGAAGCGACCGAGGCTGATCGCGCCGCTTGCAAATTACTCGTCCCATAAAGGAGCAGTCCTGCTGCCAGGAAGAGAGTAGTTGCGGCCTTCCGCAAGTCAATCCACAAAGGAAAATGCATACAAGTCTCCTTGTTCGGCGATATTTCTGCTGCGTTTGATGATGGCATCTTCTATCGACAGTGCAATTGTTTTTCGAAGAGTTCCCGTTGCGGTTATGGACGGTTTACGATGCAAACGAACCTCCGGCCTCTTGGTTCGTTGCTGTTTATGCCCCCAGCGACGAAAGCCCCGCGCGCGCGTTTTGCCGTCGCGAAGGGGATTGATTTCGTTAGAACTGGAAGCGCGCGCTGACCTGTACGCGTCGCGGGCCCCCGATGGTGCGGGTGACTTTGCCGAAAGTGCTAACTACTGTAATACCATCATCTTCTACTCCAAATCCGTTGTTTGGAGGTCTAAATCGCGGAGTATTCGTAAAGTTGAAAAATTCTCCTCGAATCTCCAGCTTCATCTTTTCGCGGATTGCAAACTCCTTGGTGATCGAGAGATCTTCATTGTGGATGCCATCGGAACGTAAGTTAGAAAAATAGCGCGGCGCGTCTCCCGGGACTTGATCGCCCGGATCGCCAAAGCAGGCGCCATTCAAGAACGGTTGGTGCGTTGCCGCGGCGTGGTGATAGCTGATCCCGGTCGTTAACTGAGGGCAAAGCACATTGACACGCTGGGTCGAGTCGGATAAACGATTGTTATTCAAGTGCACGGCCATGGGCTGGCCGCTCTGCCGAGTCAGTAACGACGAGATTTCCCATCCGCCAATGACGCCATCCAAGACCCGGTTCATGTTACGGCCGATCCAACGGCCTCGGCCAACCGGCAGTTCAACAATCGCCGCTACCACAAAGCGATGGGTGGCATCGTTGGCGCCAATGCCATGTTCGAGCTTCAAATTATCCAAAATCTGGATATTACCCTCTTCCAATCGTCCTATAAAGGAATTGAAACCGATGGAGGAATAATCCGTAGCCTTCGAAAACGTGTAGTTACCTTGGAAGCTGACGTAATGGCTCGCGCGTTTGTTGAAACGCACTTGCATGGAGTGGTACCAAGAGCTTGCCCCCAGATTGTAAAGACCCTCGAACGAACCATCGAATTGTGGATACGGATGCAACAGATTGCCCCAAGAGATTTGGTCGTTGTTATAATTTGACGCCGGCTCATTGAAGATACTATTCGGCCCTTGAAATAACGGTAGAAACGGATTGTCTACCAAGGTATTCAGAGTGTCACTTGGGCTAGGTGGCGCTGTGCCGCAAATGTTGTTCGGGTTGCCTGGGTTCGCTGCTAAACACGGCGCGTTAGCCGCGTTGAAGGCCGCAGTAGCCGCGTTGACGTTGGCAACGAGTTGATTGCGGACTGCCGAAGAGATGAAATTGCGATTTCGCGTGCCTCCCCCCCAAGGCAAATGGGTGCTGCGGTTCGCCGAATAGTCAATACCAATCATCATCTGCCACGGAAATAATCTTTGGACTCCCAGATTCCATTGGTAGATTTCCGCGCTGCGCGCCGTTTCCGTTCCCAGGTTGCTGCCATTGCCAAATCCCCACAATGCCAGACCGCCATACTTCTGGCCTTGCACAACCGGCAGCCCGGTCGGGAACGGGTTCTCTAGCGTTGCAAAGCGGCTTGCCGTATTATCCTTTGAAAACAATATGGGCAAGCTTGCGGAGAATGCCGGTCCGGCACTCTGGAAGTTGGTTGCCGGGCTTAAGCCAAAGTAGATACCCGCGCCACCCCGGATTACCGTCTTCTGGTCCATCGACCATGCGAACCCCAACCGAGGCGCGAGATTGTTGCGGTCCACCGGAAGATGCCGCCCGAGGCCGCCCTGGCCGGGAAAAAGCGAAGTCCCTTTCAATTCCACGGAAGTCAACTGCGTCGAGTCTGCCAGGTTCAATGGAAGCATCACAGACTGCCCGGTATCGGCGGTGAAATCGTTGTATTGTTGTAAGTTGTTACGCTCGCTGTAGGGCGTGCTCCATTCGTACCGCAGACCGAGATTAATCGTTAGCCGCGAAGTGATCTTCCAATCGTCCTGAACGTAGAACGCCGTATCCAGGGATTTATTGGCAACGGAGGGCATAATCAGCATCGAGCCGGAGTTCGCATCTCCATAGCCTAAAAGCAGGCTGGCAAACGGATTTCCATTATTCACATCGTCCGGATTCTGCGCCGTCAATGTCTGTGAAAAATTGAAAATGCCCGTCGGATTTTGTGGCTGATAAAAGTTGTTAAAGAACTGACGCTGCTCGAATCCCGTCTTGAGGGTATGTGCGCCCCGCACAAAGGAAACCGCGGACGAGTAACTGTACAGCGTGTGAGCGAAATTGGTGTCGTTGCAGCATTCCGTATACATCGAAATCTCGTCGTCGCTACCGTTGATGTTAATCGTAGGCATGCGGCTGAATCCATTTGCACTCTCGAGAGCCTTGATGGGATCCGTGGCGTCAAAACCGACGCTTTGCAGCGTAGGTATGATGGAAGTTACCGGTTCTCGTACACGATCCAGAAAAAAGTGGCTTGTCCAGATTGTGGTTGGCGTCAGGGCCCAATTGTACTCAATCCCTACGTTGTGTACATAAGTGGTATCCACCGAGCCGCCATCGATGAGAAACGGAGTCGTAGACGGCGCATATAAATTGCTGTAACGAACTGAAATATGCCTCTTCTCGTTGAAGTGGTGATCCACCTTGATGTCGAATTGCCGGCTCGTTGAATGCGACAGCAAAGTTGCAAAGTAATTGTCAATGTCGTTGGGATTAACACCATCGGCAACGGTCGGCAGAGGATAGGCTGTAAGAAGCGCCAAACCGATTGGATCGAACAAATTGGAAGGGATCTGCTTGTTTGGAAATAGAGTCCGATTGGGAGTGTTGGCAGTGCAGGTGACTGGATTTCCCAGCGCATCTTGACATTGGAAGGGATTATAGATCTTTTCTGGCGCATTGGAAAAATCGCCGGTGCGTTCCGCATTCGAGGGCACGGTACCGCTCTCGATACCGGCGCTGTTCGACCTCGCCTTTTCCAAATCCACAAAGAAGAATGTTTTTTCCTTCTTGATTGGGCCGCCAAGGGAAAAACCATACTGATCTAGCAACGAATCCGCTTTAGGCACATTGTTTGCATTTGCAAAAAAGCTGTTGGCATTCAGCGCCGACCTCTGCCCGAACCACCAGCCGCTGCCGTGGAATTTGTTGCCGCCTTCCTTCATCACAAAGTTCAGGACCGTGCCGCCGTTATTGCCGTATTCCGCGGAAAAACTGTTGTTCTCAACCTTGAACTCCTGAATGGCCTCGGTCGACGGTTGATAGTAGACGTTGGTATTGCCGCCTTCGCCCTGCTCCGGAGCGCTCGTCGGCGCGCCATCGAGCCGCACTTCCGCCGTGGAGTTGCGCTGCCCGTTGGAAACGAAGTTTGTTCCCGAGGGATACGAATCATTAATGCCCGAACCGGTCGTTTCGGTCACGCCGCCAGCCAGGAACACCAGCCCGAACATGCTGTGGTTGACAAGCGGAATCTCGTGGATGTATTCATTCGTAACGTCAGTGCCGAGCGTAGCGTTGCCGGTATCGAGCAGCGGGAGTTGCTCCGTCACCACCATGGTCGTCGTGGCCGTGGCCACCGAAAGGGTAAAGTTAATCGTGGCCTGCTGCGCAACCGCCATCACCACTCCCTTTTTCTCCTGAGGCCCAAAGTTGGTCGCATCGACACGAATGGTATAGGTAGCCGGCCGGACGTTGGTAAAAACGTAAATGCCCCTCGAGTTCGTGGTCTCGTTCGTGGGAACATTCGTCGCTTCATCGGTGAGAACCACCTTGGCGTTCACAATCACGCCCTCTGAACTGTCGGTAACCACCCCCGTGAGCTGCCCCGTGTATGTGGACTGCGCGTGAAGCGCTGGCGAGGCGGCGATGTAGAAAAACAGGAAGGCCGCGCCAAGAACGAGAGACTTCCGAAAATTGGATTGCATACCACACCTCCTGAACCGCAACGCAAAGGGTCTGGAAGCGTGCGGTTACGACTACTTTCGCTTCCTTGCTTTTACTTACTATTGGTTGCGATGTCAAGAGCAGAACGCGGCGCTTAAGGGGTGCGCGGGCGCGGAGGCTATCCAGCACGGTCACATGGCGTTTAGGCTTCTGCAGGAACGTCACGATTTACTTGCAGGCTGCGCAACTTCTGCTGGGCGGCCGTGCTGCCCAATCGATCGGTCATTCTGGCCGGACTTCGAGCAGCAAATGTTTTTCGAATTCCGCGGGAAGATTGATGATGGGCCCATGCGCGACGCCCATATCTGCGCCATCAACATAATTCATGATTCGGTAACTACGATCCTCGAGACCGCGCAATTGAACTTCCCCTTTCCACTGCTTGGCAAAGAAGGCGTAGTACATCTTGTTGTCTTTCCGAATGACATGGGCCTCCGGAAGATCAAACCCGATGTCGTAGAGTCCACCGAGATACTGGCCTCTGGAGAGCATTTTGTCGCGATAAATCCGCAGCCATTTCTCGAATAACTTCTTCCGTTCCGGCGTTAGGTCGGATCTGCTACGCTTAGTGGCCAATTCTGGAAGTACAAACTGCGTACCTACAACCCCCCCCACACCGATCGTGGAGGCGAAATCGTCATGCTCATCGCTGAGTTCCACGTGATCGCCAAAGTAAGGAACATTGTCGCCGATGAGCGCCTTGAGCGTTTTTCCTTTCGAGCGCACTTGGAAGGATCCCCGAGGATCCGAGGCTACGGACATGTTGAAGTGCGGCATAGTGAAGAAGGAGTAGGCCGTTCCGCAGGGGCAGAATTCGACCAGTGCGTCGGGTTTGACGCTCTTAGCTGTTTCATACAGTTGGCGGAAAAATTCCGGCAGCGCCTCCACGGAATCTTCCGGACGTTTATGATGATGCGCCGGATTATAGCAAGGCGGAACGGCGTTCATATGCTGGCCATCTAGTTTTAAGCCGTCGTAACCCCATTCCCCCAGCATTTTGCGAACGAGCGCTTTGTGGTACTCGACGACCTGAGGATCAGCGGGGCAGAGATAATCGGAGTCCCAATAAGAGACTTTTTGATGGGAGCCATCGCGATTTTTCAGTACCAACTCGGGATGTTCTTTCAATAGCTTTGAATCAGGTACCGCCATTAAGGGCGACCACCATAACTGGGCTTGAAATCCTTCCTTATGTATGTGATCGACCAGGTCCTTCATGTCCGCATCGCCATTCACAAATTTCTT
The DNA here is from genome assembly GCA_041476465.1 of Candidatus Acidiferrum sp. Classification (GTDB taxonomy): domain Bacteria; phylum Acidobacteriota; class Terriglobia; order Acidiferrales; family UBA7541; genus Acidiferrum. The sequence goes on along the minus strand of JBGOTL010000045.1, from coordinate 15,208 downwards.
TGGATCCAAGTTCCAATCCCCATAGTTGTTCTGCCAGCCGTCATCCAACGTGACCCACGTAAAACCCATGTCTTTCACGGTGGGCAGTGTTCCGTAAACTTGCTTCAACTGGACGTTGCGTCCGTAACCCCAAGCACACCAAATAGCGCCAAAAGCGCTATCCGGAGCGGATGCCATTTGAAAACCTTGCTTGCTCATCAATCGACGGTAGTCGGCCAGGGTCTGAAAATAGTCGCCCTGATGAACGGCAACGAATGTACGCAGTGTATGGACGGTCTCACCAGGTGGAATTGTCAACTCTTGGTTGGAGCGCACCGATAGCAAGGCGTAGCGCGCGTCGGGCATACTCACGGGAAGTGAGACCAGCTTGGGATGCCGCTCAATGTGACCAACGGCAAGTCCTGCCTCTCTGCGCCAGACGTCCACGATGGGAGTGCCTCCGCCATAATCAGTCGCATTCATTCCCATATAGTTCTCTTGCTGAAAGCCGGGCTTAAGAAGGAGAACCCAATTCGGCCGCGCCTCATAAGAGCCGCTCTGATACGACCAGAAAGCGGGGAGAGAAGACGTATTGGCCGCCTCAATTTGGTAAGAGTTATTGCTCCAGCCTAACAAACGAAGCTCTGAATGGGAGGCATTGGTATAAGCAACTTGAAATACCGCCATAGCAGGGAAATTGTCGTAAATGGTTACCTCGACGGTTTTATTCAAGGAATCGGAACTTCCCGTGAGAGTGAGGCGTTCGCCCGCGCCGAAGGAATCACTGATGTGCTCACGTTTTTGTGCGGTTAGCGAGAATAGCTTCCATTCACGACTCGCTCCACGCGCCGTTTCAGAGGGGGTGAAGGGACCCAGCACAATCTCCTTGTCGCCCACGCGGCTGACGACGCGGCTGCGCAGATTCCGGTCAAACTCCACACGAAGACGTGAACTTTGTATTTGCGGCTTACCACGCGAAATTGTATTTTTGGGTTTGGCTGGAACGGGCCGGGCCATTGCCGCCTGATCGCCGATATTCGGGACGTTCCGCAGAAAAAAAGCTTCGCTGCGCAGCGGAAGCAATAGCAGTGAGAGGGCGGCAATAAAGAGATGTTTGAAAATGAGTTTCATCCTTTACCTCTTGTTCCATCGGAAGGCTGAATTCCAATCAAGGATTCTTCCGAAAGCCAGAAAAGTATACCCTAAGACGCAGTATGGACGGCTCGAACATTTATCTTCGTTTTGTTTCGAATATCTTCTATTCTCATGGCGCTGGATATTGACGGATGGGATCAGACTCAATCTAAGGCAGGAGGACTTGCGATGGACCGACGAGGGTTTTTGAAAGTGGGCGGCGCTGCCGGAGTGATAACCGGGCTCTCCTGCGGCGCCGCGCGTGGCTACGTTCCCGAGCACAACTGGGAAAAGTACGATTGGGGAAATGGCCCTGAGGTGAAGGATCGCCTGTACCAGGGACCCTTTACGCAGTACACGCCTGATGCAGTAGTCCCAGAGAGTGATGTCGTGATGGTGACCACACCGTCGAAAGACATCGTTCGAAATTATGGAATGGGACTGACTGTGTACGTCTCCGGGGATACCGGCCCGCCACGGCTTGCGGGTGAAACTCTAGAGAAATCCCTGGAAGATCTGGTGAAGCTCCCCTTTGCGCAGAAGATTTACATTCGCCCGGATTGGCGAAACGTGCAGAAAAGTCCCGGGCGGCTGGAGTTTCCGGACTGGTGGAAGATCACTTTTGAATTGGGCAAGCGCTATAACAAACAGATCGGATTCCGCATCATGCTCGAGAATCCTGATGTAGCGGAACCAGGAATGCCGGAGTTCCTGATCGAGAAAGTTCCGCATGTAAAGCTCAAAGGTGAATGGAAAGGCAACCCTTCACAGACGCGTTATAAGAAGGAACACTGGATGCCCCGGTACGATCATCCCGCCTATCAGGCGGCCTTTCGTGAATTGAACGAGTTACTAGCCGCAGAACTAAATGGCAATTCGCAGGTCGAGTACACGGACACCATGATGTACGGCTTTTGGGGGGAAGGACATACCTGGCCCTATGAAGGCCATCCGTTCCCGAACAACGTGGTAGCCGAACATACCTGGGAAAAGATGTTAGAGACGCAGCTTGCCATATGGACTAAAACCCCTTTGGTTACGAATACGCAACCGGACTTCAGTTCCGTTGGCAACTCCGACCTCCTGGACCGAACGGTGCGCAGTCACAACTGGATCCGCACGGATACCATCTTCATCGAGAACACGCAGATTGAGGCACTGAGTAATCGTCCACCATGGATTGCCGCAATTTGCGAAGTTGGCATAACCACAGGTGAAGAGACCCGCTTGAGACTTGACGACGATCACATCACTTATAACGAGAAAATCTTCTCGCATGTGGCAGATGTTGGCGCGAACTACTGTTCACTGTGGAATTGGCACAACGAATCCGCCAGCCATATACAGAGCTACTATGACAAGTACCCACAGCCAATTGAAGAAATCGCGCGGAAGATTGGGTACCGCGTGCGTCCCTCGTTTATATGGAGTTTCAATAGAGCGGGAGCGCCTGGATTGGTGGTTGGTCTTGTAAATAATGGCGTTGCCGGAATTCCCGGGGTTCTCCGGCTCACGGTGTCGGGCAATAATGGCAACGTGCTCGCAAGCGGTTGCCTCGATCCCGGATACCCTAAACCCAGCGGTGTTCGCCAGGCAATGTTTATGCTGCCTGAGGGAACGAATTGGGAAGGTCTGAGGCTAAAGGCTGAGCTTGAAGTAAAAGGCATTCTTCACCCGGTGCAGTGGGCGTGCCAGCAGAAATTAAATTCAGATGGGTCGCTGACCCTGAAGCGCAACCTGCGATCGTGAGGAAAAGTGGTCGTGGGAAGGATGCTACAGTTGGCGTTTGAGACTGACCAGCAGTTGAAAAAAACGGAAAGCTGCACAAGCGAGTTGGAAGTAAAAAGGAGAGCATATGAAGCGACGTTTGTTCTTGAGGTCGGTTGGCGCGACTGGATTGGGTCTCGGCGTAACCTCGGCACGAGCCATTGCTTATATTTCCAATAGCCCGGAGGCGCAGCCCGATTCCCCGGACGTTCAGGAAGGAGGGCAGCAGGATTCTGCCGAGAAAATCCTGCTGAAGGATTACCGGCCCAAATCGCTTTACAAGGTTCCGGTGACGGAAGTTGCCAAGGCCAAATTTCCCATCATTGACATGCATTCTCATCCTTACGCAAAGACGCCAGAAGAGATTACCCAGTGGGTAAGAAACATGGATGAGGTAGGAGTTAAGAAAACCATTATTCTCACGGGAGCAACCGGCAAGGAGTTCGACGATATTTACCTGAAGTACTCGCAACATCCCGAACGTTTCGAACTCTGGTGCGGCTTCGATTACACGAGTCATGATCAGTCAGAATTTGGGTCTCGAGCAGTTCGGGAACTAGAGAGGTGCCATCAAGCAGGAGCGCGTGGAGTAGGTGAACTTCATGACAAAGGGAAAGGGTTGGGCTCAGACAAAGTAAAACCATTTGGGATGCATCCGGACGACGCCCGCATGGATCCGTTATTTGAAAGATGCGGTCAGCTCGGCATGCCAGTGAATATTCATGTCGCGGATCCCATCTGGATGTATGAAAAAATGGACAATACGAATGACGGTCTGATGAATGCGTTTGCATGGCGGCTGGACAATCAGCCAAATATCGTAGGCCATTCCGGCATGATCGATATTCTGGAACGCACGGTAAAAAAGCACTCCGCTACTATCTTTATCGCGTGCCACTTCGCCAATCTCGACTATGACTTGGCGCGCTTGGGGCATGTTCTTGAAAGGCACCCCAACCTATACGCCGATATCTCTGCTCGCTACGCAGAAACGGCCCCGATTCCCCGCTTTGCATCGAATTTTTATGCGAAGTACAAAGATCGTTTACTGTACGGCACTGACATGGGATTTGAAAAACCCATGTACCAAATCACCTTCAGGATTCTCGAAACATTGGATGAGCACTTCTACGAGATCGAGCAATTTGACTACCACTGGAGTCTAAACGGATTCGGACTACCGGACGCGGTACTGCAAAAGGTTTATAGCACCAATGCGGAGAAGCTCTTGATGTCGCGGACGACGCAGCCTGCATAGACATCATCCGGAGAGCGAGTTCTACATCGAATGCTATACGGTCTGGAATCTTCTGTTCGCTCACAGTTCCGAGCTGCGGTATTTCGGTACATCATCGGTACAATTCAGAAGGCCATTAGCGAACGAGTTTGCCCGTAAGCGACGCCAGAAAAACAGCTTATAGTTTTTGCCAAGTTGGTTCGTAGCCAGACGCTCTATCCAACCGAGCTACGGGCGCGCTATTTTGAAAGTTTAGCCCAGCGTTGCCTCCAGGTTCCAGCCGCTACCCCAAAAGCTTGAAGCAGGGCCTGCGCGGACCACCACTCCCCTTTATCCCAATGCAATCTTCGTGCCTGAAGAGAAGCCCAGCCTAAAAACCTGGGGTAGGGTTCCCCTGTTCCGCAACTCCCCGGTGACTTGCAGGAACCGGCGGGCCTCTGTGCCAGAACGTTTATCGAAATGCTTCCGATAGCCTGTGCAATTCCACCTCCGCCAAGGATTGCGAAATCGGACTATTTTGGTCCGCGCATCTTGTCACCCCCAATAGAAGCAAGAAATGGTTAGGTTTAGGGGAAGTGTACCGCTAGGGAACACAGGTACCTAAGCCAGTACTGAAGTGAAACACCCGTACTTATAGGCTAGTGACATCTGTTTCTTCCTCAGGAAGACTAACTCCATGGGCAAGGAACATGTGTTTTCAGACAACCAAACGGTGGCACACCCGAGGATTCTAGACGGGCAAGCTGAGTGTGTCCAGAGTACTGCGGTTGTTTCTCGCGAAATTGCTGGCGAGACGATCGTGGTCCCGATTTGCCGAGGTGTTGGCGATCTGGATTCTGTTTATACCTTCAACGAACTAGGTACTGAATTGTGGCGGTTATTGTCGGAGACCCGTACAGCGGAAAACCTGGCGAAGTGGGTCAGCCAGAATTATGAAGTCAGCCAGAAACAGGCGTTTGGCGACGTACGGAGTTTTCTGTTGGAGCTTCTCGATGCCGGCTTGATTCGCCTGGCCTGAGAGGCGGCGAGGGCTGAGCAGAGTATCTGGTACGGGCAGTTAGCAACAGGAAAAGAACCAAGGACGAAGCGTGCAAACGGCAGCATACGGAGAATTCAGTGGACTGGTGCACCAGCGCTACCTGGGGAAGCGCGCCCCGGTGGAGGTGTCCATTGAAGTGACGCGGCGGTGTCCGCTGGAATGCCAGCATTGCTACAACAATCTTTCGATGGCGGATCACGAGGCGCGCGCACGAGAGCTCACGTTGGAAGAACATTGCGGCCTGCTGGATGAACTCGTTGCGGCAGGGTGCCTGTGGATCCTGTACACCGGCGGAGAGATTTTCGCGCGCAAGGATTTTCTGGAAATTTATACGGAAGCCAAGAAGCGCGGTTTTCTGGTCACGCTCTTCACCAACGGGACGATGATCACGCCGAAGATTGCGGACTACCTTGTGGAATATCGCCCGTTCGCCATCGAGATCACACTGTATGGCGCCACGCGGGAAACCTACGAGGCGCTGACGCAGATTCCCGGCTCCTACGATCGCTGCATGAGAGGGGTTCACCTGCTGCTGGAGCGCAATCTGCCCCTGAAGCTGAAGACCGTGCCGACCACGATCAACCAGCACGAAGTCTATGCCATGAAGAAATTTGCGGAAGATCTCGGCGTGGAATTCAAGTTCGATCCGCTGATCAACCCGCGGGTGGATTGCTCGCAAAGCCCTCTCGCGGTCAGGCTCTCGCCCGAGGAAGTGGTGAGTCTGGAATACGTGGATGCCAAGCGAAAAGGAGATTACCGGAGACTGGTGCAGGAGGATCTGGCGGCAACGGTCAGCGCGAAAGAGGGAGAGGGCCACAGGTATTTTTGCGGCGGGGGAATGAGTGGCTGCGCCGTAGATCCGTATGGGGAGATGAGCATCTGCGTGATTTCGCATCAGCAAGGCTATGGCATCCGGGATGGAAGCTTTCAGGAAGGCTGGGATGGGAGACTGCAGGAAATTCGCATGCAGCCGCGAGCGCGCAAGGAAACGATTTGCGACCGCTGCCGGATCCAGTCGCTCTGTGGCATGTGCCCCGCCAACGGTGAGCTCGAGAATGGCGACCCCGAATCGCCTGTGGAGTTTCTTTGCCAGGTAGCGCATCTCCGCGCGTATGCACTTGGTGTTCAAGTGCCGGAGCACGGTGACTGTTGGTGCTGCGAGGGTGGCACACATCACGACGATTTGATGGCATCGGCCGCGCGCATCGCAAAGCAGAAGACAAATCCTGAGTTGTGGGCCCCCAAGTCAAATCTGATACCCGCTTTGAACGTGGTGCAGTCCTCAGGGGGAGGATGCAGCACGGGTGGATGTAGCTCTTGCGCGGTGTCTCACTCGTGAAAGACATTGCAAATATGAACGACCAGAACGACAAGAAAGAGCTCGAAAAGAAGTCGAAGGACTCTTACGAAGCTCCCAAAGTGATCCGCGTCAGCTTACGGCCGGAAGAGGCGGTGCTGGGTCACTGCAAGATCGCCGGCTCCGCAGGACCGGTGGCGGCATCGTGCCGCTCGCTCGCCTGCCGCACCCTTGGATCGTGAGGGCAGCAACCACATGGCCTTACACTCTACCGCGCTCCTGACAGCAACAAATTCCACTCTAGGGGATAGTCTACCTGGTCCTTCCATAGCCTATCGAGTAGGCGGAATTTCGTTCGGACTGACTGCCGGAAATGATCTGCGGCTGATTCTCGATCCCGGATTGCATGAATTCGCGACGGAAACAAAGACTTGCGATGTGAACATCCAAGTCGCCTGGACGGAATCAATCGAGATCCCGCAGCGCCCGCCTCTTTTTAGCTCAGGGGGATTGTGGTCGCTGTTCAGTGAGCCGGACGGATACCAGTTTAGTTTTTCAACGGCATTCCTGGGAAAGACGCCGTACAAAGCAGCGTGGTTTGACCGGGAGTTCAAGCTGGGCAAGGTGCTGTTGTCTCGCTGCTATTTTGATACGTCGCGACCCGTCTATCCGTTGGAATATCCGCTGGATGAACTGCTGATGATGCACCGGCTTTCCCGCGGAGAAGGCGTCGAAGTACATGCGGTGGGAATTGTGGACGAGGCAGGGCTTGGGCATCTTTTTCTCGGGCATTCCGGAGCAGGGAAGAGCACCACAGCGCGGCTTTGGAGCGCCCGGCCGGGCGTCCGCATTCTCAGCGACGATCGCATCATCCTACGCGTGCAGGATGGGCGAATTTGGATGCACGGAACGCCCTGGCATGGTGATGCCGGAATTTCCTCTCCCCACTGTTCGTTATTGAGCCAAGTTTACTTGCTGGAGCACGGCGCGCGGAACGAGCGCGTTTCCCTGGCGCCGGGCAAGGCGACTGCGGAGCTGTTCGCGCGTACTTTTGTGCCGCGTCACTGCGCCGAAGGGCTGCAATTTACGCTAAGTTTTCTGGACCGTGTTGCCCGGGATATTCCATGTTCCGTGTTTCGATTTGTGCCTGATGAGAGCGCCGTGGAGGCTATTTGCCGTGCAGCAGCGTGAAACATACCAGCAGCGGAATTCCAGGCAGTTCGCCGCCCTGTGCGACGAAATTCTGCGGCGCGGCCTGAAGGTGCGTTTCTGCACGAGTGGAGAAAGCATGCGTCCGAATATCTTGGCTGATGATGCCGTCATTGTGGCTCGCGTAGCTGCCGGAGACCTATCGCGGGGCGACATCGTCTTGACGCGCGGTGAAGATGGATTGCGGGTGCACCGAGTTGCTTATGTGAACGCGGTCAGCGGGGAAGTGATCACGCGAGGAGATTCCGGACAAGAAAATGATGGGCCTGCACACCAGGTATTGGGGAAAATAATCGCAGCGGAACGCAATGGGGAGCAGACTTTAATGGCGGGCGCTCTCGCCCGGCTTCAGCATTCTTCGCAAGCGCTGTTGCACCGGTTGAAGCTCGCTTCGGCCCGGAAGATCGGGCAACTCAGCACCGCTATGGCATTCTTTGGAATGCTGATCGTTTTCGGTTTGCTCACGAATGCTTCGCCGGCGACTGCGCAGGCGGATCTTTCCTTGACGCAGGTGGCTGCGCCGCTGGTGATAGCGCCGAATAACAATATTGCCTACACGCTGACGCTGACGAACAACGGACCGAACACTGCCACCACCGCCGTTGTTTATCAACAGACGCCGCCGAACACGACCTTTGTGTCGATCGTTGCACCGGCAGGCTGGACCACCACCGCCGCGCCGGCTGTCGGGGGAACAGGACAAATCATTTTGACGCGCACCGGTGGTGGCGGCACGTTCACCAACGGCTCGATCGCTACGTTTACGATCACCGTGAGGGTCAATGCCGGAGTTGCAGCGGGTACCGTCATCCTTAACTCCACGGACACGACCTCCGCAACGGCAGACCCTGTGGCAACGAACGACGCTTCGACTTCCTTTGTCCTCGTCGAAAATGCGGCGCAAGCGGATCTTTCCGTTTCCATGACGGTTCTACCGACCCCTGTCTTTGTTAATTCAACGCTGACGTACTCCATGAAGGTTCAGAATTTAGGGTTGATCAATACAGTGGACGGAAAGTTGGTAGACACCATCCCCGCCGGAACGACCTTCGTATCGTCTTCCACCACGCAGGGCTCCTGCGCGGGTGCGGCCACGGTGACCTGCACGTTCGGCGCAATTACCAATGGAACTACCATTACCGTCACGATTACCGTCACGACCCCAGCCACTGCAACGACCCTGGCCAACACCGCCACGGTGAGTTCCACGACGCTAGATCCTGTCGCTGGCAACAACGGCGCGACGGTCCTAACGGTTGTGCAGCCTCTTGTTTGTGCATCGCCGGGACGCGACGGCGCCGGCGGCGCGCTAACCGGGGTGGTGAATGCCTATTATCCTCCAGCGAGTGCGGGTACCCTCGCCGCGGGTGCGACTTCCGTCACCCTGGGGGCAGTGGCGGCGGCCGGAGCACAGAAGGCCATCGCCGCAGGTGACCTGCTTCTTATCATTCAGACGCAAGACGCGGCTATCAACTTCACGAATACTGGCGCCTACGGCGACGGTTTGCTGGGAGATCCCGGGTCGGGTTCGACCAGCTTGAACAATTCGGGAAACTTTGAATTTGTAACTGCCACGAACGCCATACCGATTACAGGCGGAGCGTTGACGTTTCTGGGCACCGGTCCGACCGGTGGACTCCTGAACACTTACACCAGCGCTGCTTACATTGCCGGCACGCAGGGGCAAAGAACATTTCAAGTTATTCGCGTCCCGCAATATACGTCCGCGACGTTGAGCTCCACACTGGCAGCAATGCCTTGGAACGGAACGACGGGAGGTGTTCTGGCGCTGGACGTGGCGTCACAGCTTACCTTGGGTGGAACTGTTGCTGCCGACGCACAAGGTTCCCGCGGCGGGGCGGGCCGGTCGCTTGCTGGGGGTGCGGGAGCCGCGACGGATTACGTAACACTGGCGACGGTTGCAACGAACGGTTCCAAGGGTGAGGGAATCGCAGGTACGCCTCGATACGTCGTGAATGGTACCCTGACGAATCTCACAGACACGACTATTGAAGGATTGCCGAACGGCAGCTATTCACGCGGCGCACCGGGCAATGCGGGCGGCGGCGCGACAGACGCAAATCCCGTGGCAAACGATCAGAATGGCGGCGGCGGTGGGGGCGGAAATGGCGGAATTGGCGGCCAAGGAGGTTTCGGCTGGAATAGCGCGGGTATCGTCGGCGGCTTTGGTGGTGCGTCTTTTCCAAGCACCACTAGCGCACTGGTTATGGGCGGCGGCGGCGGTGCGGGCACGACGAACAATGGCACGGCCGATCCCGCGAATGCCAATCCTGCAGGCATCAACAGCAGCGGAGCGAACGGCGGCGGCATCGTTATCATCCATGCCGGCTCGGCAACCGGCGTGGGAACTATTTCGGCGAACGGGCAGACCGCATTAAACGTTGCGAATGACGGAGGTGGAGGAGGAGGCGCCGGGGGATCGATTCGACTTCTCACCAACAGTGGCGGACTTGCTGGTCTTACCGTGCGGGCTAACGGCGGTAAGGGTGGCAACACCTGGGGTACGCAGGCACCTGGCGCGTTTCCTGGGAATCGGCACGGGCCGGGCGGCGGGGGCAGCGGCGGCGCGATCTTGCTTTCAGCAGCGCCAGCAAGCGTGAGCGTAACGGGTGGCAACCCGGGAGTTTCCACCACGGTCACGGATGCCTACGGTGCAACGACAGGAGGAGCCGGCACATCCGCCAGCAGCGTCACGATTTCGCAGACGCCGGGAACGCAGCCGGGCGGGGAATGCGCGACTGCCGATCTTTCGGTTACCAATTCCGGCTTGCCGATTTCCGTGCAGCCGGCCAATAACATTACGTATACGCAAGTGGTTTCGACCAGCGGACCGCTGGATGCCGTGAATGCGACGTTCAGTGAAGCCATCCCCGCGAATACCACGTTCCAATCCATCTCCGTGGTTGGAGCGCCGGGTTGGGCATGCATCACACCGGCGGTGGGAGCCACCGGGACAATCACATGCGCTAATCCCCTGATTGCGGCGGGATCGGCTGCGGCAACTTTTACCGTTCAAGTGCAGGTAAACCCAGGCACTACCTTTGGCACGCAAATCGTGGACGTCGCCAACGTTACGTCCGGAACCACCGATCCGAATCTTCTAAACAATACAGCCATTGCCATCAACGTGGTGGGGTCTGCAACCAGCGCGGAACTTTCCATCACGAAAACCGCTGCGGCGACAACGGTCCTGGCAGGATCCAGCATCAGCTACACGGTGGTCTTGACGAATAACGGCCCGGCCGCTGCGGCACCTATCGCGATTTACGACGCGATTCCCATAGCGGGCAAGACGACATTTGGTCCGGTCACCACCATTCCCGGCGGGTGGGTTTGCGGTGGTGGAGGCGCCTCGGATTTGACGTGTAGCGCCGCTTCGCTGGCAGCTGGGGCGTCTGTGACCTTCAAATACACAATCTTGGTGGATCCATCGACTGCCTCTGGAACGGTCGTCAACAATACGGTGACCGAGTCATCGCCCATTCCGAATCCAAATCCGACGGCCGGCAGTTCTACCGCGAGTGTCCTAGTTGCGACCGCAGGACAAGCGGATCTGAGCATGGCAAGTTCTGCTTCTCCTAATCCGGTTCTCGCCGGCAACAATATTACCTACACCCAAGCGGCGACCAATAACGGTCCGGCTGCCGCAACCACGGCAACCTTTACGGATACGATTCCCGCCGGGACGACATTTGTTTCCTTCGTCACACCAGCGGGCTGGAATTGTGGCGCGACCATTCCGCCGGTCGGGGGAACAGGGACCATTACGTGCACGATCGCCTCCATTCCCTCTGGCACCAGCTACAATTTCCCCCTGGTCGTAAAGGTAAATCCCGCGACGGCGCCAGGCACAACGATTTCGAATGTTCCGAACATTTCCGCGGTCACCGTCGATCCGAATGGGGCAAACAATTCGGCTACGGCAAACACGGTGGTGGCCTCACCGACTCAGGCAGATGTCTCGATTTTGAAGACGGCGTCACCCGAGCCGGTCAATCAGAGCACAAATCTCACGTACACCCTTCAGGTGACCAACAACGGCCCGGCGGTAGCGAAGGGAGTGATCGTTACCGACCCAATTCCGGCCCAGGTCACCTACGTCTCGTCGTCCGCGACACAAGGTGCCTGCGTCCAAGCGGCTGGCACGGTGACGTGCAATATCGGCACGATCGGTGTTGGCGGCCTGGTGATCGTCACGATCAATGTGAGCGCAAACACGTTCAGCTCTGGCACGACATCGTCCAATACGGCAACCGTTACCTCAAACCCCAGCAATGACCCGAATGCCAGCAACAATTCATCGACTGCCATTTCGACGATTCAAGCGCCGACAGCCGTCGAGTTGACCTCCTTCCGCGCGCTGCCCCGCGCAGCTGGCGGTGTTGTGCTTGAGTGGCACACTCGAGAAGAGGTGCGGAATCTTGGCTTCAACATTTATCGTGAAGATGTCCAGGGACGCCACCGCATTAATCCGTCGCTGATTGCAGGCTCAGCGCTATTTTTGCGCGGTGGCCGCCCGCAACACGGTGCAAAGACCTATCAATGGCTCGATCCCGCCGGTACCGCTGCGGCAACGTACTGGCTCGAGGATGTCGACCTGAACGGCACACGGACCACGCACGGCCCGGCCAGCGTGGATTTCACCGCGCAAGACTCGAAGCCTGTTTCGCAGGCGACTCTTCTCACGCATTTGAATCGGTCGCTGGCTTTTGCTCCAACGCAGCCGATGGCGAGGCTTAGCGTCCCGCGCCCGGTTCTGCAGGCGATCGATGCCGGAGTGTATCGCGCGCAACTGGAACAGGTCCCGGCCGTCAAGATTTCTGTTCGCAGCGAGGGTTGGTACAGCGTTTCCAGAGCCGAACTTGTTGCCGCTGGACTGGACGCGAATGCGGATGTGCGCATGCTCCAGCTTTTCGCGGAAGGCATCGAGCAGCCCATGCGAATCGTGGGTAGCCAGAGAGGCCCGCTCGGTCCCAATGACAAGATCGAATTCTACGGAACGGGTATCGACACGCCCTATTCAGACCTGCGCGTCTACTGGCTGATCCATGGTTCCCGGATGGGCAAACGGATTCCGCTCATCCCCGCGGCGGGTTCGGCGCTCTCCGTGCCACAGAGTTTTCCCTTCACGGTGGTGCGTGAAGATCGCACCACATATTTCGCGACACTGCTGAATGGGGAAAACTCGGATAACTTTTTCGGCGCGGCGGTCACCAGCGAGCCGGTGGATCAAGACCTAACCGTTTCGCAGAGTGACGCAACCTCAGGCATTCCGATTGCGCTGGATGTGATTCTGCAGGGAGTTACCGAGCAGCAAGCCCACCGCGTGTCCGTTTCGTTCAACGGCGCAGCTCTTGGTGAAATGGATTTCTCCGGCCAGGCCAATGCGAAGAACAGTTTCCCTGTTGACCCGAGCCTTCTCCATGACGGATCCAACACGGTCACGCTTACTGCTTTGGAGGGGGACAACGACGTCAGCCTGGCGCAGTCCATCGAGCTGCACTATGCGCACAAATATATTGCGGATTCAAACTGGTTGCGCGCACAAGTTAATTCCAGAGATACGGTACACATTGCCGGCTTCAGCAATCCACAGATACACATCGTTGATGTGACCGACCCGCTCGCCATTACCGAGCTGCAGGGCGCGGTTCATCTGGAGGGTGCGAGCTACGGAGTCACGCTAAGTTTGCCCGGGTCGGGGGTGGCAACAAGAGTCATCCTGGCATTTTCAGGCGATCAAGTCTCTTCGCCCTCTGCCCTCTCCTTCCATCGGCCGAGCGCCCTGGCGCAGTGGCGTGATGACGATGATATTGTGATGATCGCGCACCCGGATTTCGTGGGCAGCCTTGCGCCGCTGGTGAAGTTCCGGGAATTACAGGGACACGACGTGGCCCTGGTGACCATCGATCAGATTTTTGACGACTTCAATTACGGTGAGCGGAGTCCGTTCGCTATCCGCGCATTCCTGCGCCAGGCATCCCGGTGGCGGAGGCATCCACATGCAGTTCTTTTCGTGGGCGACGCTTCGCTGGATCCACGGAACTATCTGGGCTTTGGCGATTTTGATTTTGTGCCCACGCGCATCATCGAAACCGCGGCCTTTAAGACCGCCTCCGATGATTGGTTTACGGACTTCCGCGAGACCGGATTTGCCACCATCCCCACTGGCAGGCTGCCCGTCCGCACACCGGAAGAGGCAGCGTTGGTCGTTTCGAAGATTGTGAATTACGAACGGGGCGCCGAAGCAGGAAGCTGGAATCACGAAGCCCTGTTTATTGCGGACCAAAATATTGGCGTTGATTTTACATCCGAAAGCAACTTGGCCGCGGCCCAATTGCCCGCATATCTCCATGTCACAAAGATAGTGGCCGAGGGACAAGACCCCGCCACGGTGCGGCAACAGATTCTTTCGCAACTTGGCCAGGGGTCTTTGCTTGTCAATTACATAGGACACGGTTCAACGGAACAATGGTCCTTCGCCGACTTGCTCGATAATTCGTCTGCGGCGGGATTGACCAATGGCGGCCGAACCCCTGTCTATCTGCTGATGGACTGCCTGAATGGCTTCTTCCAGGACGTCTACACGCAGAGCCTTGCCGAGTCTCTGCTGCTGGCGCCTCAGGGCGGCGCGGTGGCTGTCTGGGCGTCTTCTGGCTTTACGGATGCTTCGCCGCAGGCCGGAATGAACCAGGCACTTCTCCAGCACTTTTCTGCGAATGCTAAAGAGCCAATAGGCCTGCTCATCTTAAAAGCAAAATCGGGGATCACGGACCGCGATGTGCGGCGCTCCTGGATCCTCTTTGGCGATCCTGCCATGCGCTTGCAGCCGTAGACTCCGTGGGAAACCTGATCGAGGGCACTCGGCGGCAAAGTCCTGCCCGCACAGAGAGTGCGTGCCATGCTCTCCGAAAATAGATAGACTAGCGGTTCTGAGGCTGGGAGAAAATGCAGTCTCCAAGCCGCCAGGCAACGGCGCGCAGCGCCACGGAAAGTGTTGCGCCCCGAAGCCTCTGCCCAGTCCAGATTTGTCCGGAAAGGCTTCAGTGCAGTGAACAACGGCGGACGGCACAGCGTGGCGGAAACTCCGCGTAAACAACTATCGGAAATCCAGCGCTTGTCTGGGCATGAGGCGATCGCCCATCTGGGCGGGTGCGAACTTTTTACAAACCGCGGAGTTCCGCTGGATCTCGATTGGATAAAGGAAATTCGCGTCAACACCAGCGCGGTGGAACGCCGCGCGCAGACCCTGGTCACGCGGCGCACGGTAAAGAAGGAGTGGCAAACGGCATGGCTGTTGCGAGCCGTCTCTTGCATGGATCTAACCACCCTGTCCGGTGATGACACCGAGGAGCGTGTGCGCCGTTTGTGCGCCAAGGCTCGGCAGCCGATCCAGCAGGAACTCGAAAGAAAACTCGGAATCGAAGAACTGGGGATAAGGGTGGCGGCGGTATGCGTGTATCACACTTTTGTGGAAACGGCGTTGCGTGCGCTGGAGGGCAGCGGCATCAAGGTCGCGGCGGTT
>JBGOTL010000044.1:0-25870 GCA_041476465.1 Candidatus Acidiferrum sp. | reverse complement strand
TCTGCTTCACACGGCCTTCGATGTCCGCGGACTTGCCGCCGCCTTCGATGATGGTGGTGTTGTCCTTGTCGATGGTGACCTTCTTGGCGCGGCCGAGGTCTTCGAGCTTCACGTTCTCCAGCTTGATGCCGAGGTCTTCGGTTACGGCCTTGCCGCCGGTCAGGGTCGCGATGTCCTCAAGCATGGCCTTGCGGCGATCGCCAAAGCCAGGAGCCTTTACCGCTGAGCACTGGAGGGTGCCGCGGAGCTTGTTCACGACGAGGGTGGCGAGCGCTTCGCCTTCGATGTCCTCAGCGATGATCAAGAGGGGCTTGCCCATTTTCGCGGTCTGCTCCAGCAGGGGCAGCAAGTCCTTCATCGAGCTGATTTTCTTTTCGTGGATGAGGATGCGGACGTCCTCGAGGACGCACTCCATGCGGTCCGGATCGGTGATGAAGTAGGGGGAGAGATAGCCGCGGTCAAACTGCATGCCTTCGACTACTTCGAGAGTCGTCTCCATCGTCTTGGATTCCTCGACGGTGATGACGCCATCCTTGCCGACCTTCTTCATGGCTTCGGCGATGATGCCGCCGATCTGCTTGTCATTGTTGGCGGAGATGGTGCCAACCTGGGCGATCATATCGCCCTTGACGTCCCGGTGGAGCTTCTTGATTTCCTCCACGGCGACTTCGACGGCGCGTTCAATGCCGCGCTTGAGGGCGGTGGGGCTGGCGCCTGCGGCGACAGTCTTGACACCTTCACGGAAGATGGCTTGCGCGAGCACGGTCGCGGTGGTGGTGCCGTCACCAGCAACGTCGCTGGTTTTGGAAGCGACTTCGCGAACCATCTGCGCGCCCATGTTCTCGAGCGGATCCGCCAGTTCGATTTCCTTGGCCACGGTCACGCCGTCCTTGGTGATGATCGGCGCGCCGAACTTCTTTTCGATCACCGCATTGCGGCCCTTGGGGCCGAGAGTGATCTTCACTGCGTCGGCAAGAGCGTTGACACCACGCAAAATCGCCTGGCGGGACGCTTCACCCGTTACAATCTGCTTCGCCATACTGGTATTTCCTCCTGAGTTTCTTCGTACAACTGCGAAATACTGGAAAAAGGCACCGGTCTAAAGACTGGCCACTACAACCGAGTTACAGCCCGGCAGCTACATCCGAGAGATCGAAACTACTTCCTGGAGCCCGCGGCCTTGGCCCGGCCGCCCAGCTTGGCGAGAATTTCTTCTTCGCGAAGGATGAGCAGCTCTTCATCTTCGATCTTGATTTCCGTGCCGCCATACTTGCCGAAAAGAACGCGGTCGCCAACTTTCACGTCCAGGGGATGAAGTTCGCCCTTTTCGCGTTTGCCGGGGCCCACGGCGATCACTTCGCCTTCCTGCTGCTTTTCTTTTGCGGAATCAGGGATGATGATGCCGCCCTTGACGCTTTCTTTTTCTTCAATGCGCTTCACGATTACACGGTCGTGGAGCGGGGTCAGATTCACTGCCATCTTGGAAAACCTCCATTAGGTGAACTTGCGGTTTGAACCGTGGCTAAGAGGAAAAGGGGAATTAGCACTCCTCCTAGTCGACTGCTAATATAACAGAAACTCCCGACATGTCAAGGGTTTCCCGGACAGGATAAACGTTTCACGTCAGGCTCAGTTGTGTTTATAATACCATTAATTTCAGTAGGTTAGGTGGTGCAAGAAAAATATGACACTTGGTTCTTGTCGTGCATTCTGGTTGGGCGTAGAATTCGCCCGGCAGGGAGGTACATGAGCTCGCTGGTCTACATACGCCTGATCGGATACACCGCCGGAACGCTGTTGCAGCTTTTCTGGATGGTGGTGATCCTCGGTTACCGGCGACAGCGCAACTTTGAGCGCGTCTTCTTCTTTCTCTGCCTGGCATTATTTTTTTTCTACGGGGGATCGCTGCTTGCGCTGAACGCGCAGATCTATTATGCGCAACCTCCGGCACTCCTTCAGATATTCGCCATTACGCTGTTATGCGCCGGGTTATGCCTTCTACCTCCACTGCTAGTTCACTTGCACCTGGAATTTGCCGAGACGCGGGAAATGCTGCCGAGCCGCACGTTGAAACGCGTGGCGCTGCTCGCGGCATATGCGCCGGTTGTGTACCTCGCGCTGCGGCTGTACCCGCAGCTGGCGACAATGCCAAGCTTTGATTTTTTGATTCCAGGGAATGCACTTGGCCGCGGCTATGGGATATGGCTGGGCTTGGCAATGCTGGTGAGTGCGGGCTGGGAAGTGCGTTTTGTGTGGCGGGCTCCGGATGAACCTCAACGGAGGTTCCACAGCGGGCTCGCCGCGCTGTTTACCGTTGGATCAGCGGTGGTTGCGTATCTGCATGTTTTCCGCGGGCCGCTGTCGCCGGAGCTCTCCGCTGGCTTCAGCATCACGCTTGTGTGGCTGGCGATTCCTCCTTCGGCAGCGCTGATCTATCTTGTCCAGCGGTTCAATTTTTTGCAGATCGGGCGGCAGAAAAACCTCATGTACGCGGTTTCGGCGACATTCCTAGCGCTGCTGTATTTGAGCCTGGTGCGGCGAGTGAGTGTATGGCTGGAGCCGGTGCTGCCACCGGAGGCTTCGGCGTCGATCCTCCTATTTGTGTTGGTGGTTTTCATCGAGCCGATGCAGCGGGTACTGGGGCGAAGGCTGCAGGAAACGGCGCACCGGGAGATGGACCGCGTGCAGCGGCTGACAGCGGAGATCCAGCAAGAGGCGAGGCAAGGAAACCTCGAGGGGCTGGTGCGTTTCATTGAGCGCCGGACCAAAGAGGAATTTGAGTTTGCTTTGGCAGAGCTTCATCGCGTCGATCCGGATCAGGCAGCCCTCCGGCTGGGAGTCGTCGAGGACCAGCGCAGCATTGAGAAACAGTCTTCAGAGAAATATTTTCTTCTCCGGCAGGGCGGAGGACCGGTTGGAGTCCTGCACGTGGAGCCACATGGGGCGGCAATTTCTGGCGAGACTCGGGCGGCGCTGGAGTTTTTGTGCGAGCAGTTGCCGGGGGCTCTGGATTTGTGCCGCTTGATCGAAGAGAAGCTGCAGCTGGAGCGGGAATTGGCGGAGCGGGAGAGGCTGGCTCTGGTGGGACAGATGGCGGCGAGCATTTCGCACAACTTGAAAAATCCACTGGGATCGATAAAGACCATTTTGCAAGTACAGATGGAAAATCCGGAGATGCCGGAATCGATGCGCGGTGAAACAAGGATGGTGCTGGATGAGATTGGACGGCTTTCGGCGAAACTCAATCAACTGTTGCAATTCAGCCGGCCTGCGGTGCGGCCGGGCGGCGCGGCGGCGAGCTGCGACGCACGCGCGGTTTTGGAAGAGGTGATTGGCGTGCTGCGGCACGAAGCGGAGCAGCGAGGCATCGAGCTGCGCTCAAATGTGCAAGCTCGTGAGCCAGGCCGGGAGATTGCAGTTGCGGGCAGCGCGGAAGCGGTCAGCGATATTGTTTCGAATTTGCTGGTGAATGCGCTGGAAGCGACGCAGCGCGGCGGGCATGTGTCTGTAAATGTGATTGTCGCAGTCGGCGGATGCGAAATCCTGGTGGAAGATGACGGTCCGGGAATTCCGGATGAGTTGCGAGAAAAAATCTTGCAGCCCTTTTTTACCAGTAAGGCTAGGGGCACAGGATTGGGCCTGGCGATCGTCGCAAGGCGTGTGGCGGAATGCGGCGGGCAGTTCGAGTGGCAGAGTCCAGTGCGCGATGGACGCGGAGCGCGATTCTGCGCGATGTTGCCGCTAGCTTCTGAAATGTAGGGGCGGGGCTTGCCCCGCCCGCTTGCTGCAGGGAGCGACATGCCCTGTTGGCAAGCTGCGGCGACGTTGAAGCGGGCGGCCCAAGGGCCGCCCCTACAGGAGTCCTTGTGAGGATGGCATGAAGACCATATTGATTGTGGATGACGAACCGGCGGCGCGATACGGGCTGCGGCGCGCGCTGGAATCAAAGTATCGCGTGGCGGAAGCGGATTCAGCAGCAGCGGCACGCGAGGCGCTGCCGCGCGAGCAGCCAGATTTAGTGCTGCTGGATGTGGTGATGCCCGGCGAAGATGGGATCTCATTCTTAAAGTGGATGCGAGAACAGGGCAGCGAAGTCCCCGTGCTGATGGTTTCGGCTCTGGACACCGCGAAGATGGCGGTGGCGGCGCTGCAACTCGGCGCGGCGGATTATCTGGTGAAAGGGTTTGAGCTGGAAGAACTGCGGCAGCGCGTGGCGAATTTGCTGAAACTAGCGACGCTGGAGAAAGAGAATGATGCGCTGCTGCGGAGGCTGGCGACGGAAGGGCAATTTGGCCAGATGATCGGGCGCACTGCGGAGATGCGCAAAGCCTTTGAGATGGCGGATCGTGTGGCGCCGACGGATTCGACGGTGTTGGTCCTGGGAGAGAGCGGAACGGGGAAGGATCTGCTGGCGCAGGAGATTCATGCGCGGTCGCCGCGCGCGGGGAAGGCTTATGTGGCGGTGAATTGCGCGGCGCTGCCGGAGACGCTGATCGAGTCCGAGCTGTTTGGCTACGAGCGCGGGGCGTTCACCGGGGCGAACCAGCAAAAAAAGGGAAAGTTTGAGCTGGCGTCGGGCGGAACGATTTTTCTGGATGAGATTGGCGACATGAATCCAGTGACCCAGGCGAAAGTCTTGCGGGTGCTGGAAAACCGCACCATCGAGCGGCTGGGCGGGACGCAATCGATTCCAGTGGATGTGCGGGTGATTAGCGCGACGCACCGGAATCTGCCGGCGGAAATTCGCGCGGGAAAATTTCGTGAGGATTTATTTTACCGGCTGCGCGTGGTGACCATCGAGCTGCCGCCGCTACGTTCGCATAAGGCAGATATTCCGGTGCTGGCGGAGGCGTTCCTGCAGATACATGGCGCGCGGCTCGGACGGAGCGGCGTGCTGAAGCGAGAGGCCATGACGGCGCTGGAGAGATACGATTGGCCGGGGAATGTGCGTGAATTGAAAAATGCGCTGGAGCGGAGCCTGGTGCTGTGCCGCGGGGAAGAGATTGGCGTCGAGGATTTGCCGGAAGAAGTGGTGAATGGCGAAACGGTATTAGGCAAGTGCTCGGGCGAGCAGCAAGAGAATGGTTTCAGCGAACGCGATTTTCGCGAGGCCAAGCGAAAATTTGAAGTGGCCTACCTGATCAAACAGCTGGCAGATCATCACTGGAATGTTTCGCGGACAGCAGCGACGATTGGATTGCACCGGCAGAGTTTGCAGGAGAAGCTGCGCGAGCTAGGAATACGCAGGCCGGGGCGGGAACCGCTGGAAGAATAATGAAAAAGCCTTAAACACCCCGACCCGGTCGGGGCAGGCGCCGGTCACAGAGGGCACAGAGAAAGAGTGAGGAGCAGGGCAAGGAAGCCATGGGAGCGATACAACAGGTGCGGGGATACGTGCTGGCCGGCGGCGGGAGCACGAGGTTTGGGGGCGACAAGGCGCTGGCAGAAATCGGCGGAAAACCGATGGTGGCGCGGATGTGCGATTTGCTGGGTAGCGTCACAAAGAAATTAGCTTTGGTGGCTGCGCCGGAAAAATACGCGCGGTTTGGTGTGAGCTGCATAGCGGATCGGTGGCCCGGCGAAGGACCGCTGGGCGGAATCGTAACGGCATTGCTGGAGACCGCGGCGAGCGACGCTACATGCGAATGGAATTTGGTGGTGAGCTGCGACATGCCATTTTTGACATCCGAGTGGCTGGCGTTTCTTTTGGAACGCGCACACAAGAGCGGCGCGCAGGCGGTACTGCCAAGTTCCAAGCATGGGCCCGAGCCGCTGTGCGCGTGTTACCGGACAGAGGCGGCTGACGTCTTGCGCGTGGAGTTTGCGGGCGGCGTGCGCAAAATAACGGATGCGCTGAAACAGGTAAAAACGGAAATACTTGACGAAGCCGACTGGAAACGGTTTGATAGCGCAGGGCGGCTGTTCTGGAACATGAACACGGCGGCGGATTTCGAAGAGGCGAGCCGCGTGTTGGGGAAGGAGCGCGAGTGACCGACATCCTGAAGATCGGGCGATTCACGAGCGACTCGATCACCATTCAAGAGCCCGTCAAACTTGAACCGGAACACCGGGCGGTCAACTTTTTCGAGTTTTGCGAGGTCTCGAAGGCGTTTGACGATCGCCCGGTGCTAAAGGCAGTGAACTTCACGGTGAAGCGCGGCGAGACCTGCGTGATCATGGGACGCAGCGGCGTGGGAAAATCCGTTGCGCTGAAACATGTTCTAGGATTTCTGAGACCAGACTCGGGCCGGGTGCTGATCGACGGTGAGGACGTGACCGATTTCAGCGAAAGACAATTCGAAGAAGTGCGGCGGAAAGTGGCGATGGTGTTTCAGTCCGGTGCGCTGTTCGATTCGCTGACCGTGGGCGAGAACATCGCGTTTCCCCTGGAAGGGCAGCCGGGATTGACGGATGAAGATGTGGAAGCTTATGTGGCCAAGCTGGCGCGCATGCTGGAAGTCGAAAATGTGCTGGATAAATTGCCGGGCGAGCTGTCCACAGGCATGCGACGCGCCGTGGCCATTGCGCGGGTGCTGGCGCAGAATCCAGAAGCAATTTTGTACGACGAGCCGACGACGATGGTGGATCCAATCATGGCAGGGCACATGAGCGATCTGATCGTCCGGCTGAAGGAGGCGTTTCGCAAGACGTCGATCGTGGTGACGCATGATACGCACCTGGCGAAGCGGCTGGCTGACGTCGTCGTTTTCTTGCAGGATGGCAAGGTCACCTTTTTTGGGCCGTGGGCGGAGTTTGAGAATTCCAAAGATCCCTTCCTGCACAATTTTCGCATGCAGGATGAATTGATTCCTGCGTTGGACGTGACCTTGTGAGCGCGTCTGCAAACATTTCTTCCGATCCAAAGAAACTTCTTCGCCGTGAAATGGGCTTTTGGGATGTTCTGCTCTTTAACATCGCCACGGTCCTAGGCCCGCGCTGGATCGCTGCCGCGGGACATAATGGCACGTCATCGATCAGCTTGTGGGTCCTTGCCGCTGTGTTTTTCTTCGTGCCCGGCGCGCTGGTGATTAATGAATTGTCCTCGCGCTTTCCGGAGGAGGGCGGTTTGTACGTTTGGGCCAAAGAAGCTTTTGGAGATTTCCATGGATTCGTCGCCGGCTGGACGTACTGGGTGTACACGATTTTCTACTTTCCCGGTTTGCTGCTCGCCAGCGCTTCGATGAGCGCCTATGTGATGGGAGAAAAGGGGGCGGCACTGTCCCAGGACCGGACCTTTCTTCTGCTCGTCTCAATCGGGCTATTGCTTGTGGCAGTTGGGTTAAACATCATCGGGCTGAATATCGGCAAGTGGCTGCAGAATGCGGGGGGCGTTGGGACCTACCTGCCGCTGCTGATGCTGGTGGGAATCGCGGCGCTGGTGTACTTCAAACATGGATCGATGACGCACTTCACGATGTCCAACATGATGCCGAGCTGGAACTGGGATACCGTGAATTTCTGGTCGCAGATTGCTTTCGCGTTCACTGGTTTGGAATTGGTTTCGGCGATGAGTGAGGAGGTGCGCGATCCTCGCCGGACGCTGCCGCGGGCAGTATTCGGCGCCGGTGCGATGATCGCAATGATGTACATCGTCGGGACATTCGCGATTCTCTCGCTAGTGCCTGCGGGAGAGCTGGACCCAAAGAGCGGCGTATTCCACGCCATAGCGCTCGGATCGGTTGCGCTTAAAGTTGGATTCCTGGGCATCCTCGCTGCTTTGCTGGTTTCGGTGGGAAATGCAGGTGGCGTGGGGAGCACCGTGGCGGGAATTGCGCGCGTTCCCTTCGTGGTGGGAATTGACCGCTACCTGCCCGCTGCCTTTGGCAAAATTCATTCGCGCTGGAAGACACCGTACATCTCAATCCTTGTCCAAGCGGGAATTTCGGGTGCGGTGCTGCTACTAAGCCAGATCAATCAGTCCACCCGAGATGCTTATCAGCAGTTGATCGACGCCGCGATCATCTTATATTTCATACCCTTCCTGTACATGTTCGCAGCGGCCATCAAACTTGCACGACGGAAGGATCGCGCGGAGAACGAACACGCCGTGTTGATACCAGGCGGAATTCCTGGTGTCTGGATAGCCAGCGGAGTCGCATTTCTGATCACTTTGCTCTGTATCGTGTTGTCTGTTTTTCCGCCAGGAGAAACGTCCGACCGGCTCTCGTTTTTGTTACGGCTCTTGGGATGGGTCGTCGGGGCGCTGGCGATTGGGCTTACTCTTTACTGGCGCGGAGCGCGGGCCAAGGCTCGCGAAGCCGCGGCTGGCGACTAGTATTCCGTGTGAATCAGCCGGGGCGCACTTCAATAGATGGGCCAAACGCCGGGCGTGGCTAGCTCGACAAGATTGTTGTCGGGATCGCGGAAGTACAAGCTGGTGCCGCCGCGCGGCCAGTGAATGCGATTCTCAATTTTGGTTTTGTGTCGAGACAAATGTTCTTCCCACCCGGCAAGTTCGTCAGCGGCAATTGAGAACGCAAAATGGAGTGGTCCATTGCCGTCGTGTGGACCAAGGGTGCCGAACGCCAATTGCGTGACGCAATTCGATGCTCCACGCTTGAATAGCAGCAAAACGCTGCGTTCACCGACGCCGTAGGCGCGCAAGCGGTCGTCGCCATGCATTTGTCTGAGGCCGAACACCTCTTCGTAAAAACGAGAGGAGCGATCGAGATCATCCACGTAGAGAGATGTTTCGATCACGCCGGAGAGCGCGGGCATGCTAAAAACCTTCCTCGATGAGGCGAGAGAGGGTAATTGAGGAAGCGGGTTGCGCCTTGCGCCCTTCGAGATAGCGCTCGACGTATTTTCCCAGGACATCGCCTTCGAGATTGACCGCGTCACCGGGTTGGCGCTCGCGGATATTGGTGTGTTCATAGGTGAACGGGATGACGGCGACTTCCGCGACGCGATTCTTCCAGCGAGCGACGGTGAGGCTGATGCCGTCAACGGTGATGGATCCTTTCGGGATGATGTAGCGCGCGAATTCCTCGGGAATCTCTATGCCGAGCCACCAGCTCTCCCCTTCACGCGTGAGATGTATGACGCGGCCGATGGCGTCCACGTGGCCGAGGACGAAATGGCCGCCGAATTCCTTGCCGGCGGTGAGTGGCTGTTCAAGATTCACACGCGCACCGGGCCGGAGCTTCTGGAACGATGACTTTTGCAGGGTTTCACCGGACAGGTCGGCGGAGAAGCGCTGTTTATCGAGAAAGACAACGGTGAGGCAGCAGCCGTTCACGGCGATGCTGTTGGAGATGGCAAGTTTCGGCGCGATGGACGGCGCCTCGACGGTGATGCGGCCGCCGCCCTTGTGTACTTCCAGGGATTCGATGATGCCGAGATGTTCGATGATTCCGGTGAACACGCATTCCTCTTCGTGGCTTATCGATGGTAAGCACTAGCGCAAAACAAAGAATAGAGTACGGCAGATAGCCAGCAAATAATTCTCAGGGATGCGCGGATGCGGTTATCTTCGCCGGTGCGGCGATCTTCTTGCGCGCGGTCACGAGTTCCGGGCGTTCGTCACCAAAAGCCGCTGCCGTCAACTCATGAAAATATTCGCTGGCGGCCACGGCATTTCCGGAAGCTTCCGCGGCGTTCGCGGCGCCATACAGGGCATTGAACCGCTTGGGAGCGACCTTGAGGACCGCTTGATACTCCGCCAGAGATTCCCCCGCGTGCTTCTCGATGTAGAGTAATTCGGCCAACATTTCTCGCGCGGGAGTGACCGCCCCCGGAGTTGCAGGGCTCTTGTCCATGCTCTCCTCGAGTTCTGCTGCCGAGCGCATGGCCGCGATGGCCTCCGCCGCTTTGCCGGATTTCTCCGCAATCCAGCCGGCCACTTCCAACCGTTGCACTTCTACCTGATTCGCCCAGTAGATATTGGCCTGCTTCGACGTTGCATCGCGCAGAGCAGCGAGCGATTTTTCAGCTTGAGCGGCGCGATCCAGATTTCCAGCACGAGCGCTGCCCACGCCAATCGCGGCCCAGGTGATGGCCTGCGCCCAGGGAACGCTTTCATCTCTTGCTTTGAGCCCGCTGGCTTGCTCCCAGTTTCCAAGTTCGATGGCGTAACGCGCGGGGATGGCGGCATCGGCGTAGCCGCCGGTGAGCGTGAGTCCGGGAACCGGTGGCAACGAGTTCATTTCATCGAGCACTCCCTTTGCCTGTTTCGTCCGGCCACTCTGCAGATAGGCATACTCCAAGTAATCCATGGCATGGAGACGCTGGTCGCGCGCTTCGCCGTTGCGGGAAGTGGACTCAGCGGCCGCGGCCAATTCCTGGGACTTAAGGTTGGAGCTGATGGACTCGTCCCACGAGCCGACGCGGGTGAAAAGATGCGAAGGCATGTGATTAGCGTGTGCGGAAGCCGGAGCGATCTTGGCGTACATGCGGGCGGCGCCCAGGCCGCGTTCCGCGAGCACGGGATTGTCGTAGCAATGAATGATGTAGTGAGCGATGCCGGGATGATGAGGCTGCTTCTGGAAAATAGGTTCGAGAATCTCACCGCACCTCCGCTGGTTAGCAAAAGTTTTGTCGGTCTTGGGGGCGGTGATGGCCAGCGTGAGCGCGTGGAAGATGGCCGCTTCGCTGTCGTCGGGATATGCGGCTTGCAGAGCGCCCATTTTCTGTTCGAAGGCTTGGGCGTGGTAGGTCTTGTCCTTGCCGTCCTCGCGGTAAACTTCCGCCAAGGCATCAATGTAGGCCTTTTCGCGGGCGCTGGTTTTCGCGCTAGCGGCAGCGATCTCCTGCGCTTTTTTCAGGGCCGCGCGGCCAGCGGCCATGTCGCCGCTGTCCCACAGGCCGTGATAATGCGACATCGCCACGCCCCACTGCGCCAGCGCGCATTGCGGATCCTTTTGCGAGATTTCGCTGAAAGCCTGGCGCGTCTGCTCGTACTGGAAGGAGTGCAGCAGGGCGACCGCGCGATTGAAATCCTCAGCGGTAGCTTGCGAACAGGAATTCAAGAAGTGGACGGAACCGACCTCCTCCGCCGTAAGCGCGTGGTGGTGTTCGTCCTGGGCCCAAGCCAATGAGCTAAAGGAAAGAAGAGCGATAAGCAAAGCAGTAAGCGGGCGCATATGTTGCCTCCTACCTAGGATACCGCAGGTTCAGCCCGAGGTGTGGCGCGCGAGCCGGCGATCGAGGGAAGGCGCGAGGCGGTCGCACAAGGCGGAAACCCAGAAAGCGGCGACGATTCCCGTGAAGACGTCCATGGTGTAGTGTGCGCGCAAGATCAGTACCGTGGCAATTTCAAAAAGAACGACCGCGATGGCCGCGGCGCTCAGCCAGGCGCGCTTCCGCTTCGCCAGCTCCAAAGCGGCAAAAACGGCGATGGCGGTGTGGCCGGAGAAGAAATAGTCGTTGGCGACGGAATAGGTGACGAGTAAAGAAGGGAAGCCGGGATTGTGCCAAATCATATGAGGCGGCGCGGGCAGCGCGCAAAGCGCCTGCATGACCTGGCGCAGCACGAGAAGGATAAAGAGTCCGAGGAAGGGCCGCACCGTGCGGCCGAATAGCCAGCTAGTGAGCAGAAAGACCGCCAAAAGATCGATAAGCGCGGAGCTGAAGATGAGCAGGATATTCGCCGCAAGAGCATTCTGAAGAAAGTATGCGTTGAGCGGCGCGGTGAGCTGGTGCAGGCCGTCACCAATTCCCGAAGCGGGTAACTGGCGGGCGGCAATGAGCGACTGCGTCCAGAACCACAAGCCCAGCACCAGGACGGTAAGCGCAGCGCGAATCGCCAGCCTGCGCAAAGCGAAAGGAGATTGGCTGGGATTATTCATTAGGGGCAGAGCGCTCCAGCGCCAACTCCTTAAGCCGGCGAAGATCGAGTTTTCCGGTGCCGAGATAAGGAAGCTGATCGATGCGGAGAAACTGGTCGGGGCGCGGCTTCCAGAGAGCGGGGAGATCGCTCTTGCCAAGCTGATCGAGGCATTCGCGGAGCGCCTCCTCCGTAAGCGTATGAAGCACGATGAGCCGCTCGCCTTTCTTTTCGTCGGGGATGGCGGTGACCGCAAGAACCTGCCCGTCGGCTTCGAGTAATTCGTGAAGTTTTTCTTCAACTTTAATGTGCGGAACCATTTCGCCGGCAATCTTGCTGAAGCGGCTGAGGCGGTCGGTGATGCGGATGAAACCATCTTCGTCGACGGCGGCGATGTCGCCGGTGTTGTACCAGCCATCGACCAGGACCTCGGCGGTTTTCTCCGGGCGGTTCAAGTAGCCCTGCATGACGTTGGGGCCGCGAACGAGAAGAAGGCCCGCTTCATTGACGGGGAGCAGTTCGCGAGTTTCCGTATGGATGATACGCACGCCGACGCCGGGAAGGGGATGCCCGATGGTGCCGCGCTTCGCGCCGACCTGGCGAAAATCGGCGGCGCGAAAATCGAGGGTGTTGACGGCCACCGCGGGAGAGCATTCCGTGCAGCCATAGGCCTCCAGCGGGCGGATGCCAAAGTGATCCTCGAAGGCAAGTGCGACACGCTCGGGCAATTTTTCCGCGCCAGCCATGACGATGCGCAGGCTGCCGAAGTCTTTTGCATCGCAACGCCGGGTGTAGGAATTCAGGAAGGTGGGAGTGGCGAGAAGCATGGTGACGCGGTGGCGATTGACGAGCGCGCCGATGGCGCGGGCCTCCAGCGGGTTGGGATGGAACACCACGCCGATTCCGGCCGCGGCGGGAAGACAAAGCGTGCCGGTGAATCCAAAGGAATGGAAAAACGGAAGGATGCCGAGAATGCGGTCCTGGCCATGCAGTTGAAAGACCTGGGTAAGCTGTTCGACGTTGGAGGCAATGTTGTAGTGGGAGAGGACGACGCCCTTGGGATCGCCGGTGGAACCGCTGGAAAAGATGACCGTGGCGGTGTCATCGATCCGCGTTTTGCGCGCCGCGCCCGCGAATTTTTCAATGCCGCGCGCGGGAAGAAAAAGGGCGGCGAAAAGGGCGGCCAGGCGCTCACCCAAGCGGGGGTTCTCGGCGAGGTCTTCGAGGTACAGGATTTCGCCGGGCGGCTGGATGTGAACTTTTTCCAGAAAGGCGCGCAACGTGACCACCGTTTTCAGGCCGCATTGTTGCGCGCAAGAGGCTAGCGCCTCACTGGAGGCAGTGTAGTTGAGATTGACGGGGACTTTGCCCATGAGCAGCGCTGCGAAATTGACGAGCGCGCCGGGAATAGATGGAGGAAGAAGCAGGCCAACCATGGGCTGGTCCCGCCAGTGCTTGCGCAGGCGGCGCGCGAGGAAGAGCGATTTGACGAGGGCGGCGAAGAAATTCAGGCGTGGCGTACGGCCGTCGGCCATGGCGAAGCGGAAGGGATGGCGGCGCGCCGTCTGGATGAAGGAGCGCGTGAGCGTTTTCATGTGGGATTTGCGGCGGGCGAAGGACTCCACGCCCAATTCCTGTACCGCCTGGCGGGCTTCGGTGGAGGTCGCGGTGGAAGGAAGGGCTTTGCCGTAGGTGATGCGCACGGGATAGGGAACATGGCGGGGAAACTTCCACAGGAAGCGGCCGCCGGAAAAACTGAAGATGGAACCCCAGATGCCGTCGATGTAGACCGGAACGATGGGAACTTCCACGCCCTTCACGATGCGCTCCATGCCGCGGCGGAACGGAAGCATCTGGCCGATGCGCGTCATCTCGCCTTCGGGGAAGATGCAGACTAATTCACCGTCGCGGAGCGCTTCGGTGGCGGTACGCAGCGATTGAATCATTTCGCGCGGGCCCTGATTGGAAGCGATGGGAATGACGTGCATGATTTTCGCGAATGGCTTGACCAGCCAATGTTCGTAGGAGCCTTTGAACATGAGGAAGCGAATGGGGCGGTCGGTGGTGGCGATTAGGAGCACGGCGTCTGCCATGGAGGCATGATTGGGAACGAGAAGAGCGCCACCGCGGGCGGGAATATTTTCCTGGCCCTGCAGGTCGATGCGATAGAGGGTGTGCGAGGCCAGCCAGAGCAGAAGACGCAACAAGGAGTCGGGAAGCAGGAAGAGAACATAAACTAGAGCAGCCAGCGTCAGGAAAGAAGCCCAGAAAAAAATCACGGCCGGGCCGAGATGCAAGTAATGCTTGCAAAGGTAGTACGCGCCGGAAGCGGCGAAGACTCCGACAAAAGAAAGCAGGTTTGCAGCGGCAAGGACGCCGCCGCGATGCTGCTGCTCCGGGCGGTGTTGAAGGAGGGCGCTGATGGGCACGATAAAGAAACCGCCGGTGAAGCCGAGCGCCGCAAGCAACCCAAGAACGGCAACGAAGGACAGACCATGTGCCGCCAACAAGAAACCGAATATCGTCATCCCAAAGGCGCCCAGCGGGATGAGTCCGTACTCGATCGTGCCGCCCGAGAGATAGCCCGCGGCCAAGCTGCCCAGGCCAATACCAATGGCAATGGCAGCTTGCAGGAAGCTGCCGCGCGTTGCGCTGACGTGCAGCAAATCCCGGCCGTAGAAGACAATGTCGAACTGGAGAAGCGCGCCCAAAAAGAAGAAATAAGTGTTCCCCGCCATCGCAAGCCATAAAACGCGGTCGCCGCGGATTCGCTTTCCCTGGTCCCAGAGTTCACCCAGGAAATTAGGGCGGAAACGCTGGGCGGGATCCGCAGCCGGAACTTTGGAGATGGCGAAGCTTGTCGCCAGTCCAAAGACAGAGCACGCCAGGAAGATGAGTCCAGAAATCTGCTGGCGTCCTTGAAAGGCGTCCGAGAACAGGCCTCCGATAACGCTGCCGGAGATGATGGCCAGAAAGGTGCCGAGTTCGATCACGCCATTGCCCCAGGACAGCAGCTTTTCGGGCAGGATTTCCGGGAGAAGTCCGTACTTGGAAGGGCCGAAGAGCGCTCCTTGCGTGCTGGCCAGGAATACCGCTCCCATGGACATGGGCAGGTTGTGCAGTGCGAATCCAGCGATGGCAAAAAGCATGACCGCGATCTCAAACACTTTGGTCCAGATCGTTACAGTGCGCTTGCTATAACGATCGGCAAAATATCCTCCGGTCATGGAGAAAAGAATGAAAGGGAGGGCGAAGAGGGAACCAACGAGCAAAACCTTGGTTTCTTCTTCATCAGGGGACAGGTTATTGCCGATGATCAGGAAAATGACGAGGTACTTGAGGCCGTTTTCGTTGAACGCGCCTTGAAATTGTGTGGCGATCAGGGACCAAAAGCCGCGCCGCCACCTCCTCTGCATTTCCTCCATGCACCCTCTTTGCGAGGAGCGGGGGCCCTGCTCCCGCTCGCGGATTTGCTCACGCGGTGGCGTGCGCGGGTTGCGCGACAGACCGCAGCGCTTCGGTAAAGATGCCAATGGCCTGGTCAATCTGCTGTTTGGTGATGACCAGAGGCGGCTGGAAGCGGACGACATTGCCGTTCACCCCGCCGACGCCGACAAGCATGCCGCTCTTAAGGCAGGCGTCGCGGATGGCTTCGGCTTCAGTGGCGGCGGGAGTTTTCTGCGCGTCTTTGACGAGTTCGACGCCGATCATCAATCCCAGGCCGCGCACCTCGCCGATCAGAGAGTTACTTTTCTGCAGGTCGCGCAGCTTAGTCATGGCATAGTTGCCGGTTTCCATGGCTCGGGCGGGCAGGTTTTCCTTTTCCATGAACTCGATATTGGCGAGAGCCGCGGCACAGGAAACCGGGTTGCCTCCAAACGTCGAGAGGTGGTCGCCCGGCTTGTAGGCGTCGGCGATTTCCGGGCGCGTGGTGAAGGCACTGAGCGGAAAGCCGTCCGCGATGCCTTTGGCGGTAACGAGAATGTCCGGCTCAACACCGTAATATTCGATGGCGAACATTTTGCCGGTGCGGCCGAAGCCGGACTGCACCTCATCCGCAATGAAGAGGATGCCGTAATGGTCGAGGACTTTCTTCACTTCCTTGAAGTAGTTGAACGGCGGCACGATGATGCCGCCTTCGCCCATGACCGGCTCGGCGACAAAGGCTGCGACGTCATTGGAGGTGGCGAATTTCACGATGTCATCAATGGCCCGGGCACACTGGCGCGCGCACTCCTCCGGATCGTTCGCCCAGAGCGAGCGATAAGCGTAGGGGGCGGGCGCGAAGGAAACGCCCGCGGCGTACGGGCCGCCCTTCTTCTTGCGCGCGTAATTTCCGGTAATGCTGAGCGCGCCCCAACTGCGGCCGTGGAAGCTGCCGTGGAGAGAGATAAATTCGTGCTTGCCGCTGTACAAGCGCGCAAGCTTCATGGCGCCTTCGATGGCTTCCGCGCCGCCATTGCCAAAAAATGTTTTCTTCAAATTGCCCGGTGTGATGTGCGCGATTTTCTCGGCGAGATCCGCGACGGGTTTGACGTGATAGAGGTACGACGAGCAGTGCACCAGCTTCTCCATCTGCTTTTTCGCGGCGGCGATGACCTGCGGATTGCAGTGGCCGGCGTTGACCACGGAAATGCCGGCGAAGCAATCGAGATATTCGCGGCCGTTACTGTCGGTGACGATGGCGCCGCTGGCTTTGTCGATGACGATGGGCGCGACTGATTTTAGAAAGCCGGTCATCACGTAGTCTTTGTATTTCTGAATGGTGTCGGTCATGCGGTTCTCGCGGGGCCAAAGGCCCGGTCAGATTTTCGTGCCAGCGCGCAGCTCGCAATAGAAGCAGGCTGGTTGAGTCCCGATTATACCTTTGCAACAGCAAAACTCGATGGTTGTCTTTTGTGTGCGCGGGAATGCGCGGCCGATGGATAAGGTCGAGGGGACAGACAGGAAGATCTGTCCTACGGAGAGAGATACGCTTCGACGGCGAAGTCCGGGCCGAATGATTCACTGCGGATATCTTGCAAGGGCGGGAGAGAAAATTTTGTTGCGCGGGCGAAAGGAACGGTTGGCGCGCCAGCAATTTTGGGTGCGTAGAAGAGGACCAGCTTGTGGACGAGTTTGGCGGAGAGGGCGGCGCCGTTGAGGGAGGGGCCGGCTTCGAGCAGGACGTTGAGGAGTTCGCGGCGGCCGAGTTCCTTCAGGACGTCGTTGAGGTCGATGTGGCCCCGGCTAGTTCTTGCGCGGACGAGTTCGACGCCGGCGTTTTGCAGTCTGCGCGCTTTGGATGAACTCAATGGCGCGGCCGTGAAGACCAATAGGTCGTCGTGGGCGGTCTTGACGATACGGGCTTTGGGCGAGAGGCGCAGCTTCGAATCCATCACCACGCGGAGCAATCTGCGGCGGCGCGGGAGACCACTGCGGTCGGTGAGCATGGGATCATCGGCGAGGATGGTGCCGATCCCAGTGAGCAATGCGTCAGACGCGTGGCGCATTCGCTGAACTTCGGCGCGTGATTCTTCGGACGTAATCCAGGAAGCCTTCTTGCCCTTGCGCGGTTTAGGCAGGGCGAGCTGGCCATCGAGCGTTAACGCGGACTTGAGCGTGACAAAAGGTTTTTTCGTGCGTATCCAGCAGGCGAATGCCTCGTTCAGGCGGCGCGCTTCTTCTTCTTTCACTCCGGTGAATACTTCGATTCCGGCGGCACGCAGGTGATCGAAGCCGCGGCCCGATGTAATGGGATTGGGATCTTCCGTGGCGGCGACGACGCGCTGAACACACGCCGCGATGATGGCTTCGGTACAAGGGCCGGTGCGCCCGGTGTGATTGCAGGGCTCAAGGGTGACGTAAAGGGTCGCGCCCCGGGCTTTTTCTCCGGCTGATTTCAGCGCGACGATTTCCGCGTGATCGCGCCACTCGTATTGATGAAATCCTTCGCCGACAATCTGCCCTTCACGCACAATCACGCAACCGACCATGGGATTCGGACTAGCGAGCCCGTTACCCTTGCGGGCCAGGGCCAGCGCATGTTCCATAAAGCGATTGGCGTGTGCGTCCATGGTGCTAATCGAAAAGGGAATTAGCGTAGGTTTCTGCGTCGAATGGGACCAGGTCGTTGATCTGCTCGCCGGTACCGACGAAGCGAATGGGCAAACCGAGTTCGCGCGAGATGGCCACGACGATGCCGCCTTTGGCGGTGCCATCGAGCTTGGTGAGGATGATGCCGGTGACGCCGACGGTGGAAGTGAATTCGCGAGCCTGGGCCAGGCCGTTTTGCCCGGTGGTGGCGTCGAGGACCAGGAACACGTCGTGTGGCGCGCCGGGGATGACTTTTGCGGCGGTACGCTTCATCTTTTCCAGCTCCGCCATCAGATTCGATTTGGTGTGCAAGCGCCCGGCGGTATCCACGATAACCACGTCCGTATTGCGCGCTTTGGCGGCGGCCACGGCGTCGTAGACCACCGCGGCGGGATCCGCGCCGGATTTCTGTTTGATGACTTCGATGCCGTTGCGCTGCGCCCAGATCTCCAGTTGCTCGGTGGCGGCGGCGCGAAAGGTGTCCGCGGCGCACAGAACGACGCTGCGGCCTTCCTGACGCAGGCGCTTTGCGAGCTTCCCGATGCTGGTGGTTTTTCCGGCGCCGTTGACGCCCACGATAAAAATGACGCGCGTGCCGCCGCCGATCGGCGGAGAGGCCAGAGTACCAGTGGTGCCCGCTTGCGAGGGTTCGGCTGCGTTCAAGATGCGCACGATGTGCGATTTAATCTCGGCTTTGAGCTGCGCGCCGTCGGAGAGCGCGTTGCGCTCCATTTTGTCGCGCACCGCGTCCAGAATTTCACGAGTTGGTTTGACGCCCAGATCGGCGGAGAGCAGCGCGGTCTCCAGCTCCTTGAGCAACGCGGGATCGATCTTGCGGCCGCCGAGGAAAATGTTGTCAACAGTGTCCGCGAGCGCCGCTTTCGTCTTGCTGACGGAGGCTTTCAGCCGGTCGAGCAACGACGGTTCAGCTTTTTCTTTGTCTTTTTTGCCGAAGAGCGAAATCATACGATTGAGCGCTGTGGCTGCACCACTATCTAAAATTGTAACAGAAGCCGCGCAGGGGAACGCCGCATGGAAGTGGCCGACGAGGGACTTGCCCCACCCGTGCAGAAAAAAGAAGAGCGATACGCTGAATTTCTCACCATCTCATTTCTCTGGTCTCCGCCAAAAACCATGAGTCGTGCTGTCATTCTGAGGGTTCGACGAAGTCGAACTCGAAGAATCTCAACCAAATGTTTGTGCCGGGGTGTGGATCAGATGAGATCCTTCGTTTCGCTCAGGATGACAATGTCAGCGGGACTAGCCTTGAGAATACGCGGTTTGGGGGTGAGAGCTGCGGATCTATACCTGAACTTCGACGGCGCTGAGGCGGAGCTTGCCGGCGGTAACCGCGGAATCCAGGGCGGTGACGATGACGGGATCAAACTTGGAGCCGGCCAGCGCCTTGATGCGTCCCATGGCGTAATCGAGGTCCATCGCGGATTGGTAAGGACGATTTGTGGTCATGGCGTCCAGTGTATCCGCCACGCCGATGATGCGGGCCATGAGCGGGATCTGCGGCCCCGATAGGCCGTAGGGATATCCACGGCCGTCCACATGCTCGTGGTGCAACTCGATGCCCGGCAGCATCTCCTTGAGCTGTGAAACGGGACGCATGATGTTCGCCCCTTTCACGGTGTGCGTCTTCATGATGGCGAACTCTTCCGGGGTCAGCGAGCCGGGCTTCTTGAGTACCCGGTCGTCCACACCGATCTTCCCGACGTCGTGCAGCAGCGCGGCGATGCGCAGCTTATCCAGTTCTTCGGAGGAGAGGCCCAGCTCGTGCGCGATGATCGTCGAATACTTGGCTACACGGCCGGAGTGGCCCCGCGTATAAGGATCCTTTTCGTCGATGGCCGCGGCGAGCATGCGAATTGAGCCGATGAAGAGCTCACGGTTTTCCTCAGCGGCTTCTTTCAAACGCTCGATGTACTCCTCGATGTCGCTGGCCATGAGGTTGAAGTTTTCCGCCAGCTCGCTGATCTCCGACGCGCCGCGCACCTGCGAGCGCTGGTGGAATTCACCACGGCTGATGGCGCGCGTGGAAGCAGCCAGTCCGCGGATCGGGCCGCTGATGCCGACGGCGAAAAAGTATCCGAGAAGAACCGCGGCAAGCACCACCACGCTGACGAAAGCGAGCGCCTGGCGGTTGAGCTCATCCACGCCGGCGTCGGCGCGCGCCTGAGCCAGGCTGCGTTGCGCGATCACCGCCCAGTTCACTTCCGGGAAAGTGCTGTAGGTGCCGACCATCTCGACCGGGTGTTTACTCCCCTTTTCGGCGAAGCGGATGGTCTCGGTATTGCGCAGCTCCTTCGGCAGAGCCCGTACCTGGGAAACCAGCTGCGATGTGCCGCTGAGATCCGCGCCAGGAACAAAATCCGGGTTCTTGGTATCGGGATGCGCGACGATATGGCCGTAGTTATCAATCACGAAAACCGTCCGGCCGCGCACGCTGGCGTCCTGCAAGCGGTGCAGGATCGGATCCAGCGAAACCACTGCGGCCAGCATGCCGGTGAAGTTGTCATTCGCGTCCTTCAGCGGTACGGCGATGATGAAAGCCGGCGTATTGTTCGGAGCCAGTCCGATGGGATCGCTGCGAAATTTTACCGACTGGACGCAGGTGACAAAGGCGCGCTGCAAAGCTTTTGCAACAAAGGGATCCTGCTCGGCGCGGAAATTACTCTGCGAGGCGCTGGTTCCTTTGCCGGACTTTCCAATCGCCGTCAGAAAGATGAAGGTGTTGCGATTGCTGTCCACGAAATTTTCCAGCAGGCGCTTTACCTTGGGTTCGGAGACAGGGTCTTCGACGTTATCAATCAGCCCGGTCAAGGCCAGGATCTGGCGCTCGCTGACCAGCTGCTGGGTCATGTTGGAATCAAAAAACTGAATTTCCTGCGCCAGGGATCGCGTCAGATCGGTCTGCTGCACGCGCTCGGTATCCACCAGCTTTTCCTGGCTGAGTTCCAGCACCTGGCGGTGATACAAGCCGATGGGCAGCGCGCTGAGCAGCAGCAGCGCGCCCAGTACCAGCCACAGAATGCGCACTCGTCCAGTGCGCAAGCGTATCCACAAAGATGAGAAAGATTCGGCCATGGTGGCAACTCCTAGTTTAGGCGAGGAAGCCCGGGGCAGGGCGCTGGCATGGGGCAGGCGTGGCGCAAGTGCAACTGGGACCTTAGTACTACCGGCCGAAAAAGTGGACAGTTGTCAGTGATCAGTCCTCAATGAGCTGTTGTTGCTTATCGGTTGCCGGAATTGGATTTAACCGTTCCTGCAGGCTGCTTAACGCCAGTAGATGACACAGGACAAAGAATTGATGGCCAAAGATCAAGCCTCGATCTCTCCAGGCTAACAACCAAGAACTAAGAACTAAATACTGAAGACTGAAAACTGCATTCACTCGCGCTTCAGCGGGCGCACCATGATTTCGTGGATGGCGTCTTTGGGGGACTTGCCGCGGTGAAGAATGGCGTCAACCTGCTCGGTGATGGGCATTTCGATGCGCGCTTCCCGGGCGAGGTCGAGCAGGGCTGCGGTGGTGCCCACGCCTTCTGCGACCATGGTCATTTTCGAAAGGACTTCGTCCAACGTACGCCCCGCGCCAAGTTCATAACCGACGTGGCGATTGCGGCTGAGAGCGCCGGTGCAGGTCAGCACCAGATCCCCGAGTCCAGCCAGGCCGCTGAGGGTTTCTGGGCGCGCGCCGAGGGCCACAGCGAGGCGCGTCATTTCCGCCAGGCCGCGCGTGATCAGCGCGGCGATGGCGTTGGAGCCGAGGCCAAGTCCCTGACAAGCGCCCGCCGCAATGGCCATGACGTTCTTCATGGCGCCGGCGAGTTCGACGCCGAGAACGTCGTCGTTGGTATAGAGGCGAAAGGCCGGGCCGGCGAAATCCTCCTGCAGCTCGGCGGCCAGCGCGGCATCCCGCGAGGCCAGCACGACAGCAGTGGGTTCGCCTCGAGCGGCCTCGGCGGCGAACGACGGTCCGGAAATCACGGCAATACGCGGCGCAAATTTCGGCGAGATGACCTGCGCGATCACTTCGCTCATCCGCAGATGCGTGGATGGCTCCAGGCCTTTCGTGGCGCTGACGAAGCTCATGCTGGGCGCAAGAAAGGGGAGCGCGGAAGCATAAACGGCGCGAGCGTGCGCCGAGGGCATGGCCCCGAGGATAGTCTGCGCACCGGCGACCGCAGCTTCCACTGCATGATGAACGCGAACACTATCAGGCAATTTCGACCCGGGAAGATACTTCTTATTTTCGCGGTCGCGGCGGATCGCTTCGGCGAGCCCGGCGTCGTGCACCCAAAGCGAGATTTCGTGGGGCTGGCGGCTGCGCGAAAGCACGATCGCCAGCGCCGTGCCCCAGCCTCCGCCGCCGAGAATGGCAATGCGCGTCATGCGCCGCTCTTCTTCCTGCTGAAAGAAAAACGCGGCTCAGTGCCTTCGACCAGGCGCTGAAGGTTGGCGCCATGCTTGTAAATGACCAGCAGGGCGATGGACAGCGTTCCCCCGCTGACCGTGAGGGGCGGGGCATGATGCGGCGCCCACAGAAAATAGATGAGCAAGGGCATGGCCGCGGCCGCCGCGATGGAGCCGAGCGAAACATAGCGCCAATACGCAACGAAAAGAAGAAAAAGCAACAGCGCGCTGACTGCGGCAAGCGGGCACAGGGTAAGAAACACTCCA
Source organism: Candidatus Acidiferrum sp. (assembly GCA_041476465.1). Lineage (GTDB taxonomy): Bacteria > Acidobacteriota > Terriglobia > Acidiferrales > UBA7541 > Acidiferrum. The sequence continues at coordinate 3,342 of JBGOTL010000044.1, read as the reverse complement.
AGAGCGGTGGCCACTCCTTTGCCGCCTTTGAACCTCAGCCATACGGGGAAGCAGTGTCCAGCAAGCACCGCCAAAGCGCCGATCACCATCCATGTGGCGCTTTGATTTGTCGCGCTTCCAGCGAGCCACACCGCGGCGGCCCCCTTCGCGGTATCGAAGACCAGCGTGAGAATTCCGGCGAGAGGTCCAGCGACGCGGGAGACGTTTGCCGCGCCGATATTCCCGCTGCCCTCCTTGCGAACGTCGGTGCCGCGGAAAACTTTCGCCAGGATCAAACCGAAAGGAATCGAGCCAAGGAGATAAGCGGCAAGAGGAAGCAAAAAGGCAGTGATGGAGATTGTGCGCATCCGCCGCTAGGCCTCCGCCGCAAAAGAAAACGACTGCAGCGTAGTGTACTCCGCGCCAGTGGGTTTCAGCTTGCTCTCGATGAGCTGAAATTCCCTGGTATGCAATGCGCCAAAATCGCGGGAGGCATATTCCTGGAAGGCGGCGTGCAGCTTTGCCGGCATGCCCGGAGGCTGGAAGCGCGCTAGCGTGAGATGCGGGGTGAAGGGCTTGGGCTCGCGTGGGAAACCGGCTTTCTCGAGCGCGTCATCCATATCCGCTGCGAGCAATCTCATATTCTGCGAAGCAGCCATGCCGGCCCACAAGACGCGTGGGAATTGTTCGCTGGGAAAAAATCCGAGGCCGCGAAAATGCAGCTCGATGGGCTGCTCGGAACGCACGGTGGAAAGCGCGCTGCAAATCGCGGGGAGTTTTGCGGCGCCGGCCTCGCCGATGAATTTCATCGTCACATGAAGATTTTGGGGGCGCACCCACTTAGTGTGCGGCGCAGACACGTGAAGGATTTTGACGAGTTGCGCGAAATGCTCGCGCAGCGGCGCGGGAATCTCCAGGGCCACGAAGAGGCGCACCGTTCAAGCCTTATTGAGAATGGTCTTGGCGGATCTCTGGCCGTTGTAGAGAAAATGCACGCGGACCATGTCCAGTGCGACCTGCGAGGCCTGGAAGCGGATGGACTCACGGTCGCCGGGGAAGCGAACCTCGCGCTCTTTCACGCCGCCGCCGTGCGCCAGCGCGATGTACACCGTGCCCACGGGCTTTTCTTCGCTGCCGCCGCCGGGTCCGGCGATCCCGGTGATGCCGACGCCCAGCGTGCTGCCCACGCGGCGGCGAATGCCCTCGGCAAGCGCCACGGCGACTTCGCTGCTCACCGCGCCCTTCGCCGCGATTAATTCCGCCGGCACATCGGCCCATGCCGTCTTGCGCTCGTTGCTGTAGCAGACCACGCCTCCGAGGAAATAAACAGAGCTGCCCGCGATGCTGGTTAGGCGCTCCGCGAACAGGCCCCCGGTGCAGCTTTCCGCGGCGGAGATGGTGGCGTTGTTCAGCGTGAGCATGCGCGCGACGACCTCGTCGAGCGAGGCCCCGTCGTTCGAGAAGATGCGGTCCGTAAGCGCCAATTCAAATCCCTGCACGATTTCGTCCAGCGTTTTCTTGGCGTGCGCGGCGTCACTGGTCCAGAGGCGCAGGTGCAGCTGGATCTCGCCCGGGGCAGCCAGAATGGTGGTGTTCACATCGGTGTAACGCGTATAGATGGGCTTGATGCGCTGTTCCACGCTGGATTCACCCATTCCGGCAACGCGTAGCTGGCGGTGGAACATGCGCACGCCAGAGCTGCGGCGTTCCAGCCGCGGAAGGATGTGTTCTAGAAACATCGGCTTCAGTTCGCGCGGCGGACCCGGCAAAAGCGCGATCATGCGTCCCTTGTCCTCCAGCCACAATCCGGGCGCCGAGCCGCGAGGATTGTGCAGCGCCTCCGCGCCTTCCGGCACCATCGCCTGGCGTACATTCACCTCCGGCATTGGGCGGCCGATACTCCGGAAGCGTTCTTCAATTTGGCGCAGGATTTCCTCGTCGCGGCGCAGCTTGCGGCCCAGCAGATCGGCGACCGTTTCGCGCGTCAAGTCGTCTTCGGTGGGGCCCAATCCGCCGCTGGCAATGATCAGCGGCACGCGGGCCAGCGCATCGCGAAACGCTTCGCTGAGCAATTCGCGGTTGTCGCCAATGATCGTTTTGCGCAGCACCTCGATGCCAATTTTGTTCAGCTCTTCGGTGAGGAAAAGCGAGTTGGTGTCCAGCCGATCCGGGGTGAGTAGTTCCGAGCCAACGGCAATGATCTCCGCTTTCATGATTCCAATTATCCCAGAAGCGGGAGCCCGCGGACGTCCCAATCCAGGTTGAAAAGAGCGCTGTTGGTGGCGAGGATGGCGCGGCCGGAGGGCTGCAACGCGAGGCCGACCAGGGCGGAACCGCTCAGCACGATTTCCGCCTGCCCCTGCGGAGTGATGCGCACGATGCCGCGGCGGCCCGCATGCGAAGCAGCCACATACAGATTGGTCTCGCGGTCGAAGGCCAGGCCGTTGGGGCGGCCGAGGCCCCGGAAGAAGACGCTCACTTCGCCGCCTTGCGTGATGCGATAGACGCGGTCGTAGCTGGAAGTAGTGGGCCCGGCCACGTACAGGTCACCACTGGGATGAAACGCCAGGTGATACGCGGCCATGGACGGCTCAAGCGTTGCGAAAACGAAAATTTCACGGCTGGGGCTGATCTTGAAGACCGTGCCGCTGCGGTCGCCGACGTAGAGATTGTCGCGGTGGTCAAAAGCGATGCCGGTAGCGACGCCCATGCCTTCGATCCACTGCTCGGCGCGGCCGTCGGGCGTAATGCGATGGATGGTGCCGTCGTGGCGGCAGGAGACGAAAAGGTTTCCGCCGCGGTCGAGCGCCAGGCCGCTGGGATTGATGAGCGAAGTGACAAAAGGCTTCACGTTGTAGTTCGTGGTGATCTTGTAAAGTGAAACGGGCACGCGCTGCCCGCGCGGCCCGGAGAAGGTCACGTAGATGTTGCCGTCGGCGTCCACGGCGGGATTCGCGATGGGGTGCAGGCTGTCCGCGATCTGCTGGCCGATAGCCACGGGGTGGGGCGGGCTTTCGTTGCCTGCCGTGGTGACGCGGACGATGCCGCCGGTCGCGCCTTCCGGGACGCGCACGATCAGGCGGGTGTCGCTGACCAGTGAGAGGCCGCCTTCAGTCTCGCCAAAGCGCACGACCGGAGGTGCGCCACTCCGCGTGGCGAAGCCGCTGCCGTGAATGGTGATCTCCCCGCCGGGAATGGCCGCGGCAGGCGCAAGCCTCTCAATGCGTGGGATGCCGTTCTTTTCCGCCGATGCGCCAAAGCCGAATTTCATAGCAGGCCAAAGTGTAACGCGAGTCGCAGGAAAATTGCAGCGTAGATGCCCGCCATCCAGTCGTCCGCCATGATCCCCCAGCCGCCGGGAAG
>JBGOTL010000043.1:0-26353 GCA_041476465.1 Candidatus Acidiferrum sp. | reverse complement strand
AGGCCGCGATACCAGTGGCGCTCTTCGTGCCAGAACGCGCGAGGCAGAGCCTGCAAGCGCGTCATGGTGGTCATTTTTTCGATGCCGTCAATGAGCAATGCTGTTTTGGTCCGGCGAAGAACGAAAACCAGCGCCGCACGCAAAGGCGGCAGGCCAAAGTGCGCGGCGCCGTTGACGACGTACAGGCATTTATCTCCGCGGCGGATGACGTGCCGGACTTTTTGCAGGCTGGTCTGGGAAAGCTCGACGGCGGCGCCTGCGAGACTATCTACACTGCGCACTTCCTGCACCGAGGCGGAAGAGATGGCCAGAAGCTGCCCGCTGACGCGAAACAAAATGATCTGTTCGGTGCGTGCCGCTTTGGATTTTGCTGGAGCCGCCAATCGCATCAGCGCACTCCTACGGGAGCGGTGCGGCAAATGCCTAGAACGCGCTTCTCGATGGCTGCGTAAATGTCGTCAATGCTGAGAACGCGATCGACCGCGCCGGTCTTGATGGCTTCCGAGGGCATGCCGAAGATCACGGAAGTAGCTTCATCCTGGGCAAGCACCAGGCCGCCGGCCGATTTGATGGCTTTGGCCCCCGCGGCTCCATCATTTCCCATGCCGGTCAGGATCGCGCCAATGCTCATCGCTCCGGCATAGGCGGCGACGGATTCCATGGTTACATCAATATTCGGGAGATAGCCGCCGATGCGTCCGGTGGTGCCGTCGAGCTGGATGCGTCCCGTCGGCGTGACACGAAGATGCTGGCCGCCTGGGCAAATGTACAGTGTGCCAGGAAGCAAAGTTTCGTTGGCCTCGGCTTCCTTGACGCGAATCTCGGTAAATTCCGCGAGCTGCGCGGCGTATTGAGTCGTGAAAGCCGCAGGCATGTGCTGGACGAGCAGTACAGCGGCGGGGAAATCGCGCGTAAATCCCGGCGCCAGGCGCATAACGGTTGCGGGTCCACCGGTAGAAGCGCCGAGTACAACGACCGGGAAGCGCACATCTAGCGAGTTCACTGGCGCTGGCCGGTTGAAGGATGCTGCGACTGGCGATGTCGGGGCTTTGCCGGATTGCTGGAGAGTGGAGGCCAGACGCGACGCGGTGCGCACCACACGCACCTTGGCAGCCATGCGCACTTTGCGCAGCAATTCTTCCTTGACGCTGCCCATGTCCAGGTCGATGGCGCTGGAAGGCTTGGCGACAAATTCGATGGCGCCGAGCTCCAGCGCTTTCAAGGTGCTTTCCGCTCCCTCGCGCGAGTCCGAGCTGACCACCACGATGGGCCGGGGATTCGTGGTCATGATCTGCGCGGTGGCTTGCAAGCCGTCCACGTGGGGCATGTTGATGTCCATGGTGATGACGTCGGGCTTTAGTGATTCTGCGAGAGCGACGGCTTCGCGGCCGTCCTTGGCATGCCCAACGACCTGCAATTGGGGATCGCTATGGAAGATGGTCTCGAGGACTTTGCGCATAAAGGCGGAGTCATCCACGATGAGGATGCGAACCTTTTTGTTGGCGGAGGTCATCATTGCTGGCTTAGGCTACCGGAACAACAGGCCGCGTTGCCTCCGTTCCCATAAGTTCTTCCACGGCGTGGATCAGCTGATCTTCCTGCACGGGCTTGGTCAAAAATGCCGCAGCGCCTTCCTTCATGGCGCGATCGCGATGCTTGGCTCCCGCACGCGAAGTGACGACCATGACGGGAATGCGGCGCGTGGAGGGGTTCTGGCGTAATTGCACCATGAGCTCGTAGCCGGTCATACGCGGCATTTCGAGGTCGGTGATAACCAGGTGGCATCCGTGCTGAGCGACCATCTCGGCGGCTTCCAAGCCATCGGCGGCAAGTTTTACGCGATAGCCATTCTTTTCCAGCATGCGGCCGACGAATTTGCGGACGCTGATGGAGTCGTCGGCAATAACGATGACGCGCTCCTGCTCGACGCGGTCGATGGCGCCGGCGGGAATCGTGCCGCGTGCCACCGCAGCGGAGCCGGGCGCAAAGATGCGCGCCGCGCTGGCGCTGGCCTGGAGCGCGCGGCGCTCGTTGGGTTCGGAGGCGACCATGCGGTTTAAGTCGATGAGCAGGATCAAGCTGCCGTCGGGTGCGATGGTAGTGCCCGGGAATAGCTTCACGCGGCGTAGATATTCACCGAGGTTTTTGATCACGATTTCGTCTTTGCCGAGAACTTCCTCGACGACCAGGCCGATTTGGCGATTGCCGGCGTTGGCAACGACCATGCGGAAATATCCGTTGATGGGCTCGAGAGGCGGCAGGCCGAGATAGGTATCAAGGCGCACGACTTCGGTGACCACGTCGCGGACCTTGGTGAGCAGTTTTCCGCCAACGTCCTCGATTTCGTCGGCGCGCAGGCGGCGAATTTCTTCGACGACTGCGAGAGGCAGCGCGAAATTCGTCGCGCCGCAGCGCACAAACAGGGCGGGCGAAATGATCAGCGTCAAAGGCACTTTCAAGGTAAACTTGGTGCCTTGGCCGCGACTGCTCTGAATGTCAATTTCGCCGTTCAAGGCGTTGAGGTTCGAACGGACCACGTCAAGGCCTACGCCACGGCCAGCCAGCTCCGTTTTCACGGCGGCGGTCGAGAAGCCGGGATGGAAAAGCATTTCACGCAGGTCGCGTTCGGTGAGGCGGTCCGCCGTTTCCGAGGACACCAAGCCACAGTCGATGGCGCTTTGCTTCACGCGATCATAGTCAATGCCGCGGCCATCATCTTCCACTTCGATATAAATATGATTTCCGCGGTGGTACGCGCGGAGAGAAACTTTGCCTAGGTCAGGCTTGCCGGCGGCGGAGCGATCCTCGCCGCGCTCGATGCCGTGCGCCACGGAGTTGCGAACCAGGTGCACCAGGGGATCGGATATTTGCTGGATGATGTTGTTATCCAGTTCTGTTTCGCTTCCCGAGAAGTCCAGGTCCACCTGTTTTCCGGCGGATTTCGCGGCGTCTCGAACGGCGCGGGACAGCAAGGAATAGAGCGTTCCGATGGGCACCATGCGCGCGGCGGTGATTTCGTCCTGCAAGTGGTGCGCGAGCTTCGTGAATTCATCAATATCGCTCTCGACCCGGCCGATAAATCCTTGGAGTTGGGCGAGCACTTCGTTCACGTCCGCGGAGATTTCTGCCATGGAACGAGAAAGGATGCTGAAGTCGTCATAACGGTCCATTTCGAGTTCGCTGAACTCGGACCAGAAAGAGTTATCGCCTGCGGCGGCGCTGGTAAGCATCTGTGGCGTGGTCGATGCATTCCATGGCGTAACTGCGCGGTTCGAACTGATGCGGTTGAATTCGTACTTGTCCTGGAACTCCGCCACTTTGAGCTGCAAACGCTCTTTCGAAAAACCCAGCGTGTCGACGAGCTTTTCGAGCTCATCCACGCGGCCCACCATTTTCGTGCGGTTGATGACCAGCTCGCCGACGGTATTCATCATGCGATCGAGCCGCGCGAGAGCGATGCGCACCGATTTTGCCGGGGCGCTTTGCTTGGGTTGTTTCTTTGCGAGCCCAGTACCAGGCGCGGATGATTGTTTTGCCGTGGCGGCTTCTTCGGACGACTCTGTTTCCGCGCCGTTTGTTTCCGCATGCACTGGTGCTTCTTCGATTTCAGCGGGAGCGAATTCCGCAATGCGTCCGAGCAGGGAATCCACCCCGGTACGCATCTCGGTCTCCCCAGCCCACTGGCGGTGCAGGGTCTTTTTCAAGATGTCGACAGATTCGAGGCAGAGATCCACGACGGCTGGTGAGGGGAGAAGTTCTCCATCGCGAAGGCGGCCAATCAGGTCTTCCACGCGATGGGCAATCGCGCCCAAACGCTTGAGGCCAACCTGCGCCGCCGAACCTTTCACGGTGTGGATGGCGCGGAACAACCGGTTGATCTCTTCGGGATTGTTGTTACCTTCCAAAGAAAGCAGGCAATCACTGACGATTTGCAGGTGTTCCTCGGCCTCGGGCTGGAAAAAGTCTTGAATTTCATCGGGTACTTCGTCGTCGGAAGGCAGCGCATCGAAATACGAGCCGGTTAAGGCGGCAACCGAGGTCTCCTCGGAAGCGGCATCCGCGGATTCCGAGTAGGCTTCGATTGGCGAATAGTTCAAGTTCAGCGGTGGCGGCTCGGTGGGGAACGCAAAACGGTAGCGATCTTTAAACGCCGCGACATCTTCCGTGGTTTCCTTGCCGGTATCGCTAATCTCCAGCAGGTCGGTCTCGAGTAGCGAGATGCCGTCGGAGAGAAACTCAGTCAGCGGTCCGTGCAAATCGTTCCCAAGTGGAGCGTTGAGCGCGTATTGGAAGACGTGCGACAGTTTTCCCGCAATTTCGGAAAAGCGCGGGAATCCGTAGCTGGCCGATGTGCCGCTCAAGGTATGCGCGGCAATATAAAGCCGCTCCATGTCCTCGCGCCGGGGAGAGATCTCCTGAAGCACACCCACGTACTCCCGCAGATACTGCAGGTGTTCGGAAGCTTCCTGGAGGAACATCTCGACGGCTTCGCGGTCTGGCATGCTCACGCGCGTCCCTCCGTGACGAGTTCAGGCTTCTGCAATTCATCCGCGGTCGGCTTGCGATAGAGGATGCAATCATTCAGGACGATGGCCTGAAACTTAACGGGCATTTTCGATATGGATTCGGAGTGTCCCAGGAAAAGGTATCCGCCGGGTTCCAGCGAGTCATAAAAGCGCTGGACCAGCGAGCGCCGGCGCTCTTCCGAGAAGTAGATCAGCACATTCATGCAAAAGATAAGGTCCATGCGGCCGACGTAAACGGCGGAGGCCAGGTTCATCTGAAGAAAATTCACCATTTTCTGGAGCCGCGGCTTCACCTGAAAGCCGCCGGCAACTTGCGTGAAGTGCGTTGCAAGCTGCTTGTCGGTGACGCTGGCCAGGCTGCGGCCGGAATAAACAGCGCGCTCCGCTTGCTTCAGAGCGAGGCGCCCCACATCGGTGGCCAGAATGTCGACGTTCCAGGCATCGGCAAAGGAAAGAGACTCGGCGATGGTGATGGCGATGGAATACGGTTCTTCTCCGGTGGAGCAACCGGCGCTCCACACACGCAAGGTGCGCGGGTTAGACCAGAATTTTTTCACGTGCAGCTCCGGCAGCACGCGCTTCTCAAAGGCTTCGTAGACGGCCGGATAGCGGAAGAAGGAAGTCTCCTGCGTCAGCAAACGCTCGAGCAAAGCTTCGTACTCGAGATTGGTCTTGCGCATGGCGCGCAGCAGGTCCGTGCCGCGGGCGTAGCCCTTGGCGTGCAAGTGTTCACGCACACGAGTAGAGAAGAACCGCTCGCGCGATTCATCGAAGCAAATACCCGTCCGCTCCTCTATTAGCATGCGGATCTCACTCAGTTCGTGGTCGCTCAGGCTGTGGCCTGATCCCTGCCGTTCAGTCATCTGGGCCCCGTTCCGGTTCTCGCCTTTCGCCAGTGCTGGGAATCACCGCTTACCGTAGAGCGCCGGCTGGAACGGGCCGCTCGGATTCTTGCGCCACGCTGCTGTTGGCCTTGGATTGCGCGCGGAACTGCGCAAGCGCTTCGTTCAATTGATCAGACAGTTTTACGAGCTGGCTCACGGTGGCTACGGTGCCGCGTGTGCCTTGCGAGGTCTGCCGGGTAATGCTGGAAATAATCTGCATGGCGTGGGCTACGCCTTCTGTGCCGCGCACCTGCTGTTTGGAGGCCAGTGAAATTTCCTGGACAAGTTCAGCGGACTGGCGCACCACGCTGGAAATGGCATCCAGGGCGCGTCCGGCTTGATCCGCCAAGGTTGCGCCGCTTTCCACTTCCTTGGTGCCTTCTTCCATGACCACCACGGCTTCGTTGGTCTCTGCTTGAATGGCCTTAATGAGGGCGGCGATGTCTTTCGTGGCGCTGCGCGAGTGTTCGGCCAGCTTGCGAACTTCGTCGGCGACCACCGCGAATCCGCGGCCGGCTTCGCCGGCGCGCGCTGCTTCGATGGCGGCGTTCAACGCCAGGAGGTTGGTCTGCTCGGTGATGTCGTTGATGACGTTGATGATTTCGGAGATTTCCAGCGAACGGTCACCAAGCGATTTGATCTTCTTCGCGGTGGCCTGCACCGATGCGCGGATGCGCTGCATACCTTCGAGAGTATCGCGCACCGCCCGGTTGCCTTGTTCCGCGGCGTCCAGCGCACGGCGCGCCGCTTCGGCGCTGGCTTCCGCGTTGTTGGACACCTGTTTCATGGAAACCGTGAGTTCTTCGACGGCGCTGGAAGTGTTGGTAATTTCCTGGTCCTGCTGTGTCGCGCCAGCCTGCATTTCGTCCGCCGCGACAAGAATGTTGTTGGAGCAGGCGGTCACTTCCATGGCGGCCTTGCGCACGCGCTCGAGAACCTTGGTGAAATTGTCGAGCATGTAGTTGATGGAGTCGGAGACGTTGCCAAGAGCGTCGTTGGTGATTTTGCCGCGCAGCGACAGATCGCCACGGGCCACCTGGTTGATGACCGACAAGAGTTCTGTAATGCTGCGCTGCAGCGAGTCGTTGGCTTCCTGATTGCTCGCCGCCTTGGAAACCTTGGCGACGGCGCGGTTCAGGTTGTCGGCGATGTGGCCGAACTCGTCGTCCGTGGAGACCTCGGCGCGCGCACGGCCATCTCCAGCAGCCAGCCGCTCGGAGAACTCCGCGAGTTCCTGGACGGGGGACAGGAACGAGCTACCCAGCCGCCACGCCAGAAACACCGCCATGCCCACGGCAAGCAGCAGCGCGATCAAGACTGATCCGCTCGCTCCGCTGGGCAGTGCGCCGAAATCAAAGATCGAGGCGCCTCCCGATTGTTTCCCGGCGCTGTAGGCCAGCCCCAGCACGGAGAACAAAACTATGCCGTTGGCGATAACCAGCGTCCAAATGGTGGAACTCAGTCGCGATTTCATGCCATCCTCCCAAACTCTTTCACGGAAACTCGGCCGCAGTGCGGCAGGCTCCCTGCAATACTCAAATCCCAGGTCCCGGAAAAACTTCAAGCAGCCTTCGCAGGTCAATGATTAGTGCCAGCCGGTCGTCATGCCGCAACATACCAATGCAGTGCGGAACGTTTTCCGGAGCCTGCTCCAGCAAATCCTCTGTGTTTACGGCATAGGTGCCGATGACTTCGTCCGCGGCGATGCCTAGCCTCAAATCGTCGTGGTGACCGTCTCCGCGCAGCGAAGCAACCACAACGTGCTTCGGCAACAGTCCGGGACGCCGCCCTTCGGTCATGGCGATGTCGATCAGCGGCACGATGGCGCCGCGCAAATTGAAAATTCCGAGTACGTAAGCCGGAGCCAGCGGAAGCTGTGTGAGCAGCGGCCAGTCCAGCACTTCTTCCACATCCAGCACCGGCAGGCAGAATCGTTCACGACCGCTGCGGAAGACGCAGTACTGCGACTCCGGCGGGCGTTCCTCGATGGGGCCCAGGGCTTCGAGCAGGTCGCTGGCATCCGCATCCGCGGGCAGGGGCACCAGATGAAAATCTTGGTTCATCGCTCGCTTTTCCTTCCAAAACTCACTATGCAAATCTCCGCACGGCGCGCACCAGCTGTTCCCGTGTGAACGGTTTGGTGAGGTAACCGTCCGCGCCCTGCTGTTCGCCCCAAAAGCGGTCGCTGGCCGTATCTTTTGAAGTAACTAGAATCACCGGGATGGTGTTGAACTCGATGCTGCCCTTAAGCTCCCTGCAGATCTGGAAACCGTTTCTTCCCGGCATGACCACATCGAGCAAGATCACGCAGGGCCGCTCCGTGACGATGGTTTCTTCGACACGATTCGGATCGTTCAAACCCACAGGCCAATAGCCTTCCGGCTCCAGCAAACCTTGCATGAGCTTGACTTGGGCCGGCGAGTCATCGACGATCAGCACTTTTTTCAGCACAAACGAACTCTCCCGATAGTTCTCCGAAGATGAGAGGTGCACGTCAGCGGCCAGCTTGGAGGTTCTCAGCTGGCTCGTGTCCATATTGTTTAAATGCCTTTGAAACAATAAGTTATAAGAGGGAAAGGGGCGGCTAGCGGCGCGGGTAGACGGGCGCGGGGGCGTGCTCCGTCTCAGCCTGAGATACCGTCTCAGCTTCCCGCATCTCGCTGGAAAGCGATGAGAATCGCTGCATGATTTCGTTGATGCGCAGCGCCATGCTGTGGATGGTCTTGATTTGTGCCAGAGATTGCGCGGAAAGCTGGCCCGGCTCGAGCAGCAGCAACTCGGCATTTCCCAAGGTCGATGTCAGAGCGTTGTTGACGCTGTGTTTCATGTCCATCATGTAGCGGCCCAACGTGGCGTAGTGCTCGTTATGTGCGGCGTGACGCTCGGCCTGGCGGGCCATGCGCAAGGCCTCGGCGCGGCGCAGGGATTCGCTGGCGACCAGCAGGAGCGTTTGCGTCCAGTCTTCCCGCAGCGGTACATGAAGAAGGCGCGGATGGCGCGCCCGCAACTGCGCAAGTTCACGTGATTCCGCCGGAGAGCAGAAGATGACGGCGACAGCGGGCTCCACATCGCAAAGAACACCGGAGAGCTGCCCTTCGCGCAGCGGTCCGACCACGACCAAGTCATGCGCAGCCGCGGATTGTTCTTTCCAAACATCGCTTGTCAACACGGTGATGCCCGGCGCCTGGCGTTCGGCCTGCCAGCACGCCGTCAGTAACCGGGCAAATTCGCTGTCATCCGTCAGGATCAATACATTGGCGTTTCGCAAAGAAGGGCCGCTCCCCAGAGTTTTCGTCCAATAACGCCGGATCATTTGGCTTGAAATTATAATTTTTCGGCTTCGTCCAACGCCGAGAGCAACCGCTTCGTGCTGATGCCGAGATTCACGGCAGCTTCTGTATCTTTGGCCTGCTTAGCCACGTCCACGCGCTCCTGCAAACGGGAGACTTCGACGCGCGCAACAGAAAGAGCCTGATCCAGCCCGGTGGCGTTGCCCGTTTCCTTGGCCACTTCGGTTGCCGCGGTTACCAACGCACGCGCGACAACCGCGCGGCGAAGGTCTTCCGCAGCCGGGCCATCCTCGCTGACGAATGCGGATACTTCCCAGGAAGACATGAGCAGACGCGCGCCGCCTAGGCGAACCGTGGTCATCGAGCGGCCGCGCGAAGGAGGAGTGGCAATAAGCTGCTCCCAGATCTGCTCGAGGCACGATTCGAAGTCGAGGACCGGCGCAACAGGTTCAGCCTTTTTCGGCGGAGCGGCGATGGCGCGCTCGCTGGCATGAGGAGTCTCGCGCTGGAGAAGTTGTCCGGGGGAAACAGGAGTTTCTCCGGTTTTCCCGGTGAGGCGTTCCAGCGCGTGATCCACGTCGGTGCGCAGGCCCAGCAGCTTATCAAAAGCCTGATTGACCGAGCGTTCCGTGTATTCCTTTTGAAAGGGCTGCTTCCATTCGTCGGCTATTTCTTTGATTTTGGGCAGCGGCTCAGCGGCTGTGAGGCCCAAGTGATGGCAATCGATGATGCGCACTCCCGCGGACTCCAGATGGGACAAGCCAGAGCGAATGGCAATCAAATCGGCGTGCATCAGTTCGATCAGCGTGCGGCGCAGCAGGAAATTGAAACGCACAAACGCGAGCATGGCTGAGGGGTCGTAGAACATCCCTCCGGCGCCTTCTTTCACCTTGCGGCCCTGCTCGATGAAATTGGTCTTGAGGATCTCCCGCAGGCTGCGGAAACCACGCAAGGCCTCAATCATTTTCTCAAGGGGCGCGCACCAGGAGAGCGGCGCGGTATCGACTTCACCGAATACCGGCTTGATGACTTGAGCGACGTCGCTGAGATCAATTTGCTTGTGATAAATCTTTGCGGGTGCGCAAAGCGCGAAATACTGCACCAGCAGGAAGTCAATCTTGTCCCTGTCCATCGTGGACTTGGTGGTCTTCCGCAAATGGCGCTGGATGAGCGCGCGCAGTCCGCTTTCGCTGGCATTTAGCGTGGTCATCTGCAAGAGATGGCGCAACTGGTGGACCAGCACACGCTGGTCCATGGAATCCAGCCACTCGTTTACTTTGCTGAAAAGATCCAGGCTGGGCTTCTCGGGCAGGATGCGCTTGCTCTGCTCGAAGGGAATTTCGAATTGCAGCTGCTTGGCCAAGGCGAGATAAATAGGGAAGACCGAGCGGCCTTCCTCCCACTGCGCTTGCCGCGCGCTCTCTGGCTTGGCAGGTGCTGGAATGTTCAATGTTGTGAAGGTTTTGTTCACGGCTGCATCATCCAGTCGCAGGGGCCTTGTAAGAATCTGACGGCCACCGCTTTGCGTCCTTCGTGATACTGCAGAGCAATCACCGTGGCATCCGCGGCATGCCCTTTACGGTCACGTTCGAGTCTTACGCGCTCATCAAACTCCAGCGGTAGCGTGGAGAGGAAAATGGCATGGTCGCCGGTGGCAAACTCCACCACCGTCGCTTCCTGCAGCCGCGAAGTGCCGCCGCGCAGCGCGGTTACGTGCACGGGAATGCGAACTGCGGCGAGCTTCGGAAAGAAACGCGCCAGTTGTTCCGCACAGCTCAGGTCTTTCGCGGTAAGTGTCATTCCTCTTTGCCGTCCCACGTCGTCGCCCGGCTTGCCGGGGTGCGAGGCCTGTGTCTCAACTCTGCGGAAGTACACACCTGAAACCGCAAAGGACACCAGGTCCCCGTGAAGGAGATGCACGCGGAACGCCAAAGAATGGAAGAAGGGAAGTGTGCGAAAAGTGAAGAAAGCAGAAGGCTTAGGATTTTCCCGGCGAGCCGCCCTGGCTCAGTTGTCTCACCCTGAAACGATTGTGTCTCACGCTTCGGTCGTTTCCGAGGATTCTCAAGTCTGCAAAAGTGACGAAGCTGCAACTACCGGGCGGCCGCGCGGGAGGCTGGCTCGATGTCATCCGGCTCGCTTTTCACGGGGATGTTGTAACGTTTGAGCTTTCGGTAGAGTGTGGCGCGGCTGATGCCGAGCATTTTTCCAGCCAGGGCTTTATCGCCATTGGCCTGTTCAAACACCCGGAGAATGGTCATGCGCTCCATTTCCGCCAGCGCGGTCGTTGAAAGTGAAGCGGCATCCTGCGGAGTCATCGGCGATGCGGAAGGCTGCTCACTGCGGATTGCCGGCGGCAGATCGCTCACATCAATGATCTTGCCGTCTCCCAGGGTGACGGCGCGGGCGATGCAATTCTCCAATTCGCGAATGTTTCCGGGCCAATCGTAGTGCAAGAGGCTTTTCATGGCGGCGGGCGAGACTTGCAGGCTGGTGCCCGGGGCGTAGCGGTTGAGGAAATGGTGAACGAGTATCGGGATGTCCGAGCGGCGATCCCGCAGGGAAGGCAGGTGCACGGTGACGACATTCAAGCGGAAATACAGGTCTTTGCGAAATGTGCCATCGCGATACGCGGCTTCCAGGTCGCGGTTGGTCGCGGCGATGACGCGTACGTCCACGTTGGTGCGTTCGTTGCTGCCGACCGGGCGAACTTCTTTTTCCTGGAGGACACGAAGCAGTTTAGCTTGCATTTCCAGGGGCAATTCCCCAATTTCATCTAGAAAAATGGTTCCGCCATTGGCGGCTTGAAAAAGTCCCGCTTTGGATTTCATGGCGCCGGTAAACGCGCCTTTCTCGTAGCCGAACAGCTCGCTCTCCATAAGCGTGGGAACCAGCGAGCCGCAATCCACGGCCACAAAGGGGGTCTTCGCCATGGAACCGTGAAAATGGATGGCGCGCGCGACCAGTTCCTTGCCGGTGCCGCTTTCGCCCGAGACCAAAACCGGCGTGCGCGTATCTTTCAGCCGGGCGATCATCCGCAGCACATCCTGGATATTCGCGGAAGTTCCAATGATCCCGTCGAGATTTTCTTCCGTGCTGACGCGCTCGCGTAAAAATTCATTTTCGCTTACCAGCCGGACTTTTTCCGCCATGCGTTGCAACAAAAGCCGCATTTTCTCGACGCGAAATGGTTTTTCGATGTAGTCGTAAGCGCCGAGCTTCATGGCGTCCACCGCGGATTCGATCGAGCCGTGCCCGGTCATGATGGCGATTTCGGTGCGCGGCAGCAGCCTCTTGATGTGGCGCAGCAGCTCCACGCCGGACTGGTTCGGCAGCTTGAGGTCGGTCAAGACCAGGTCTGGCGATGCGGAGTCCAGTCGCGCAATGGCGGCTTCGGCGCTTTCCGCCTCGGTGCACGCGTACCCCAAGGTCGAGCCGATGGTCATGCACAGGCGCCGGATGCTTTGCTCGTCGTCCACTACCAGTAGTCTGATTTTCAGGTCGTCGCTCATGGTTTCCCGAAGGTTTTCTCCACCATCGAAATCAACTGCTGAACACGAAATGGTTTTTCGATGCAAGGGGTCTCGCTCTTCGCGAGCAGCGACTGCGTTTCGCTGTTGGCGGTGTCCCCGCTGATCAGGATGAATCTGGCGCGGAGTTCCGGCCGGTTTTTCTGAATCCACTTATGAATGTCGGCGCCATTGACTTCTCCGGGCATGCGAATGTCGCTGATTACTCCGCCGTAGATTCCTTTCGCGAGACGCTCCAAGCCTTCCGCTCCGGATGCCGCCAGGTCCACGGAATATCCTTTGCGTTCGAGAGCGGCGCGAAGAAAAGCAATAACCGAAGGTTCATCTTCAATCAAGAGGATCGGAGAAAGTGCGCGAGCGGTGGTGTGCAGACTCATCGCCCCGCCTCTTTCGCGGCCGCGGAAAGGGAGTTCTCCGTGGCTATAGGCAGCCGTACCACAAAGGTGCTTCCCGTTTGCTCGCTATTGTTCCAGCAAAGGACTTCTCCGCCGTGGGCGCGCACAATCCCATAGCAAATGCTGAGACCCAGGCCGGTACCTTTTCCGGCTTGCTTGGTGGTGTAAAACGGGTCAAAAATGCGCTCCGGATCGGCGATCCCCATGCCGTTATCGGTGACCTGAACTTCGACGGATTCCCCGTGACGCCGTGTGCGGATGGCAATGCTTCCCCGGCGCCCCGATTCCTGCACTGCGTCGTATGCATTGTTCAAAATATTCAAAAAGACCTGCTGGAGCTGCTGCGCATCGCCCAGCGTGGCGGCCAGCTTCTCGTCAAAATCCTCCGCCACTTCGACGCCGTGGCTCGCAAAATCGTAGCTGCGCAGTTTGATGGTCTGCCTGAGGACGGCATTCACCTGCACCGCTTCGCGCTGTACCGGCCGCTGCCGGGCAAAGCTGAGCAAATCCTGGACAATCTCCTTGGTGCGCTGTGTTTCGTGCAGAATAATCTGCAGGTCCTCGCGCGCGGAAGCCGGCACTTCCGGGTTCTCCAGCAACAGGTCTGTAAATCCCAGAATCGCGGCGAGCGGGTTGTTGACCTCGTGGGCCACGCCGGACACCAGGCGTCCAATGGTGGCCATTCTTTCTGAATGCGCGAGCTTTGCCTGCAGCAGCGCGGCATCCGTAATGTCCGTCATCACCACCACGACGCTATTGACGATGTTCTGCTCGTCTCGCATGGGGCTCAAGCTGATGGAAAAATGCCCCATCGAGGCGTCGCTCCGCCGCACGCGAAGCTCGATATTTTCCACCTGCTGACCGTGCGCGGTGGTTTCCAGCGCCGCTTCAAAATCGCCGCGGTGGGGCGCCTCGACCCAGTCGACCAGGCGGTGGCCGATGAATTCTTTCTCCCGGTAGCCTGCTTCATAGCAGCGCCGGTTGGCATAGCTGATCAAGCCCGCGGTATCCAGCACCAGAATCATGCTCTGCGTGGTGTTCAGGATTTTCTGATTGAAGTCGCGCTCGCGCTGCAATTGTGACTGAAACATCTTCTGCTCGGTCACGTCGAGCATCAGACCCCGAATCTGCACGATGCGCCCCTGTGCATCATGCACTGCGCTGATGTTCTGCAACGTATGGAGAAGCGTGCCGTCCTTACGGCGGAGGGTTTCTTCGTAGTTGCGCAGGACCCCATGCTCGGTGATCGCGCGCAAGAAGCGCTCGCGGGCGGCGGGCGCCGGATAGAGATGTGGACTAACGTCCGCCCGGATAAGTTCCTCTCGCGAGTGATACCCCAGCATGCGCACCATGGCGTCGTTTACATCGAGAAAGCGCCCGTCCGGGGTGGCGAAGAACAATCCCTCCTGGATGCTGTCAAACAGCTCGCGATACCGCCGTTCGGCTTCCCGGCGGTCGGTGATGTCTTTCAGGACGTGAATGGTGCGGGTGTCGTCGTCCGATGCCCCGGGCGTGCGGGAGGTGGATACCAGAAAGATGCGCTCGGCGGAAGCAGCGACGTACTCTTCCCGCAGTTGATCGGTATTTCTGCAAAAGGGGCAGGGGAGCGCGCTGCCGGTTTCCGCGATCTGCCGCAGGCTGCTCATGGCTTCGCCGACAAGTGCGACCGGCGGAATTCCAACATGCGATGCCAGGGAGCGATTGGTGCGCACAATGTTGAAGGCGCGATCATGCACGACGATGTAATCACTGATGGCGTCAATATCTTCCACCCACTGGCGCTTGGAGCGCTCCAGCTGTGAAAATCGCCGGACACTTTCGATGGATAACGCCGCATGGCTTGCCAGCGCCAGCAGCAAGCGTTTTTCCCGCGCGGAGAGTTTCTGCCCTCTCCTCAGCAGGCAAATAGTGGCGAGAACTTCGCCGTCGCTTGCGGAGATTGGGAAAAAGACCAAAGACTGCGGAGCGGCAGGATGCTTCCCAGCCCCCCCTTCTTCCGCAGGAAGCGGCCGGATCTCGGCGTTCTTCCGTGGCTCCCGGGCCGCAGCAATCAGCCAGTCGCGGATGCCCTGCGGCAAATTGAACTCTTTATCCCCCGCATGCACATCCGTTTCCCGGCCGCGGAAAACAGTGACGCACGCCCAATCGGCCTGCAACATCTGCGCGGCGCGAGTAGCAAACTTTTCAAGGAATTGCGGGAGGTGCCGGGAATGTGCGGCTTCTACAGCTAGATCCATCAATTCTTCCGCTTGCCGAGAGTCAGCGAACGAATCCCTGGCCTTGCCCCTGGGTTGGGCAAGACGCCGAGCCGAAATAGTTTTTGCTCCACGCATAAAGGGTAGGGGTCTGTGCGCGTCTCAACTTGATTGTTACCACGCCTCATCACCCTACTCGCCAATCTCATTCTGAGTCAATCCCCCAGGGAGTGCGGGTTGCCGAATTGTCCACCTTCGCATTTGGCAGGATGCCTTTGGCGTCTCAGCGTGAGACCGGTTCCCGCGAAGCTCGGGGGAGCTGAGACAAAACCTTCTATACGCCCAAGTATTATATGCTGCGGCTCTCCTCGCTAAGTCCACGTTTGTCTTAGGTTTGCCGCAAGATTGTCAGCCGAAATGTTCATTCACCGCTAGTTCGAAAAGCTGGCATCTGACGTGCCTTCTCTTCTGTGGGGTAACTCCCAATATAAATAAGGGGTGGTGTCGATGAGATCCAGTTGGATGCGGGTGGCATTCGCTACGGCAGTGACCACCATGCTCTTGGGAACGAGCGTTTTCGGGCAACAGAGTTTAACGGATGAAGCCAAGCGCAAGGTCAAATCGCGCTCGACGCCTACCTATCCGGAGCTCGCCCGGCGGATGAATGTGTCCGGAAAGGTAAAAATTGAGGTGGTCATCGCTCCTGATGGCCATGTCAAGAGTTCCCGCGCGATTGGTGGGCATCCATTGCTGGTGCAAGCATGCCAGGATGCGGTTAAGGATTGGAGGTTCTTGCCCGCGTCAGATGAATCCTCCCAAGTGGTGGAGTTCGAATTCCAATCAGGGAAGTAGCGGCACCAGAATTGGCGGCAGCAAGAACGGCCTGAATTTAGAACGCGTAACTCGGGTAAGTGGAGGCATTTTGCAATGACTATCGGAAAAAAACTATACCGGGGCTTCGGACTGATCCTGGGAATCCTGGCTATCCTTCTGGTTTTCAATCTCGGGGCCATCATGAAGTCGCGCTCGGCAAGCGCCGAAGCCGCGGCCACTCTGGAAAGCGTGCGGACCATCGAAGCGGTGCGCTTCCAGATCATGACCAATCGCCTCAATCTGAATAATTTCCTGTTGAGCGGCGACCCTCGGGATGAAGACAAGGTCAATCATGGCTTTTCCGAGATTTCCGATCTCATCAAGCGCGGGCAGGCGCAAAGCTCCAGCGATTTCCTGCATACCGCGCTGATCCAGGTGGAAAGCACGGAATCAAGCTGGGCGGACAATTTTGCCAAGGCGCTACTGGCGAAGCGCCATCAAGTAGACTCCGGCGACGCAACTGTTTCCGATCTCCAGATTTTCTATCTCCAGAAGGATCCAGCGTCGTGGCTGACCAAGTCCTCGGCCGTTTTGGATCAGGCCAACTCGGACATCGGCAAAGCACTGGCGGAATCCCAGAATATTGCTTCGAAAGCGAGCATCTGGAGCGCCGTCATAGTCCTGCTGGGCACGATCTTCGCGATTGTGCTGGGGCTGGGCATCGCCTTTACCACCGCGAAATCCATTACCGAGCCGTTGCAGCACCTCATCACCGTGGCGCGGGAGATCGGTGATTCCGGCGACCTCGATCAAAACATCGACATACACCGTAACGACGAGATTGGGGCCCTGGCCACAACCTTCAACAATATGGTGGCCTACCTGAAGGAAATGGCCACCGTTTCGATGGCCGTGGCGGAGGGCGATCTCACCGTGGAAGTCGTTCCGCGATCGAAGCGCGACACCCTGGGGAATGCTTTCGTGAGAATGTCGCATGGACTTCAGGAACTTGTTCGCACGACCCGGGAATCCGCGTCTCAGGTTTCTGCGGGATCCACGCAGGTGGCCGGCGCAGCGGACGAATCGGCAAAGGTTAGCGTGCAGGCGTCTTCGGCGATTGAAGAAGTGACCAGCACCATGCACGAAATGAGCATCAACGTGCAGAACGTGGTGAAGAACACCCAAGTGCAGGCCTCCAGCGTCGCGGAAACCTCGGCATCCATCGATCAGATGGTCACCTCGATTCAGCGAGTGGCGGATACGGCAAAAACTCTGTTGGACATCGCCAACCGTTCACGCGAGGAAGTCGTCAACGGCATCCAGACCATGGAGAAGGCCACCGACGGCCTCAATCGCACGAATCATGCGATTCAATCCTCGGCGGAGATCATTAACATTCTTGGCCACCGCGCGGATGATATCGGCAAGATTATCGAAGTCATCGACGACCTGGCTGAGCAGACCAACCTTCTCGCCTTGAACGCTGCGATTGAAGCGGCGCGCGCCGGAGAGCACGGACTCGGTTTCGCCGTGGTCGCCGACGAAGTGCGCAAGCTGGCGGAGAAATCCACGCAATCGACCAAGGAAATTGCCGAACTCATCCAGAGCATTCAGAAAGAGGCGCGCCAGGCTGTCGAAAACATGGAGCGCAGCACGCGCATCGTGGAAGAGGGCTTGAGCCTCGGGAACGATCTAGGCTCCGCGCTGCACAAGATTTCCGACGTGGTGACGGAAGTTTACAAATTCTCGCAGGAGATTGGCGCGGCCACCAACGAACAATCCGTGGGCTCCTCGCAAATCGCCAAGGCCACTAGCCGCCTGACCGAAATCACCCAGGAAATCAATTCCGCCGTTGAAGAACAGGCTTCCGGAGCGCAGGCAGTGGTCCGCGCAATGGACAAGATGCGTGAATTGGTTCAGCAATCGGCCTCCAGCTCGACCGAGCTTTCCGCGGCCGCGGAGCAGATGCTGAAACTTTCGCGCAACCTGCTCGACGGCATGGATCGTTTCGTCATAGAACGCAGCGGTCCGGTGCGTCCGCGCCGCGAGAATGGCGGGTCACGGCGTTCACAGGAGCCCGCGCGCTCCCGCGAATTCGAATACGCCGAACTCGCGCGGCCCTGAGCCGGCGGAGACCATTCCATGGAAAAAGATCTGCAAGTAGTCGGATTTCGCATAGGGAGTGAGACCTTCGGGGTCCGCATCGGTTCGGTGCGGGAGATCGTCCGGGTCCCGGAAATCACCTCGGTTCCAAACGCTCCCGATACCATTGAGGGCGTAATCAACCTTCGCGGGAAGATTATTCCGGTGATGGATTTGCGCAAGCGCTTCGGTCAGGTGGCCATCGCCCCGGACAGAAAAAATCGCATCCTCGTGGTCGAGCTCGATAACAAGCTTCTCGGGTTGATTGTCAATGCGGCTTCCGAAGTGTTGAAGATTCCTCCATCGGAAATCGAAGCCCCGGGAAGTGTTTTTGCCGAAGGTGAATCGAGTTACGTCACTGGAGTTGGCAAGTTGAAGGGCCGCCTCATCATTATTCTGGACATCGCTAAGCTCTTGCACCACCCGGAATTCAAACGACTCGAGGAGGCCGCGGACATCGTCGCACTCGCAAAGTAGCGCTTGATCAGGCCGCACCCGAGCCACAGCCGAACTGCCGTACGGCAGCACGCATCCATCATGGGAACGATTACCGCGCAAATACAACTTACCGAAGCGGAACTCAAGCTCCTGCAGACCCTTGTCTACCAGGAATGTGGAATGTTTTTTGACGAACGCCGCTCTCATTTTCTGAAGGACCGGCTGCAGCGGCGGTTGAAGGTCTGCCAGCTTGACTCTTTCTATGCCTATTACCGGTTGTTGACGAGCCGCGAAGGAAGAGCCGAGCTCGCTCTGCTCCTTGAAAATCTCACCGTCAACGAAACCAGTTTCTTCCGGAATAAGCCGCAACTTGAGCTGCTGCAAAAAAGCGTACTCGAGGAACTTTTGCACAAGAAACAGGAACGCCGCGACTGGACGCTACGCGTCTGGAGCGCAGGCTGCTCCACCGGCCAGGAAGCCTACACCGTGGCGATGCTCATCTGCGATGCGTTGGCTTACTACTACCTGCGCAATCCACTCCCGTTTGAAATGCCTTCTCCGAAGCCTTTGATTCCGCCGCCGTGGAAGCTGGAAATTGTGGCTTCCGACATCAGCTACGCGGCGCTACGCGGCGGCCAGGAAGGGCTCTATACGGATAGTCAGATGGAGCAGGTCGATTACACCACGCGCCTGCGCTACTTTGAGAAATCCGGCGCCAAATACGCTATCAAGCCGCAACTAAAGGAAATTGTTCAATTCGACTTTCACAATTTGAAAACGGAATTCCTGCCGCGCCGCAACGACATGATCCTGTGCCGCAACGTCATGATTTATTTTGACGAAGCCGAACAGAAACGTTTGATCGAAAAGTTTTGGCATTGCTTGAATCCGGGCGGTTTCCTCTTTGTGGGTCACGCGGAAAGCCTTTTCGGGCTAACGCAAAAGTTCAAAATGGTGCACGAAAACAACGGCACTGCCTACCGACGGCTGGAGGCGGCAACGTGAGCTTCATGCCCGAGGATCGCAACGCGGAACTCCGTGCGCTCTTTTTCGAGAGCGCGGCGGAGTTGCTCCAGTCGCTCAATGAAGCGGGGCTGGAACTGGAAGAACGCCCCGCGGATGAAGAAGTTATCCGCAGGGTTCGCCGGGCCGTGCATACCCTCAAGGGTGATTCCGCTGCGTGTGGTTTTCACAAACTAAGCGAAATTGCCCACGAACTGGAAGACGTGCTCTCCCCGCAGACGGGCCAAACGCACGGCGCAAAATTCGCGGAACTTGTTCTGAATGCCGCCGACACTTTCGAAAATATGTTGTCTGCTTATCAGAAGGAGGTCGAGCCTCCCTCCACGGAGCCTATTCGTAAGCTGATTCACGCCTTACTGAAGGCGCCCGCTTCGCCTGGCAATGCCGCGACTCATGTGGCGCCGCAGGTGCAAGCGCGATTTCAGTGGAGCGAATACGAGCGGTTGATGATGTCCGAGGCCTTTCACCGCGGAGATAACGTATACAACGTCGCCCTGCGCGTCGATCCCAATAGCGTGATGCGCGCGGCGGCATTCCAGCTTATACGGAATGTTCTGCACGGCTGTGGCACGGTCATCGCTCTCCGCCCGGAAGATAATCTCGCGGCGGCTTCCGTGGAAATAGTGGAAGCAGCGATAGCCAGCGTGCATCCCGTCGAGCATATCGCCCAGCGCTGCAAGATTCCGGCCATCGTTGCAGATGTTCGGGTAGAACGCGCCGATGCCACCGATGCGCCGGAACATGAATTGCTCGGCGACATCCTCGAAGCACAAGCCGCTCAGGTCACCACCCGTAACATTGAACATAACGACCACGGCGTGGCGGTAAAACCACTGGGAACGAGCTCGGCGGTTGCCGCCGTCGCCGAAAGCACTCTGCGTGTCGATGCCTCCAGAATTGATGCGGTCATGAATCTTGTCGGAGAGCTGATCATTGGCAAGTCCATGCTCCACCGGACGCTCT
Source organism: Candidatus Acidiferrum sp. (assembly GCA_041476465.1). Taxonomy (GTDB): domain Bacteria; phylum Acidobacteriota; class Terriglobia; order Acidiferrales; family UBA7541; genus Acidiferrum. The sequence continues at coordinate 6,154 of JBGOTL010000043.1, read as the reverse complement.
CTGAATTCGACGTTAAACATTCGCGCGACCCTGTCCGCGCAAAACTCTCGGATGCGTTGGCCTTTCAAGCGCGCGTCCTGGATGAGCTGCACAAGTGCGTCCTGAAGATCCGCATGGTGCCGGTCGAACAATTATTTCGCCGCTTTCCTCGCGTGGTTCGCGACGTCGCCAAAATGTGCGGCAAAGATGTAGCGATGGAAGTCGCTGGAGAAAACACGGACCTGGATAAGGGCATCCTCGATGGTCTGGCCGAGCCGCTTACGCACATCGTGCGCAACGCGGTGGATCATGGCATTGAGCCGGCCGATGAGCGCTTAACGGCCGGAAAACCGGCTCGCGGAACGATTTATCTCAACGCCTTCCACGAGGGAACGCAGGTGGTCATTGAAGTTCGTGATGACGGACGCGGCATGGATGTATCCAGACTGCGCGCACATGCCGTCGAGAAGGGAATCGTCAAGGCCGATGATGCCGCTCGGCTTACAGAACAGGACGTACTCAATCTTATTTTTGAACCCGGCTTCAGCACGGCTTCCGAAGTGACCGAAGTTTCCGGACGTGGTGTGGGTATGGACGTGGTGCGAACGGTTGTGGATCGGCTGAAAGGAACCGTGCACATCGCCACGCAGAAGGATCGTGGAACCACCATTCAGCTTCGCGTGCCACTGACGCTGGCGAGCATTCAGACGCTGCTGTTCCGCGTCGGAGGGCGGCTGTACGCCGTGCCACTGTCGTCGGTCATTGAGATTACGCGCATTACGGACCAGGAAATACATCGCGTGGATCAGCGGGAAGTGCTCCGCCTGCGTGACCAGATTCTGACGCTGGTGCGGCTCCATCAACTGGGGCGGATTCACGCCGTGGATGTGGAACCCGAGAAAAAGAAGTCCAAGAATTTCGTGGTTGTCATCGGCATTGCGGAAAAACGCTTTGGCCTGATTGTGGACAGCCTGGTAGGAGAGGAAGAGCTGGTTATCAAGGCGCTGCCCCTGGAAATTGTTTCCAGCGATCTGGTGAGTGGCGCTTCGATTCTTGGCGACGGAACAGTTGTGCTGATTCTGAATGTACCGGCTATTCTCTCGCGCCTCTCTCGCGCAACCCCGCTTGGAGCGATCGCATGAGCGAACGCGTCCGCGTCCTCGTTGTTGATGATTCCGCATTGATGCGGAAACTGATTCCCATGATTCTCGCCCGTGATCCGGCAATCGAAGTAGTCGGCACGGCGATGGATGGCGCATTTGCGCTGAAGAAAATCGAAGAGCTGCATCCGGACGTGGTCACGCTGGACCTGGAGATGCCGCGCATGGATGGCATCGAGACGCTGCGCTTGATCATGCGCAGCGCGCCCCTGCCGGTGATTGTATTCAGCACGCACTCGAAAGAGGGCGGATACTCCACGTTCAAGGCCTTGGCGCTTGGCGCCATCGATTTCGTCGCCAAGCCGACCGATGCCGCCGCGGGAAATCTTGAGACCGTTGCCGTGCAGTTGATCGAAAAAATCAAGGTGGCGAAGCGTGCCGGCGGCCCCAAAGTGCTTTCAAAGACGGAAATTGAGGGGCCTCCATTTCCAAAAAAGAATTCACGCGCGACGTTCCCGCCCAGCCGGATTATTGCCATTGGAATTTCCACCGGTGGACCGAACGCATTGCAATATATGTTGGGGCAAATTCCTGCGGACTTTCCTGCGACGATTTTGGTTGTGCAGCACATGCCCGAGGGTTTCACCGAAATGTTTGCACGGCGGCTGGATGAGTGCTGCGCTCTGGATGTGGCGGAAGCCAAATCCGGCGACTTGCTCATTGCCGGACGCGTGCTGATCTGTCCGGGAAATCGCCACATGATGGTGCGCCGCATGCCACGCGGAGACATGGCGGTTCTGTCGGATGGACCACCGGTCAACGGGCACCGCCCGTCGGCGGACGTTTTGTTCCATTCGGTAGCGCAAGAATTTGGCTTAACGTCGGTGGGTTTGATCATGACCGGCATGGGCGAGGATGGCGCGGAAGGTCTGGGGGCGATTAAAGCCTCGGGCGGATTAACCATCGCGCAGAGCGAAGAGACGTGCGTGGTAGCTGGTATGCCGCGCGCGGCGATCCTCAAGGGTTTTGCGGCAAAAATTCTGCCGCTCAATGGGCTTGGTTCCTTTCTTAACAGCCAGTACGGTTTGGACCGCAGCAACATGGAGAAGGCTGATAAGGACGAAAAAGCGGAAAAGATTGATCGACAAGGTAAGACAACGGTTTCTACCCAGCGCACCTGATGGGTGCGACGGGCAAAGGAGAAGGTCATGCAACAATTTGCGGCTTTACTACGAAAAGACAATAAGCCAGTGCGATATCTGGTGGTGGATGACTCCGTCTTCGCGCGGAAAAACTTGATCAAAATGATCGAGATGTTCGGCGGCGAAGTAGCGGGAGAAGCCGGGGACGGCCTTACCGCCATCGCGGAATATAACCGCACCAAGCCGGACGTCGTGCTCATGGACATCACCATGCCGCAGATGGAAGGGATTGAAGCGGTCGAGCGCATCGTGCGGCAGCATGCGGACGCGCGCATCGTGATGGTGTCCTCTGTCGGATACCAGGAGAACATCCTGGCGGCGCTGCAGAAGGGCGCGAAGCACTTTGTGCAGAAGCCGGTGAAACCCGAAGTGCTGTACGAAATTCTTCGCTACGTACTGGGCGACGATCCGAACGCAGTGGGAGCGCCTGCGGTGCTGGCAGGGGAGCAACGCTCATGAGAATGGAACTCATTCAGCCGTTCATCAATGCCGCGGATGCGGTGTTTGCGGAGTCGTTGCAAGCGCCGACCAAGATTGTGGACCTCTCGATGGATGAAGAGACGTATCGCCGGAAGGGCGTTGCGGCGCTCATCGCCATCAAGGGAGACATTGAAGGGCGCATCATTCTGGATTTGTCGCCGGAGGTTGCGATTAAAATCGCCAGCCAACTTTCCGGAGCAGAAGTTCCGGAGAGCGAACAGATCGTGCGCGAAACAGTTTGCGAACTGGCCAACATGGTCATCGGAAACTCGGTGACGCTGCTGAACGATCAGGGATTCAAGTTCAAAGTGTTTCCGCCCGAAGTTCACGTCAACACGGAAGGGCTTGGCGGAGACACCGAGACCGAAGCGATGGTGCTGTGCATCGAGACGCCGTGCGGCAACGCATACTTGAACATTGCCATGCACTATCTGCATCGCCGGCGGAAGGAACGCGACGCCGTGCCTGCGCTGGATTGAGAGAGAAGTGGTCAGTTTACAGTTGCCAGTTGTTAGCGAAGAAGTGGCAAGCGCGCTGCTGGCGGCTAGCCGGCGATAGCCAGGCTGTACTGCGCGCAAACTCCTGCGGTTCAGGAACATAGCATCACGCTTGAAGTTCTTCCTTATAAATGCCGTTGCTGTCCTACCCCCACCCCCCACCGATTTGCATGAATATCAAAAGAAACGGGTTGCGAAAAAAGGGTTTTGTAAGGATATGAAAACAAAGGAATGACAAATCTTGTTGCAAACGGGGCAAAGGATAACGCAGAGACGCCGGGTGCGCCGAGGCGCGCAGAGAAGAGAAGCATTTGGTCCCGCAGAACCGCCCGGGATGCAAACTGCACATTTGAACGCTGAAACGTTGGAGCATCGGCCCCCCTCCCCCCTGTTTTACGTAAGTATTCATTCCAGACGAGTTAGCGCCGGGCGAATTCGTAAGTATGGGTTCTAAAGGACTTAACGGAATTGATAAATTTCCCGGTGTAATAGACCGCCTGCCTCGCGAATCGCGGAGGAATAGTATCGTGCAAAGCAACATAAATAAAGGTAAAGAGGTACAGGGACAAGAGGACAGTTCTAGGACTGGACGGCCTCGTATGGTCTTGTGCGCGGAGCTGGCGACTGATTAGGGCGGAGGAGTGCAGAGTCAAAACCCGCATGGTTCGGCTATGCTCACCACAGGCTCCTTTGAAAAACAAAACCGCAAGGGATGCGGCACCCGAATTCGGCTGAGGAATTTACGTGTGCGCCACCCGCCGCACCCTTTGATAAACCAAACCCCAAAGGGATGCGGCACCCAAAACCGTCCTACCCGATAATCTGTCTGCCACTCGCCTTCAAACACTTCATTCTCCTATAGCCCTCTTGATCATCGCCTGGAGATCTGGATCGGCCTCATGGGGCAAGTGGTCGTGAAGAACAGCTTTCGCGTTCGGAGTGTGAATTATGCATAGGACCCGCACCGCCACATAGTGATCCTTTGGGTTGCTAAGCGCTTGCCGGACAGCCGGGATAGCCGGGTCTCCGATCTCGGACAGCGCCTTAGCCGCTGGGTAGAATACGAGCCTCGCCTCCAGGGAGAGCCCAAAAGGGCCTGGGTTTCTCCAAGTAATCCACCGGGCCAGGGCGGGTGCGGCTTCGCCAATTTTCAACTTACCAGCCAACTCGACGGCGTTGTTCCATGCGTGGCATTGGTGCCCCGCGCAATCCGGGCTGCCAGGACCGCTTTCGATAAGCGGCGGCAAATGAACGGTCAAATATTGCCGCATCTCGGGGTCCGACTTTCCCAGTTTTAGCAACTCATTCTTGGCGTTGTCCGTAGTTTGTTCGGATTGAAGGTTTTGAACGAGCTCCGCCGCCGTCGGATGACTCTGCGCCGGGATGCACTGGACTCCAGGACCGAGCCATACGAGCAGAATGAACGTCGTGATGCATTTGGAGGATATCCCCATGTGTTTTTCTCCCATTCAAAAGAAGCGGTCAATGACCGGAACCGAGCCCATACGAGGAGAGGCTAAAATTCAATTTAGATCCCGGGTCGACAACTATGTTGATGAACCAAGGCACATTCGCGCAGACCAAGAACCTGTTGCAAACTTTCGAGGTGAACTGCCCATTCATGTGAAGTGAGTCGATCCAGTTACCACCCGTGTCGTACAGATACAACGATCCGGGAGCGTCAATCCAGAAGATTTTCGTTTGGCCAGGCTGTTGCTGGACGCTGACTACGCCGTGGCAACCGGAACGACTGTCATTAGGCACACACGGATCGTCATCCTGCCGGGCGATGCTGGCGGGTGGCGCATGCTTTGTCATCGGTGTTGAGCGCTCGCAACTGAGATATCCACTATCGAATAGTACCGTAAAGTGATAATAGATAGCCATCCCGGGTGGCCTACCCTTTGCGAAGTGTGCAAAGGGTGGGCTGCTCTTCGCTGCGATGCCCAAAAACCTCAAGCGCCTTACCGGCCATGGTGATCTGCATTTCATCACCTTCTGTTGCTATCAACGGCGGCCCCTGCTTGGGACTGTCCGCGCCAGAAATTTTACCGTAAAGACGCTCGAAGAAGCGCGCGCTTGCTACGAATTTGCCCTGGTTGGCTACGTCATTATGCCCGAACATGTTCACCTGTTGATTAGCGAATCCGGGCGGGCTAGTCCGGCAAAAATCGTTCAAGTGCTGAAGCAAAGAGTGTCACGCCAGATGCGCGGACGAAAGCGTGCCCGAAAAGGTCAGCTGGAGCTCTGTTTTCCTGGAGCCGCGCCTGCGCTGCGCAGGTTCTGGCAGCGGAGGTACTACGATTTCAATGTGTACTCACGCGCGAAGGTGCAGGAGAAACTTCATTACATGCATGCGAATCCGGTTGAAGAGAACCTCGTGCAGCATCCTGGTGATTGGCCGTGGAGCAGTTGGTGCTACTACTATCGAGAGAATGGACTGCTGAAAATCGATTCGTGGATGTAGGTGTCATCGAGCGAGCATTCACTGCGACTTCGGAGCGAAGAAAGGCCTACCCTTTGCAAAATACGCAAAGGGTAGGCAACCCAAGAGGTTTCCACGGCTTTAAGGGTGCGCCACCCGCCCGCCAAAATGCGGCGGGGTCGGGATGACAAAAAAGAGGCAAGAACTACTCGACAGAGGCGACGGCAAAGAGTTAGAAAGCAAAAGCCGAAAGCGAGAGGCAAATCCAAAAGATTTTGGCTTGAAACCACGTTTATTCGACGTGATCCACGTCGTCAACTAAAAAACAAATTCAAAAACGAAAGTCAAAGGATTTGGCTTGAAACCACGTTTATTCGACGTGATCCACGTCGTCAACTAAAAAACAAATTCAAAAACGAAAGTCAAAGGATTTGGCTTGAAACCACGTTTATTCGACGTGATCCACGTCGT
>JBGOTL010000042.1:0-26913 GCA_041476465.1 Candidatus Acidiferrum sp. | reverse complement strand
CGGAAGCAGGCGGATGGAGAGTGGAAGATGTCGCACCATATGTGGGATGACCCAGTGGAGCGGCATTGAGTTGCGCGGGTGACGGACGCGGTATGCACGCGGGTCGCCGACCCTCGATCCGCCAGGACACTTCTGGGTAGCCCACCCGTCCCGCCTGCCCCGAGCATCTCGGGGACCCCGTCGGGATGCTTTCCGCGATCGGTACAGAAAGGGGTGGCGCTGCTTCCCGCGCGCTCCGTTCCTGACGGAGGGCTGTTTTTCGCTAGCCTCTTCGCCCTAAACCCAATCAACCCTTCGGTTTAAAGGGCGCGCGGCTGTTGCGCTTCTGTTTTTCTAGCATGCCAATGCAAGCTGACCGCCTGTTTACCCTGAGCCTCGAAGGGCTATCCTCCAGTATCCAAACCACTTACTAGTAATCACTTGACACCCGGTACCAATATGTTATAATGGTTTGGTTGCGTCGGCACCCATCCTCCGTGCACTGTCAAATGGCCTCCCGCCGAGCCGTACTTCTAACTCCCTCAAAATGCTCAGGTTCCACCCAGTTACTTTTTCATAAACAAATCGCGCCCGTAACTCCTTTGTTTGCCACTCTTACGAGCAGCGTGCAACAATGTCATTCCAAACCACTTAGCCGTCCTTTGTTTTCATATTCTTACGCACTCTTTTGTACTCCCCAAAAACTCAACTCTTTTCTTTTCATGCGATTCCGCACTCTTTGCGCAAAACACCCGGGGGTGAGGGTCACATCCCTCAAGCCAAGGTGGTTCTCCCGCTCTTGCCTTGCTCCTTCCACGAGCTGTCAGCCCATCTCTTTCCAACTTGGCATGCACCCTCGATCAGCGTCACTCATCTCTCCTGCAAGAATTGCTTCCTTTTCGATACACTCGGCAGCCTCGCCGCTGGAAACTCCAGCAGATTTAAAGCCCATGAGTCAAAAGATTAGTTTCCAGAGAAGTTCAGATGGGGTGCGCGTCCAGATATTTGTCAAATTGTTTCAGCGACTCCGGCATGTTTTTTCGCCCGAAGCCCACGCGAAAATATCCGGGCTGGTCATACACGGTGCCCGGCAGCAGCAGCACACCCGCGTCGCGCACAGTTTCATCACAAAAAGCTCGCACGTCGCGCTTCGCTTTGAGGCGCACAAAACCAATCGGGCTTCCGTTCGGCCTGGTCCATTCAAAAAAATTCGCGCGGCGCGCCAGAAATTCATCCAGCAACGCCAGATTTTTTTTCACGATTCCCAGGTTGCGCTGCACCAATATTTCGCGATGGCGAAGCGCCAGTGCGGTCAAGAATTCGCTCGGCGCGCTGCTGCAAATCGTGGTGTAGTACTTGAACTCCAGGCAGCGCTCGATGACGCTCGCGTCACGCGTGGCCAGCCACCCAAGCCGCAAGCCGGGCAAGCCGTATGTTTTGCTCATCGAACCGAGACTTACCGCGCGCTCATACAAATCACACGCCGCTGGCAGGCGTGTCGCCGGGTCATGTTCGAGTTCGCGGTACACTTCGTCGCTAAACACGATGATTCCGTGCTTTGTAGCGATTTCCAACACTGCTCTAAAAATATTTACCGGCATCACCAGTCCCGTGGGATTGTGCGGCGTATTGATGTAGATCACTTTGGTGTTGGGCTGAAGCAGTTTTTCCAGCGCCGCCAGATCGTGCGCCCATCCGCCTTCTCCGCGCCGCCGCCATTCGCTCACTTGCGCTCCGGTGCTGCGCGCAACGGTAAGTGCGCTTTCGTAACACGGCGTTTCCACGATTACATGGTCCCCCGGACCAACAACCGCGTTGTAAAAAACGAATATGGCTTCCTCGGCTGCCGCAACCACCAGCACATCCTCCGCTTTAACCTGCGCATAAATCTCGGCGATCACTTCGCGCAGCCACGGCGCTCCCGGCGATTCCGTATACCCGCACCAATGCTCCAGCAATCGTTCGTGCGCGCCCGGCTCGAGATCAAGCAGCTCTTTGATGGTGCGGGATTCCGCATCCGAACTCGAAAGCAGATACTTCGCCGTGAATTCGTGCTTCCCGAAATACTGTTCGATTCTAAACGGTTGGATGTGCATGACTGCGAGTCTGCCAAGATCAGAGTGGTTGCGTCTAGGGCCAAATTGACGGTCTGCTCTAGGGCGCGGTTTGCAGCGGATGGTGGAGGGATTTTGCCCGGAATGTTGACTCCCGATAGAGTTAGAATATGGTCATGCCAGGCGGGCAAATTACGGGAAGTATTTTGTTCAAGAACACTCCAATGCGCAGGCAAATCATGACGGGGGCAGGCGTCCTTCTGTCGGCTGTTCTTGCCGGAACTTCGCTTGCCCAGAATTTTCCTTCACCGGACAAGGATTATTTCGTGAAACTCGTTTGTGAATCCTCCGATCGCATCGCGACGCTGCGTTTTGGCCCGCGGGGAGCGTTCCTTGAAAAAACAACCGAGACGCGGCTGCTGCAAAGTGATATCAGCGGGCCGCATGGCATTGTCTTTTCTCCCGATCACACAAAATTTTATGTCTCGATTGGACACGGCCGCCCGTTTGGCTCGGCGGTGAAATATGCGGCAGAGGATGACCGCGTGCTGGGCCAGGTGCAGCTGGGAATGTTCCCGGCAACGGAAGATGTTTCGCGCGACGGAAATTTTATCTATGTCGCCAATTTCAATTTGCACGGCGATCCCGTGCCCAGCAGCGTTTCCGTGGTTGATGTCAATGTCATGCTGGAAGTCGCGCGCATTCCCACCTGCGTCATGCCGCATGGCTCGCGCGTTACACGCGACGGCACCCGCCAATATTCCGCGTGCATGATGGACGACCTGCTCGTTGAAATCGATACTCAGAAGATGAAACTTGCGCGCACATTTCGCGTGAGCAAGGAAAAAGAAAAGGGCTTCGCGGGATTGCCCCCGCAGCCGCAAAGCGACTCCGCGCAGCACACAGATCACTCCACATCGATGACGATGAATATGGGCGCCGCCACTTGTTCGCCCACTTGGGCGCAACCCTCCGTGGACAGCAAGCGTGTTTTTGTGGCCTGCAACAAATCAGATGAGATCGTGGAAATCGATACGGAGAAGTGGAGCGTGATCCGCCGGATTCCCGCGGGCGCCGGCGTGTATAACCTCGGCGTAACCCCGGATGGTACGTTGTTGGTGGCTACCAACAAGCGTGGCGCCTCGGTTTCGATTTTTGACATCGCCACCGGCACGGAGCTGGCGCGCCTGCCCACAAAACGCAAGGTCGTGCATGGAGTGGTGATTTCACCGGACAGCCGCTATGCCTTCGTTACCGTGGAGGGCGTCGGCTCAGAACCCGGCACCGTCGAAATTATTGATCTTGCCGCGCGCAAGACGATCGCAACGGTGGATACCCCGCCGCAAGCTGCGGGGATTGATTTCTGGAAAATCGTTTCGCCTCAATGAGGCGTTTCGGTAGTCAAAGTATTTTGTTTGTGTTTGCCTAACTTCACGATCCACAAGCCTGAGTGTACGTCGTTGACGTAGATCAGGCCTTTATGCGGGTAGGCGCCCCACGCGAAGGGGAGATTCGCCCGGAAACCCTGGGAGTCGCCGGTCCAAATTCGCGCAATTTCCCTGCCCTGATTGTAGAGTTCGCCGCGCAGCTCGCCGGAAACATCGAGGACGCGGCCGCCTCCATTGTAGTAGCCCATATACAAGACATCGTCAAACACCCAGATATTGTGGGCGCCGGATTCCGGAACGCTGTAAGTGGCGACTTCACGGGGATGCGCAAGATCACTGACATCCATAACGTGCGAGATCCCGCGCACGGGAATACGCTCGCGCGAGGCAATCTCGAACATTGCCGGAAATACTTCGTCCCCTATGAACACATAATTCTTGTAGCGGTAAACGGCGTGCGCGCCTGCCAGCCATCCCGGCCCGTAGAGCTGCACATAGTCGAAGCGGTAGTTGGAAACCAGCTGGGGATGCTCCGGACTTCCTCCTTTGATTCCGTTGCCGACATCCAGAATGACCAGGCCATCTCTCCAGTAGGCGAGATACGCCAATCCATCGATAACCTGGACGTCGTGCAGATAACGGCCGGCAACTTGCACACCTTCCGGAGTGGGAAATTCCACATGGCCGGAACTCTCCACTTCCCATCGCGCCACTTCCTTAGGATTTTTCACGTCCGCAAAATCGATCACGCGGAGCGACCCCGTGGCGTCGTCCGTGAGATATACATAGTGCGAATTGATGTACGCGCTGTGCACGCCTCCGGTCACCGTGGCGGTGTACTCGGAGATGACTTTCGGGTGCATGGCGTCGCTGGCATCGAAAAAGACGATGCCGTTCTTGCGGTTGGAAGCGCCCTCGCGCGTCAGCACGCCGATTTTGCCGTCCGGAGTGACACTCAGGTCGTTCACTAACCGCGCGTCCACCTTTAGAGGGTCAGCTTCCTTGGGGTGCGCGGGATCGCTGATGTCATATAGATAAACTTTATCGTCTATGGAAGATAGATATACGTAGTGATCCCAGATCCACTCCTCGGCAAACTGTTGATCCTTGGGCATCACGTGGGCGACCACTTCGACTTCGCGCGCAATGTCACGCGGAGTGACCACCACGCTGGCGACCGACGAACGCCTGCCGATGGACGCTTGTATCGTGTAGGTGCCGGGCCGCTCGGCGACAAATCCTCCATCGGGTGCGATCTCCGCGCCGCTTCCCTCGACCGCCCAGGCAATTTCGCTCTTAATGGATTTTCCCTGAGCATTTTTGGAGCTTGCGCTGAAATGCACCACGTCGCCGGTTTTCACGCTGGCGGTGGCAGGAGAAACGCTGAGACTCGCAATGGAGTTGGTGAGCACGGTGACGGAAACTTCGGCGTTCGCACCGTCTCCGGTAACGCGAATTTTCGCCTTGCCTGGTTTCGATGCGCGAAGAAGGCCCGCGGCATCCACACTCGCGACGCCGGGATTTTCCGACGACCAGGAAAACGCGACATCCGTGCGCGGGTCGCCGTTCGCGTTCCTCGCTGTGGCCATCAGGCGATGGCTTGCGCCCGCAACCAGTGTGGGTGGCGCGGCCAGATCAATTCGCGCGATATGCGGTTTGCCTACGATGACATGCGCGTATCCGGTCTTGCCGCCAATCACTGCTCCCACAGTGATTTCGCCCGGATGGAAAAATGACACGACGCCAGTGGTATCGGCGCCCGCGCTGTCAAACGGCGCCGCGAACCAAGTTTTTACCGCGTCGGGTTGCGCTTGCCCGTTTGCGTCTTTCCCAATGGCTTTGAATTGCACCTTATCGCCAATGGAAGAGGAAACCTGCGCTGGGGTTACTTCGACGGTGACGACTTTGGATTCTTCCTTCTTGTCTTTTTCAGCGTCAGTAGCGTTTTGGGCGCGGCTCGATGGCGCGGTGCACAACATCGACAGCGACAGACATATCAACTTCAGAACATTCCAGATTTTCATCGGTTCTCCTTTGACAATCCCGCCTGCTTCCGGCGACGCGCAGACCTCATATGGCACGAGGTTCGTGCCAACTGCTAGCACGAGCTCCGTTCACGCCCGCAAAACAGCTCAACTTCATAAGATAATCGCCTTCCCCGACTACTTCTCCAGTTCGGAAGCCCAGTTCAGAATAATCGACAGGGGCGCGGCGTTGGGCTCGTCCACTTTTGTGTTGATTAGAAACTTCTGGCCATCGGCGGTGACATCATAAGAAAAAAAATCTTGGGCAGAAATTGGCTGGCGCATGCGGGTTTGAAACAGCGTTACAGGAGACCCTGCTTCAAAGCTGACGCCAGTTTTCACGGGCACGGCCATCATCTTCCCTTCCGCAGAAAGATAGAAAAGCTCTTTGCCGTCTCGCCTCCATCGCGGCTCTCCTCCGCCCCTGGAAACCTGCCACTTGCTATTTGCATTGGGAAACGGGGACATATAGACCTCCCAACTTCCCGTCTCATTGGAGGAATACGCCACCCATTTCCCGTCCGGCGAAAACTGCGCATTGCGCACAATCCATTTTGGTTGAAGGAACGGCTTAGCCTGGTGGTCAACAGAAGACAGGTACAACAGTTCCGCGTCCTTCCGGACTAGCAGGTACTTGCCGTCCCGTGACCAATCCCAAACAACTTCCTGCTGGCCGCCTAGGTCGGCCATCTCCTGCTCCGACCCGGAGCCATCTGCGTTCTTCTGATACAGACTGAAATAAAGCTTTCGTTGGGAGCTATACACGATGCGGTCGCCATCACGACCCCAGACGGGGAGCTCGTTCAGTCCGGGGCCGAAAGTAAATCGTGTGGTCGCATTTGTTGCGAGTTCATGAATCCAAATGTCCACATGGCGCCCGTCTCTGTCGGTCTGCTCAAACGTCAAGCGCCGCCCGTCCGGCGAGATAGCGGGGTTGGCGAATGCCCCAGGCGCTCCGATGGCGCCCGCTGGCTTTCCAGTTCGGTCAAACCAGGTTAACTGTGACTTGTCCGCACCTTTTCCTGTTTGAGCGATAAGCGTAGATTTTCCGGCGACGCCGAAAAGAGCAAGGTCGGTCTGAGGAAAATACTGCAGGTCGTTACTGATGGTGTGCGCCTCTCCGCTGAGCACGAAACTGTTAGCGTCAAACTTCTGCGCCACGAGAACAGTGTCCCGCATATACAACAGGTAGCCAGGATCGGCGTACGCCACATTCGAGCTGGCGCTCACGATGGTCCGCTTGTCGTCCGCGTCCAGGTTCCCGACGTAGACGGTGTTCTTATCGAATTGTCCAGAGAAGTTGGCTGCCAGATAAAGGAAGTGCCGCCCGTCCGGAAGAAAGACGGGCCAACGGTGACTAGATTCGAAGCGAGACGCATCCGGCTTGGTGACTTCCGTCATAGGGCCGCCGGTTGACGGAAGCCGGTATAATCCCGAGAAGAAATCCGGTGCAAACAGAATAATTCCGTCATGATTCCAGGTTCCACCACGACCGTTGGGAGCGTCGCACAGTACTTGCGCGGACCCTCCCGTGACATCCACTCTCTTGAGTTTTCCGTTGGCAAAGAAGCCGATGGACCGGCTGTCGGGGGACCAGAATGGATGTGAAGCGTCCTCGGTGCCGGACAGAGCGGTGGCGTTTCGGCTTCCTACTACGTGCGTCCAGATGACGTACTTGTTGGCTTGATCCGAATAGGCGACTAAGGCCAGGAACCGCCCATCCGGGGAAAGAGCGAGATCGTTGGCGGCGAGGGAAACGGAACTGTGAAAGTACTCCGTAGGCGGAGTTTGGTGCGCGCGAAACCACCAAGTCGCGCCCCCGCCGAAAAGAACCAGCAAGAACAACGCTGCAAGGAACCAGCCGGCGAGGTTCAAGCTCCGGCGACTTGAGAGGATGCTTGCCGGCATGCCGGTCTGCGATCCGCCTTCCGCAATCCACTTCAGCTCGCTCGCCAGATCGCTCGCGCTTTGCCAACGTTCATCGGGGAGTTTTGCCAGGCATTTCTTCACCGCATGGTTCAGCGCCGGTGGCGTCATCGGTTTCGCCGCGCTGATGGGCTCTGGCTCTTTTTCGAGTATCGCCGAGGCCACGCTGAGCTGGCTCTTGCCCTCAAACGCTCGCTTTCCCGTCACCATCTCGTACAGCACCGCACCCAGCGAAAAAATGTCGCTCCGGCCATCCACTTCTTTCCCTTCCACCTGCTCCGGCGACATGTACTGAAACGTCCCGACAATCGTTCCTTCCTCGGTCACCGGAGCCGCCTGCACGGCCGTCAAAGTGGCAGCGCTCGCGAGCGCCGCCGCGGGCTTGGCGAGGCCGAAGTCGAGGAGTTTGGCTCCCGTCGGCGTCAGCATGATGTTGCCGGGCTTCAAGTCGCGATGAACGACGCCGCTGCGATGCGCTTTATCCAGTCCATCGGCGATTTGCGCGCCGTACTTCAACACCTGTTCCAGAGGCAGCGGGCCTTTTTCCAGGCGCTTGGCGAGAGTTTCGCCTTCCACGCACTCCATCACGAGATAGTCGATGCCGTCTTGATGACCGACGTCGTACAACACGCAAATGTGCGGATGATTGAGGCTGGAAATGGTCTTGGCTTCGCGTTCGAAGCGCTGCTTGCGAACGGGATCCGAAGAAAGATGTGCGGGGAGGATTTTGATGGCGACGGTACGCTCGAGGCGCGTATCGCGGGCGCGATAGACTTCGCCCATGCCGCCCGCGCCGAGCGGCGCGCCAATTTCATAGGGGCCAAGCTTTGTGCCAACGGTTAGCATGAGATCCCTCGCGTTGCTCGGGATTTCACCTGCGGGCTCCCGCTGCGCTCACGCCCGCAAAGCGGCTCAAGTTTTGTACCTGAAGCGAGAGGCATAAGTGGCCGCGATTATACCCTTGGGAACCCCTTACCTGGAGTGCAAAAGACGCGGAAACCGGGGCGGTGTAATTTTTGGGGGTAGCAGGGTATGATACCTGCTCCGAAGTCCCCACCCGGAGCAGAGCGACACTGAGGGCCACTTCATGGCTCACCGCTTCACCATCGGCGTCGAAGAAGAATTCCAGATCATAGATCCGGCGACTTGCGAGTTGCGCTCTCATGTGATGCAGCTGGTTTCCGCCGCTTCACCCGGCATTGTGGAGCAGGTCAAGCATGAGATGCACCAGTCCATCGTCGAGACCGGCACAAATATCTGCGAGAACATCCCGGAGCTGCGCATCGAGATGCATCGCACGCGCGGCGAACTGGTCGCGGCAGCGGAACGCGCCGGCCTGCAGGTAGCCGCCGCGGGAACGCATCCGTTTTCAAGCTGGATCGACCAGGTTATCTCTCCGGGCGAGCGTTACCAGAACATCGTCGAAGAGATGGGACAACTGGCGCGGTCGCTGCTGATCTTCGGTATGCATGTACACGTGGCCATGCCCGACAAGCAAACCACCATCGACATGATGAACATGGTGCGCTATTTCCTGCCACACCTCCTGGCGCTTTCCACCAGCTCACCGTTTTGGATGGGACGCAACACTGGATTGAAATCTTTCCGCACCACGGTATTTCGCCGCTTTCCGCGCACCGGTATCCCGGAACAATTTGAATCCTGGAGCGCTTACGAAAACTTTGTAAACCTGCTGGTGAAACTGAATTGCATCGACACCGAAAAAAAAATCTGGTGGGATGTGCGGCCCCATCCGACATTTGGCACGCTGGAATTCCGGATGTTCGACGTGACCACGAAAGTGGAAGAGGCGGTGGCCATCGCGGCACTGACCCAGGCCATCGTCGTCAAACTCCACCGCCTGTACACGTGCAACATGAGCTTTCGCCTCTATCGCCGCGCATTAATCGAAGAAAATAAGTGGCGCGCCGCACGCTATGGAATTGAAGGGAAGCTCATCGACTTCGGCAAAGAGGCCGAAGTGCCCATGCGCCAACTGATCCCCGAGCTGCTGGAGTTTGTGGACGACGTCGTGGATGAACTTGGAAGCCGCAGCGCGGTTGATTATGTCCACACAATCATGAATGAAGGAACCAGCGCGGAGCGCCAATTGCGTGTGTTTCAAGAAACGGGCGACCTGAAAGCCGTGGTGCGGCATCTGGTGACGGAAACGCGAAGCGGCGTAACCGAGCCGCGTACTTCTTCCGCGGCCACCGTGAACTGAACAGGCCGGCGAGATCACCATAACCTGGTATCTGCATTTAGGAGCGCAATCATGTTGAAGGTGGGTCTTCTCTGCGGGCGCGAATACAGCTTTCCCCCCGCGTTCCTCGCAAAAGTGAATGAGCTTGGCAAGAAAGACGCGGTGGCGGCGGAATTCGTCAAGCTGGCCGGAACGCGGATGGGCGAAGCCGCTAAATACCGCGTGATCGTGGACCGCATCTCGCACGAAGTGGAGTATTACCGCGGCTTCCTGAAGCATGCTGTGCTGCAGGGAACGTACGTCATCAACAACCCTTTTTGGTGGACGGCTGATGACAAATATTTCAACTATTCCGTCGCAAGCAAATTAGGTATCGCGATTCCCAAGACTGTGCTGCTCCCGCAGAAGGGCTATCCGAGCGACGTTGATATCAATTCCGAATCGCTGCACAACCTGGACTACCCGGTGGACTGGGATGCGTTGCTCGATTACGTGGGACGCCCGGCAATTCTGAAGCCGTACTCCGGCGGCGGCTGGAAACACGTCTACAAAGTGCACAATAAAGAAGAACTCCTGGCGGCGTATGACAAGACTTCGCCGTATTGCATGACGCTGCAGGAATTCATCGATTTCACGCAATACGTGCGGTGCTTCACCTTCGGAAAATCGGATATTATGCCGGTGGCCTACGACCCGAAAGAGCGCAGATATTTGGTTGATCACAAGTATTTACCGGCGGAGTTGGGCGCGCGCGTTGTGAAGGACGCGCAAACAATTAATCTGGCGCTGGGCTACGAGATGAACACCATCGAGTTCGCCATCAAAGACAGCGTGCCCTATGCCATCGACTTCCTGAACCCTGCCCCGGATATGGAACGCGAACGAATTACCGAGTTTTACTTCGAGCATGTCGTCGAGAAAATGGCGCGGCTGGTGATCGACCGCGCGCTGCACGGCAACATCTCGAATAGCTGGCCGCGCTGGGAAGAAATGCTCGGCATCGGCGCGCCCGCGGGCTTTACCGGAGCGCCGCGCGCGGCTACCGCCGGCCAGGGAGCAGCACAAACCGCCGCGCGGACGGCTTCGACTCCCGCGGGAGCCAAAGTTAAATGAAGAGCGCCGCTGTCCCCTCGGCGATCCCTCGCGATCCGGCGGAACACTGGAATGAGCTGCTCCGGCCGCTCCTTGAGAAATCACCGGAGTTCACAAGAAAGTTTCTTGCTGATTTGCGCGGGGCCAAGCTGACGTTTGGCAAACGCGTCCACTGCCCTTTCCTGCGCCCGTTTTTCCTCTCCCCGGCGGATGAACACCGCGTGCGCATCGTGGCGGAAGCAATCGCGAATCTTGGCGAACGCGTTGCCGCCGCGGCGATCGAAGATGGCGCACTTCTCGCGCAGTTTCATCTACGGCCCGAGGAAGAACGCCTCGCGCGGCTCCCTGCGGGACGCGGCCCGGCGAGCACAGCTTCGCGGCTGGATGCATTTTTGTTGCCCGACTCGTTGAAATTCGCGGAGTACAACGGTGAATCTCCCGCCGGCGCGGGATATGCGGAAACACTGGCGGACATTTTCTACAAATTGCCGGTGATGAAAAACTTTTTGAAAACATTCGAGGTGCACAGCTACTCGTTGAGCGAAAAACTTTTGGACGCGCTCATCGCCAGCTATCTCGACTGGGGCGGAACCTCGCAGCGGCCCCAGATGGCCATTGTGGACTGGCGCGAAGCGCCTACCTGGAGCGAATTCCAGATCCTGAAGGCGCGCTTCGAGAAAATGGGAGTTCCGGTGGCGCTGGCGGACCCGCGCGACCTGGTTTTCGACGGAAAGAAATTGACCGCGCGCGGCAAAAAGATCGATCTGGTCTACCGCCGCGTGCTAATGAACGACATTGTGGCGCGTCCCGCGGAATGCGAAGCGCTGGTGAAAGCCTACGCGTCCGGCACGGTGTGCGTGGCAAATTCATTTCGCTGCAAGATTCCTCACGTGAAAACTTTTTTCGCGGTGCTCACCGACGAGCGCAACGCCGCGATGTTTTCTCCCGCGGAACGCGGGCTGATCCGCCAGCATGTGCCGTGGACCAGAGTGGTCGAGGACGTAAAGACCAAACATTACGGGGAGTCCATCGGACTTCTTGCGTTCGTGCGCAAGCACCGCGAAAATCTGGTGCTGAAACCCAGCGATGAATACGGCGGCACCGGCGTACTGCTGGGCTGGGAAAGTGATGAGAAAAAATGGGACGCGGCAATGCAAAACGCGCTGCCCGACGGGAAATCCGCAGTGACCGATGGCTGTTGGATTGTTCAGGAGCGGATTCCGATTCGTCGCGAAATGTTTCCGTACATAGAAACGGGTGGAAAAGTGGAATTTCGCGACATGCTGATGGATTTTGCGCCGTACCTATTCCGCGGGAAAATGGCCGGATTCCTTATACGTTTAAGCGCCACCGGCTTGGCGAATGTGACCAGCGGTGGCGGACAAATTCCCGCTTTCCGGGTCAACCCGCGCGCCACAACGTTAACGAAAAAGATGCCGGGCTGAAAGCCAGGGCGATGAATTCCGGCGAGATTCGGTAAAATTATTAAATGTCTTTCGGACCTCCACAACCCGAATTGATGCCTGGCGCAAGGAACGCCGTCGAGACGTGCCTTGGTGTGCAGCCGAGCGAGCACGTCGCACTGATTGCCGATGAGGCCAGCCGCGCGGTAGCCGCGAGCATTGCCGCAGCGCTGGAAGAACGCCACGCGTCTTATGCGGGTTTGCTGCTGGAAGAGCTTGGGTCGCGCCCGATGAAGCGCGCTCCGCAAGCGGTGCTGGCTGCGCTGGAAAAGGCCGATGTGGGCGTACTGTGCATGACGCCGCAGCCGGGTGAACTTGGCGCGCGCATGGCCATCGTGCAGGTCGTGGAGCGGCGGCAGATCCGCTACGCGCACATGGTGGGAGTGACGGCGGAAATCATGCAGCAAGGCATGCGCGCCGATTACCGCATGGTGGACCGCTTGAGTGACAAACTCCGCGAACGCATGCTGCATGCAAAAACGCTGACTGTGAAAACGGAAGCGGGCACTTCCTTCGTGGCACATTTCGATCGCGGGCTCGATTGGGTGAAGACCAGCGGGCTGATCAGTCCCCGTTACTGGTCGAATCTGCCGGCCGGCGAAGTTTTTACTACGCCCGCGACGGTGGACGGAACGTTTGTCTGCGATGCCACCGCCGGCGACCACTTCAATGGAAAATACGGGGACTTGCAGGCGACGCCGCTGGTGCTGAAGATCGCGGGAGCGCGGCTGGTGGGCGTGGAGTGCGCGCGCAAGGATTTGCAGCAGGAGTTTTGGGATTATTGCCATACGGATGAGAACAGCGACCGCATCGGCGAGCTGGCGTTCGGCACCAATCTGGGCCTCTCCGCGATGATCGGCATTCTGCTGCAGGACGAAAAATTTCCAGGAGTGCACATCGCCTTCGGGGATCCCTACGGCAGCCAGACGCACGCCGACTGGAAATCGGAAACGCACGTCGATGTGCTCACACGCAACTGTGATGTATGGATTGACGACGACCAAGTGATCGAAAAGGGCCGCTACCAGCTCGAGCACCTCGGCCTGGCCTGAACTATTCCTAGAATCTGTTTCATAAATCGTCCGCGCCACTGCCAGGGTGAACTCAAGGGCTAGAGAGTTTGTGTGGCAACATCCAATTCAATTCCTCAGCGGCTAAAGCCGCACTGAAAAAAAGTCCTTCTGCCGGTGCTCGCACGTATACTTCAAGAGATTCATTTGGAATATGATGCGACGCGGAGGACACATGTCGAAATCGCGCAGGGATTTCTTAGCCACTACTTCTCTTGGCCTGCTGGGCGCGGCGGTTGCGCTGCCGGGCGAGGCACAGGACCCAAAGGGTCAACCTTCGGGGCCACCACCTGGGGCGCCGCCGGCGTTCGGCACTGCGCCGGCGGTCGGGCCTGAGGTATCGCCGGCCACCTTCGTGGAAGCCGAAAAACTCGTGCAAGTGGAATTGACCCACAGCGAGCTGGCAACGGCGGCAGGCAGCTGGCGCAATAACATGGCGGCGCTGTGCGAACGACGCACCGGTCCGCGAAAAGTGGCGCTGGAGCCGGAACTCGCGCCGTGGTCGCGATGGGACCCGGTACTGCCGGGCCAGAAGGCGGGCCCGGAGCGCCACCAGTTTATCCGCAGCAAGACGGATCCTGGTCCGTTACCCGCGAGCGACGCGGACATTGCCTTCGCCCCGTTGACAAAACTTTCGCGCTGGATCGAGGAACGAAAGATTAGTTCCGAGCGGCTGACGCATGTATATCTGGACCGATTGGAGCGCTTCGATTCCAAGCTGAGGTGCGTCATCACGCTCACGCGCGAGTTGGCGCTGGCGCAAGCCAAGAAGGCGGACGCCGAAATCGACGCCGGTAAATACCGCGGACCGCTGCACGGCATCCCATGGGGCGGCAAAGACCTTCTCGACACCGCCGGCATTCCCACAACATATGGCGCGGAACCATTTCGGAACCGCGTGCCTTTGCATGATGCCGCAGTCGTAAAGCGTCTCAACAATGCGGGCGCGGTACTGGTTGCCAAGTTGAGCCTGGGTGCGCTGGCGCTGAATGATATTTGGTTTGGCGGCCAGACGATGAACCCGTGGCTGATTGAGGAAGGCTCGTCGGGCTCGAGCGCCGGACCGGGCGCGGCGACGGCCGCGGGGTTGGTGGGATTTGCGATCGGGAGCGAGACGGGCGGCAGCATCGTAGCGCCCAGCATGCGGTGCGGGATTACCGGATTGCGGCCGACCTACGGCCGCGTGCCGCGCACGGGCGCGATGACGCTTTGCTGGTCGCTCGACAAGCTCGGGCCGATGACGCGCAGTGTTGAGGATGCGATGCTGGTGCTGCAGGAGATTTCCGGGCCCGACCCCGGCGACTTGTCCAGCGTGAGCAGCAAGCTTGATTTCGATTCAGGCGCGAGCGTGCAGGGACTGCGAGTCGGCTACTTCCCCAAGTGGATGAAGGACGCCTCCGCGACCGAGGTGGATCGCGCCGCGCTGGAGACGGTGAAGAAACTGGGCATGCTCCCGGTTGAGGTGAGCATTCCCGACTGGCCGTATGACTCGCTCAACGTGATCTTATTTGCCGAAGGGGCAGCCGCGTTCGAGGACCTCACACTGAGTCACAGGGTGGATCAGCTTAAGATTCAGGTGCCCGACGCGTGGCCAAATATTTTCCGCCAGGCACGGTTTCTTTCGGCGGTGGACTTTGTGCAGGCCGACAGGTTCCGGCGCAAAGTGGCCGAGGAGATGGCTCGGGTATTCTCGCAGGTGGATCTGCTGCTGGTGCCTTCGCTGCGCGACGAAATGCTGGTTATCAGCAACTTCACCGGGCATCCTTCTCTCACTTTGCGCGCGGGCTTCGTCGAGGTCTCGGAAGCACGCAGCGACTGGGCGCCGGATTCAGCCCACCTGCTTCCGAAATTCTCGCCGCCTCGCCGCGTGCCCCACGGCGTCACGCTGATTGGGAGGCTTTTTGATGAAGGCACGCTGGGGCGCGCCGGGCTTGCGTTGGAGCGCAGCTTTGGCGTGGTGGGCGAGCGGCCGGCCGGATTCTAAACCGGCGGTGGCAAATTCATTTCTTGGCGAATTGCGTCGCGGCAAGCCGCAGAGCTTTTCAGAAAAGGCGGGAGATGTATTCGCGCATTTGGTGCTTCCAGTAGGGCCAGTCGTGGCCGCCCTGGGGGCCCCAATTGTCGAGGGAATGGTGGATGCCTTTGCTGGAAAGAATCTCCGAGAAGCGATAGGTGGGGCCACTATTTTCCCAGGGGCCGGTACCGGTGGAGATGTGGATGTCGCAGGTGGAAAGCTGGCCGAGCAGCCAGGGGTCGTTCATGTTGGGGATATAGTCGACGGGATTATTGAAATAAAAATTGTCGTCGTACAAGCCGTCCATGAAATTCTTGACGTCGTACACGCCGGACATCGCGAAACAGCGCTTGAAGACGTCGGGATGCTTGAGGAGCGTATTGGCGGCATGATACGCGCCGAAGGAAGCGCCCATGGTGGAAATAGCGAGCTGCGACTGGCAATTGTCCCAGATGAAAGGAACGACTTCCTCGCGGAGATAGCTATCGAACATGGCCTGGACGTAGCTACGATGAAACGGATGCGCGGATTTATTGTAGAAGCTGTAACCATTGATGGAATTGACGGAGAAAAATTTGATGCGACCGGCGTCGATGAAATCCGCGAGCGCGCCGACCATGCTCTGGCCTTCCAGCTCGAATTCGTCACCGGCGCTGGTGGGAAAGCCGAGGAGCGGCGGGCCCCAGTGGCCATAGACGACGACGCCGAGTTCGATGCCCAGCCGCTGCGAATACCAATTGTGAACTTCGCGTTTCATCGCGTGACGCCTACCTATTCGCGGGAGAGAAAGTATGCCAGCGATGGGCAACCCCCGGCAACGGATTTGAGTTGTGCCGCGGAAGTTGTGCGCGTATTAGAATGAGGAACTCTGAACTACCGGAAAAGGAGACAGCACTCATGGCGGCAACATCAACCGCGAACTGCGTGAAGCCGCCGACGGCGGCGGCATTCAGGATGACGATGCTGGCGTCGACAGACGCAGGGGATGCTTATACACTTTCTGAATACGAGCAGATGTTCCGGAACGCCGGATTTGCGAAGACTACGCCGCATCCGGCGCCGGAAATGCCGCAACAAGTTCTGATTTCGGAGAGATAGCCTTGGCAAAAAACAAAAAAGCAAAACGCAAAGGGAGTAAGGGCAAAAGTGTAAACCAGACCCGCGCACTGCGCGAGCATCTGGTCTATCTGCTTAAGGGGGGCGGAGCGCACGTGCATTTCGAGGACGCGCTGGACGGACTTCCCAGGCAGAAACGCGGCGCGTTCGTTAAAGGTCTGCCGCATACCGCCTGGCAATTGCTGGAGCATGCGCGGCTGGCGCAATGGGACATACTGGAATTCAGCCGCGATGCGAAGCATACCTCGCCGGAATGGCCGGAAGGCTACTGGCCGCGGACGCCGGTCCCGCCGAATGACGCGGCGTGGGAGAAAAGCGCGGGGGAATTCAAGAGCGGCTTGCGCGAAATGATTCGTCTGGTGGAAAACCCGCGGACGGATCTGTGCGCGAAAATTCCGTATGGACATGGCAAGACGATTTTGCGCGAAGCGCTGCTCCTCGCGGACCATAATGCGTATCACCTGGGGCAGCTGGTGTACCTGCGGCGCGCGCTGCATTGCTGGCCAGAAGAGTAAGAGCGTTTTTTGGCACGGATGGGAGCAGGGAAAATCCTTAGTAGGGCTTCTTGTCCGGCAACTGGAGCCATGCGGAAAAAACGGCGAGGGATTCGTCGCGCAGGAGTTGCGTCATGGGGATGCGCCGCACAGCCGGGGGAAGCCGGAGTTCGTCATAAATGAAGGCGTCCTGAAAACCCGCAGCGGCGGCATCGGCAGCGGCCGCTGCGTAGAAGACGCGCGCAGGACGCGCCCAATAGATGGCGCCTAGGCACATCGGACAAGGCTCGCAAGTGGTATACAGGTCACAGCCGATAAGCTGAAAATCGCCGAGAACACGGCAGGCTTCGCGAATGGCAACAACTTCCGCATGAGCCGTGGGGTCCTTCGCGGAAGTGACACGGTTTGTTCCTTCGGCAATGACGCGGCCGTTTTTTACAACCAACGCAGCGAAAGGACCACCGCGGCCGCTGCGGACATTTTCCAGAGCCAACGCGATGGCGCGTGGCATAAAATCGGCGGACATTATTTGTAGTTTTTCCCGACGATTAGCTTGCCCTGAACCGGATGAATACGCAATCCGTGGTTCGGGGGCGTATGCACGGCCAGCCATGGATGCGCCACAAAGACTTGCAACTATTAGGATTGGCGGTAGGATGGAGCGTCAGACGAAGTGGTTTTTCGGCAGCTTTCACTTATTTGCAGGGCGGGGGATTCCATGATCCGTATCGAAAATATAGACAGACGCGAATTTTTGAAGGGGATGCTGGGGGCTGGCGCGTTTGTGCTGAGCGTCAGCGTGATGCCGGAGCAACTGTTTGCTGCGAACGGCGGCGTTGCGAGCGATGCGATGTCCAATTCCCCGCTGCAGCCCAACGTTTACCTGGCGATCGATACGGATGGGACGGCGTATATCATCGCGCACCGCTCGGAAATGGGCAGCGGGAGCAAGACCGCTTTGC
Organism: Candidatus Acidiferrum sp.; assembly: GCA_041476465.1. Lineage (GTDB taxonomy): Bacteria > Acidobacteriota > Terriglobia > Acidiferrales > UBA7541 > Acidiferrum. The sequence continues at coordinate 9,128 of JBGOTL010000042.1, read as the reverse complement.
CGCGCATCGTCGCAGACGAACTGGATGCGGACTGGGCGCGCGTAAAGATCGTGCAAGCAACTGGAAATGAAAAATATGGCGATCAAGATACGGATGGATCGCACTCGGTGACAAGCTTCTTCACGCCGCTGCGCGAGGCGGGAGCGAGTGCGCGGCTGATGCTGGTGCGCGCCGCGGCGCAACAATGGGGCGTTCCGGAAAAAGAATGCACAACGGAAGTGCACACGGTGGTGCATAAGGCGTCCGGGAAGAAACTGGGATACGGCGAATTGGCGGCGGCAGCGGCAAAATTGCCGGTGCCAAAGAAAGAAGAGCTGCAGTTGAAACAACGGAGTGAATGGCGGTACATCGGCAAAGGCACTTCGAGTTATGACCTGAAAGAGATGTGCGCAGGCAAAGCGGTGTACGGCCAGGATACGCAGATGGCTGGAATGCTGTATGCGTCCATCGCGCACCCGCCGGTCTTTGGAAGTTCCGTGAAATCGATTGACGACAAGGCGGCGTTGAACGTGGCGGGTGTGAAGCAGACAGCGACGATCGATTCCTTCAAGCCGCCCATCGGGAATCAGGCCCACGGCGGCGTGGCGGTGCTGGCAGATAACACCTGGGCGGCGATGCAGGGAAGGAAAAAGCTGAAGATCGAATGGGAGAAGAGCGAGCACAGCAGCTACAACTCCGACGCGTATAAGAAAGAACTGCAGGAGACGGCGCGGAAACCCGGCAAAGTTGTGCGCGAAAATGGCGACGTGGATGCCGTGTTCGCGAAGGGCGGAAAGATCGTCGAGGCGGAATATTACGCGCCGCTGCTGGCGCATGCGTCGATGGAGCCGCCCGCGGCGCTGGCTCTATATAAGGATGGGAAGGTGGAGGCGTGGGCGCCGACGCAGAACCCGCAGGGGGCGCAGGAAGCGATTGCCAATGCCGTCGGATTGAAGAAGGAAGATGTGACCGTGCACGTGACGCTGCTGGGCGGCGCGTTTGGGCGAAAATCTTTTCCGGATTTTGCGGTGGAAGCAGCGGTGCTCTCGAAGAAGACCGGGAAACCAGTGAAGGTAGTGTGGAGCCGCGAAGACGACATTAAGTTCGACACATATCACTCGGTCGCGGCGATGTACATGAAAGCGGCGCTGGGCGCGGATGGAAAGCCGAGCGCGTGGCTGCAGCGCAGCGTATTTCCGCCCATCGGTTCGACTTTTGATGTGAAAGCCGAGTATGCGGACGCGGGCGAAATCGGGCTGGGGTGGAGCGACGTGCCGTTTGCTCTCCCCAACCATCGCGTGGAAAATGGCCCGGCGAAAGCGCACGTACGGATCGGGTGGCTGCGCTCGGTGGCGAACATTTATCACGCGTTTGGAGTGCACTCTTTCGTGGGCGAACTGGCGCACGCGGCTGGGAAAGATCCGGTGGAGTATGCGCTGCAGCTCCTCGGGCCGGACCGCGTTGTCCCGAAAAGCGATCTGGCGAAAGACTACCCCAATTACGACGGCGATTATGAGCAATATCCGATCGACACGGCGCGTTTTCGCCGCGTACTGCAGATTGCGGCGGAAAAATCAGGGTGGGGCAAGAAAAAGCTGGGCAATGGATTCGGCATGGGACTGGCTATACACCGCAGCTTCCTGACGTACGTTGCCACGGTGGTGCAAGCCGAGGTGAACGACGCAGGGCAAGTGCGAATTCAGCGCGTGGACACGGCGCTGGATGCCGGCACGGTGGTAAATCCGGAGATGGTGCGGCAGCAGTTCGAAGGCGCGGCTGTGATGGGCACCAGCCTGGCGTTTTATGGCGAGATCACCGCGAGCAACGGGGTGATCGACCAATCGAACTTCGATACCTACCAGATGGCGCGGATGAACAATGCTCCGCGGGAAACCAACGTATACATCGTGCCAAGCGATGCGCCTCCAGCAGGTATCGGGGAGCCGGGCCTGCCGCCCTTTGCGCCAGCCTTGTACAACGCCATCTTCGCGGCTACGGGCAAGCGCATCCGGGAATTGCCATTGACGCGCGCCGGAATGGCCTAAACCTCGCGGCTCTCTTGCATTTACCCCTTCAAACCTAGCAAACAAGGTCCGCGAAATTCTCGATCATCCTGCTCGCTGATTACCGGGTTATTTCGTCCGGCGCTTGCATCCGGGCGCGGAGTGGACTAGTTTCACTCGCATAGGACGAGAAATCCTCTTTCATACTCTTGCATTGTGGGAGGCATCTTTGTTGAGGCGAACCTTGTATGCGGCACTTGGGGTAGTGACGTTTATCACGCCGGGTGCGGCGCAGCGCAGGCCCGTGCTGCCGCAAATCGATCTACCGCATCCTTACTATTACCGCGAAATGTATTTGCCGCAGCTCACCAGCGGGCCAAGTAGCGTGGCCTGGTCGCCGGACTCGCGCGAAGTGGTGTATTCAATGGCGGGGTCGCTGTGGCGGCAGAAGATCGATTCGAATGTGGCGCAACAGCTCACCGACGGACCGGGATACGATTACCAACCGGACTGGTCGCCCGACGGACGATCGGTGGTGTATTGCTCCTACCAGAAGGATGCGGTCGAGTTGTGGCAGCTGGATCTGGCGACACGCAAAGCACAACAGCTCACCAGCGGCGGCGCGGTTAATCTGGAGCCGCGCTGGTCACCGGACGGCAAGCGGATTGCGTATGTTTCCACTTCTTACAACAAACGCTTTCACATTTTTGCGGCAGGCTTGAACAACGGAGAGCTGGCAAGTGTTATGCGGCTGACCGGAGAAACGAAGAGCGCCATTCCCCGCTACTACTACAGCGTCTTCGATCATGAAATCAGCCCAGTGTGGTCACGCGACGGCCAAGAAATTGTTTTTGTATCGAACCGCGGACACATTCATGGGACAGGCGGCATCTGGCGAATGAAAGCGGAGGCCGGCGCCGAGGCGCGCGAGATACATTACGAAGAAACGAACTGGAAGGTACGGCCCGATTTTTCACCCGATGGTTCGCGAATCGTATACAGCTCATATCTCGGGCGGAACTGGCACCAGCTCTGGGAGATGCCGGCAAACGGTGGCGACGTGTTTCCCGTTTCCTACGGCGAGTGGGACGAGACGAATGTGCGGTGGTCTCCGGATGGCCAGCAACTGGCCTTCATTTCGAATCGGCACGGCAACACCGAGCTGTGGCTGCAGAGTAGTTCCGGCGGCGGCCAGCATCCAATGGAAATAAGGGAGCGGCGCCATTTGAGACGGATGGCGCGGTTGCACGTGCGCGTGTCGGATGCCGCCGGCAAGGAAACGCCCGCGCGAGTTTCGGTGACGGATGCGGAGGGGCGCTTCTATGCACCGGAAAGCGCGTGGATTTCCGGAGATGACGGATTCGACCGGAGCGAGCGGCCATTCGAAGCGCACTATTTTCATACACAAGGCTCGGAGGAACTGGAGGTGCCGGCAGGAAAAGCGACCATCGAAGTAATGAAAGGCTTTGAACATGCATTTGAAAAGAGAACGATTGAGTTGCAGGCGAATGAGGTTGCGAACGTCGTGGTCGAGCTGAAAGCAATGAGTATGCCCATGATGGGCGACGAACACTGGGTCAGCAGCGATGTGCACGTGCATATGAATTATGCGGGGGCCTATCACAATACGCCCGCGCATCTTGTGGAGCAGGCGGAAGCGGAAGATCTGGGAATCGTGAATGACCTGATCGTGAACAAAGAGCAGCGCTTTCCGGACATCGCGTATGACGGAAAGCAACTGGATCCGGCTTCGAAACCCGATGCGCTGGTGGTTCACGGACAGGAATTCCACACCAGCTATTGGGGGCACCTGGGCCTGCTGAATATTCGCGGGAACATTTTGCTGCCGGGATATGCAGGTTATCCAAACACGGCAGCGGCGAGTCTTTTCCCAATGAACGCGGATGTTGCGGACATGGCGCACTCGCAGGGCGCGCTGGTTGGTTACGTGCATCCATTCGATGAAGAGCCAAAGCCGCTGGCGATTCCTCCGGAAAAAATATCAAACGAATTGCCGGTCGATGTAGCTCTCGGCAAAGTGGATTACATGGAGATTGTAGGCTTCAGCGATCACCGGTCGACAGCGGCGGTGTGGTATCGATTGCTCAACCTAGGCTATCGAATACCGGCGGCTGGGGGAACGGACGCGATGGCGAACTATGCGTCACTGCGCGGGCCCGTGGGAATGAACCGCGTATATGCTCGCGTTCCACAAGGGCCGCTAAAAATGGAGACGTGGCTCGAAGCGCTGAAAAAAGGCAAGACATTCGCCACCAACGGACCGCTGCTGGATTTCACATTGGGCGGCCAGACCATTGGCGGTGAATTAAAGCTGGATGGACCGCAAGCAGGGGTGGCTTTTGCAGCGACGCTGCGATCCATCGTGCCGATAGATCGTCTGGAAGTGGTGTGTAACGGCCGAGTCGTGCAACGGCTGGCGCTGCATGGTTCACGCGAAACAGAAGATGCCAGCGGAAAGCTGGCGCTGAACGAGAGTGGGTGGTGCGTTCTGCGTGCTTCGAGCGAGAAAGCGGAATATCCGGTCTTTGATAATTATGTTTATGCGACGACCAGCCCGATCTATGTGACGGTGGGCGGCAAACCGCCGCGTTCCCCGGCAGACGCCGGATATTTTGCGGCGTGGATTGACCGCGTGATCGATGCGACGTCGCATTACCCGGACTGGAACTCCACGGCCGAAAAAGAGGGAGTGCTGCAACGCCTTCAGTTGGCGAAGAGCATCTTCGAGAAGCTCCGCTAAGCGACAGCCACAGCCAGGGATGGCAACCCTTGCACGAGTAATTGTTCTTCAGAAGCTTCTTTACTAGCGCGTCGCGCTTTGCGAATTTTACTGAGGTAAACCTACACGGCGGGTCAGGTCTTTAAAGCGAGGATCGGATCTCAAAGGGTCCAGATTCGGATCGGCGTTCAATAGCATGAGGCCACCGTCGCGCAGGCGGTAGCATTTTTCGAGAGCCTGAAAGGCAAGATTAGAGTTTCCGGAGGCCGCGTAGATCTCCCCGATGGTAATTCCTGACGGCAAATCCCGGGATCCGCTGACATTCGCAACACGTGACAGGCAACGTTGCATTTCGGGCTTCTTTCCAGCAGCAGCGTAGGTGTTCGCCAGTTCCAGGAGCATCCAGGGCTCTTCTCCAGTGAGCGCGACGCCCCGCTCGCCTTCGACGATGGCCTCCGGAAACATCCGCTTTTGAACGTAAACACGCTGCATCATGCGGTGCGCCATGGCAAAGCTTGGATCCATCTCCAGGGTCGCCTGCGCCTGTCGCGATGCTTCATCGTATCTGCGGGCAAAAAAAAGTAATTCCGCGAGGTCGGTGTTGATGATGCCCGAGAAGGGATCATTCTGCCGCGCGCGATTTATTTCGGAAAGGGCCTCATCCAGCTTTCCCATCGCCACCAGGTCGAATGCGTACCACTGATGGGCGGTCGCATAGTTGGAGTTGAGCTCGATGGCGCGGCGGAATTCACGCTCCGCTTCCGCGAACTTCCACTCATAGTGCATCTCCACGAAAGCAAGTGACGTGTGCGCCTCGGCTAGTGAATCGTCCAGACGCAGCGCTGCAAGTGCGGCTTCTTTCGCCCGTGGCATGGCCACTCCGCGCGGAATTTGTGAAGTGGGCAAAGAGCCAAGCAGAGCGTAGGCATCCGCCAGGCCGGCGTAGGCCTGGGCATAATTTGGATCTTTACTGACGGCCAGCTGGAAATATTCGATCGCTTTCAAATAGGCCGGCTCGGTGCGGCGGTTCCAGAAGTACCGGCCTTTCAAATAATTTTCGCGAGCTTCCAGATTGGCCTCGGGTAAAGTTGTAAGCTGCACGAATTCCTTCGGTGCGATCTCCTTTCGAATCTGCTCCGCGATGCTGCGGGCCACTTCGTCCTGCAAAGCGACCAAATCGAGCATGTCGCGTTCGTAAGACTCTGCCCAGATGTGTTGATCCGTGGCGGCGCGCACCAGCTGCGCGGTGATGCGGACCCGATTCCCAGAACGCAGCACGGCGCCTTCCACAATCGCATCGACTCCGAGCTCCTGCGCAATCTGCGGCAAATGCTTGTGCGATTCCTTGTACTGCATGATCGAAGTGCGGGAGATGACCTTCAGACCGGGAAGTTTCGCCAGGTCGGTAATCATGGCCTCGGTCAAGCCATCGGCAAAGTACTCCTGTGCGGGATCGCCGGAAAGGTTCTGGAGAGGCAGGACAGCGAGCGACTGGATGGCTGGGGGTCCGGAACTCTTCCGGCCAGTCCATGTGGAGCGCGTTACCCACAACAGCGACAGCAATAGGGCAAATCCAGCGATCGCGAAGGCGGAAACCCATAATCGCCGATTCGAGTGGGCGCTCGGAGCAACGGGGGAAACTGGCCGCTGGTTCGCTGCTTGTTCGGCCAAGTTCGGCGCAGAATCGAGGGCATTCCGGTCCACTCTGCGGACTTCCGCAATGAAGCGATAGCCTCGGCGGGGCACGGTTTCGATGTATTTCGGCCCATGTCCATCCTCACCGTCCTGTAAAGCTTTGCGCAGCAGGGAGATGTGCTGCGCGAGGCTGGACTCTTCCACAAAAGTGTCTGGCCAGACTTTCTTCAGCAGCTCTTCTTTCTCCAGCAGATGTCCTTGATTTTCAACCAGCAAGACCAGGGAATCAAAGGCTTTAGGAGGGAGGTGTATCTGTGCGTTGCCGCGCGTCAATAGCCGCTCCGAGGGATTCAGCCGGAAAGGGCCGAACTCGAAGAGAGGCTTTGATTCGATTGACATACGGTAATCATAAAAACTTCAGGAAAACGTCAACGAATGCAAAAGACACCTGAACGGCTTTCCGTTGACAATCCGGACCTGGCTAGCAAGAACTGGGCGCGCTGGCGGCACCAGGAAGCATGGCCCATTTTACATGGGTACCTGAGCGCGTCAAGCAGAGGATATTCGCGCTACAGGACAGGTTTTATCTCCGTTACAGGAAGGACTCCCATGATCCACAACAGAAGAAATCAATGGCTATTTAAAGGTGTTTGCGCGATCGCTGGACTGATGGTTTGTGCCCTTACGTCCGCGGCACAGCCAGCTCCCACGAAGCACCCCGTGGCCGCCGCGGCGAAGAAGCCGACAACCACCGCGGCTGCCGCGCCGGAGCAGAAGTACAAGGGCATCTGGGAGCCGGTGAACTATCCCGACGATGTCAACCTCTATTCCGTCTATTTCGTGAATGACAAGGTGGGATGGGCCGCGGGAAGGGGTCAGGGTGGATTTATCCTCCACACCACGGATGGCGGTGCGCACTGGGAGATCCAGTTAGGAGATCCGAATTCCGCCGAAGATCGTTTTGTTCATCTTCGTTTCCTGGATACGACGCATGGCTGGGCTTATCATGCGGGAAAACTGGTGCGCACCCTGGATGGCACGAGCTGGGAAGAAGCTGGGTCGTTTCCCAGCGATATGGCGGATTATCAGTTTGTTTCACCCCAGTACGGCATTGCGGCGAGCGGCTATAGCACCCATTCCATAATCAATGTGACAGTAGATGGCGGACGCAATTGGAAGCCGGTGTTTCAATGCGCTACAACCCTTCAAGTGAATGGTCTGACGCAACACGTGGCTTGTTACTTGCATGCCTTGCATTTTCCGTCTCCGCGTGTGGGCTACGCCGTGGGGGGACCTTCTAATGGGGAAGGGTTTGCCGTGGTGGCAAAGACGGAGGATGGCGGAGCCACCTGGAAACTCATCTTCGCCACCACAGACATGAATACCGCCGACGCGGTTTTCTTTACCGATGAAAACCATGGCGTCATTCGGCTCATGGGCGCGAAGGTGTTTCTTACCTCGGACGGCGGGCAATCGTGGCGCAGCGCACCCTCTTCCGTCAGCGGGCCGTTTAAGTTTGCTGACCCGGAGACAGGCGTTTTCTGTATACGAAACAGCTGCAGTTTTACCAGCGATGGCGGCGAGCACTGGCTCTCGCGCGAGTTCCGGTTCCCCACAACCGTGGAGGCATTCAGTTATCCGCGGCGCGATTGCATTTATGTCGTCGGTGAGCACGGCATGGTCTACCGTTATCGCGTTGTCCCGGCGGACTACACGGCCCAGGGAAGTATTGACGCCCCGCTTCTCTCTTCCTACGGCGGTGCCATCAACTCACAACTCACACACCTGAAGGACCAGGTGCAGCAACTCCAGGCAAGAATTGGGAGTGCCGGCGGCTCCGCGAGCACGGCGAGTTCGGCTCCCCCGGCCCCGGCACCAGCAAATAGAGGCAACTCCAAGCCTGCGGCTACTCCTGCCGGGCAGCCGCGGAATCAGGCCAGCATAGCGCAAAGCCCTCCTGCCTCCGGAGCAAATGCCCCATCCTTCGGCCAGGATCCCAGCGCGGCCGGCGGTTTTTCCCAGGGCGCCGCCCCAACGGGCGCAGACAGCCAGAACGCTGCGGCGGGATCTGGTTTTTCGCAGGACGCCAGCTTCTCGCAGGATGCCGGCTTTTCGCAAGATGTCGTGAGCACCCCGCCGAGCCAGCCCCTCCAGGACTGCTGTGGTGCGCAGATGCAGAGCCTGCAAACGGACCTGGGGTCGTTTTCGCAGCAGGCGCCGGCTTTCGCTCAAAAGTATCGCAACCTGAACCTTCTTTTTGTCGGTCTGAATATGTTTTCGGACCTGATGGGGAAGGCCCGCGGGATGCGTGATTCCTTCCTGGCGCTGAAAAAAGCTCCTAACCTCCAGTCGGCCTCCGCCGCGCTTCAGGATTTGGCCGCAAAGCTCGAGAACACCTCGCAATCGGTTTCCGGCGGGTTTCAGAATATAAGCGCTGGCAATTCAACGCAGTTCGCTACCGGCGCAGTGGGCAATATGCTGGGAAAGGATGCTAACGGCACGGCGAATCCCGATCCCAATGCGGCGCCCGGAGCGCAACCCGCGCCTCAGGACTCGAAAAAGAAAGGCACCACGGCGGACGAATTGAAAAAGAAAGTGAAAAAAATTCCGATACCCTGGCCGCATTGATCCACGCGCGAGGGCATCGGATTCAGCGGTGATGCGCGCCGCGTTGCAAAAGGCAACGCTCTGGACCGGAGGAAAAAACATGAAACGATTGGTTTTTCTCATCGTCGCGCTGATCGGATTTAGTCAGACGCTGCGCGCGGCGG
>JBGOTL010000041.1:0-27410 GCA_041476465.1 Candidatus Acidiferrum sp. | reverse complement strand
GTCGTCAACGGCGCCGCGCACTTTGGCCTGCCGCCCTTGCGTGCGGCGCTGGTTTTCGTTCTTCGCCGGACCAAAACAGCATTGCTCATTGACGGCATCGAAAAAATGACCACCATGACGCGCTTACAGGCTCTGCCTCGCGCCTTCTGGCACGAAGAGCGCCAGTGGTATCGCGGCCTCACGGCGTTGGATCAAACGGTTATTCCCGTCGTAAACCCGGAAGGCTTTTTGTCGAAGGACGAACTGGCGCTGCTCGAAGCCGCTCTGCCACCTATCGCAGCGCAAGAAACTCCGGCCAGCGACGTTGACCGCGGCACAGGAGCGCGCATCGCTCCATGACGCTCACCAACGAACTCGCATCGCAGTCCTTCGTCCTGCTGCGGCTGGGCGAGCGCCGCTTTGCGCTCACCGCCGGGCAGATCGCGGAACTTGTCGCACCCAGCCGCATTTTTCGATTTCCTCACCATACTCCGGAGACCGAAGGCGTAATTCTCCGGCGCGGAAGAATCGTCCCCGTCTGCGATGTATCGGAGCAACTTTCCGGCAAGAAACTGACCTCGCGACGCTTCTATCTCATCGCTATTCGCAAGTACGAAACGCAATCCGAATGGATCGCCATCCCGGTGACAGGCGACTGTGAATTGATCAAGGCGGAAATGACCCCGGCAGGCGAAGGTGATTCTCCCCACGTGGCCGCCTGGATCTCACACAACGGCGAAGTGATCGAAGTGCTCAATCTGAACGCGCTCACTCCCGGGCCGGCGGAAATACCTTTCCCCATCGCCGAGTTGTCGCTGCAGGAGGCCTTGCGATGATGCAAGCGGGCAAAGCGGCAAAGATTTTGCTCATCGATAGCAACGTGTATTTCGCCAAGCGTCTCGGCGATGCGTTGAAACGTGAAGGATTCGAAGTCGTCTCCAGCACGCAGGCCGCATTTGCCTTGACCACGCTCGAATATGACGCGCCCTCGGCCATCCTCTGCGCCACCCAGATGCGCGAGATGGGCGCGCTGGAGATCGCCAAGATCATCCATGCCGACCCGAAAAACGCCGCTCTGCCCATCATCGCCCTCGGAGACGGCAGCCAGCGCGCCCTCATGGAAGCGTTCCAGGCCGGCTGCGACGACTACATCGACCGGCAACTCGCTCCGGCGGTCATTGCCACGCACGTGAAAAATATCATTATCAGCAAGGCCGAAGGATTCCAGCCCACGCAAATGATCGCCCAGGCAGACACCAGCCTGAGCGGCAACCTCACGCATCACGATCTGCCCGGCGTGATGCAAATGCTCGGCCAGGCTCATCAGACCGGCGCGCTGCACATCAACGCCGGTGAAACCGACGCTCTCCTCTTCTTCGACGCCGGCGAAATCACGCACGCCGAATGTGGTTCCCTTTTCGGTGACGAAGCCGTCCTGCACATTCTGAAAAGCTGCGTAGGCGGAGGCGCTGGAGTCTACAAATTTGTTTACGGCACCACCTCGGCGCAGCGCACCGTGTTGCGCTCGGCCACCGACCTTTTGCTCGATGCCATGCGCGAATATGACGAAGACGTCCGCGACCTGGGAGACGAAGCCGCGGGCAATTTGACTGAAAACCTGGCTGACAAGGAGGCGAAATGAGTGAAGCCATGATCCTGCCGCCCCTCGGCGATTCCGCGCCCAAGCGCACGCCGACGGTCTATTTCATTGACGACAGCGCCACCATGCGCGAAGTCATCAAGATCGCGTTCCGCCGCGAGAGCATGAACATCATCACTTGCGCTGATGCCGCCTCCGCGCTCGGGCAATTCGAGCAGAATCCCCCCGACATCGTCATTACCGACGTCATCATGCCCGACCAGGACGGCTACTCCGTTTGCAGCCAGGTCAAGCAGCATCCGCAATTCAGCGCCACCCCCGTCATTTTGATGTCCGGAGTGGTGAACAAGAATGTCGCGGACCGCGCCGTCTCAGTGCACGCCGACGAATTAATCCGCAAGCCGTTTCAGCCCCAGGAACTCATCGGCCGCGTGAAAAGCCTCCTCGATCCCAAGCCCGCGCCGGTCGTATCGTCCAGCGATCGCCGCGCGTCTTCCGATGCCTTGAGCGGCCTTTTTGCACCCGTGCCAACGCCCGTTCGCGCCGCGCCGCAGCCGCCGCCCAGCGAACAAAAGCAGGCAGACTCCATCTGGCCTCGCGCGCTAGCCGAAGCCTTTCTGCAACAAACGTCTTCGGCCGCCGCAGCGCCGCCACAAAACGCGAATTCCGCCGCGCAGCCCCCCGTTTACCCTGAGGACCGAAGGGGGCGCCCGGCCCCCACGAGTCACGAAGTCGCAAAACTCCGCGGCGGGATCGCCCGCCTGGAGCTGCTGGTCAAAAAACTGCAAACCGAGCTGCAGCTCGAGCGCCAATATACACAGGCCCTGGAACTCCAGGTCAAAACGCTCAACGAATCCGAATAATCCCGCTCTCTGTCATTCCGAGCGGAGTGAGGGATCTGCTTTTCGCTCTTTCACTCGCCACTCTGCGTGTTCCGCCACCTCACGCAGCCTGCCATTTCTTCTACGACAAAATTCGTAAACGGTGCCTCACGGCTATGGCAGTGTCGAAAAATAATCGCATTGCGAGGTGTGATAGCCGTTGACCACAGTCTGCATGTCGCAAACGCGGACACGAGATTCCTCATGTCCAGTAACCCGGGCGGTCTCAATGGGTCGACGCAACACTTGCTTGAACTCTACTTTCAGGAGTTTCAATTGCTAAAATCGGTCGAGACCGTTGATTCAAAAGAAACACTACCCTGTCTTGGTCTGATTGAGTACAGCCAGACACTTCGGCTCTCTAGGGGAAGTATTGTCGGATCCACTGCTTAGATGGTGTTGCATCGACCGGTTGAGCTCGCTGCGCTTACCGGACGAGGGCCACCTGGCTCCTCAGAGGTGCGCTTCGAGGAAGTCATCTACTTTGTTGGAGAATCAGGTTCTCGGAATCTGATCCGCTACCCATTCGTTCAGACGGATGGCTACGCCTCTGCAACGAGCTTAGGTCCGACCGGACCTAGTTCTTGGAGCCTCAACCAGGCTTGTTCTCTGGCACTACTTCATCGGGGCGGAACAACGGCACGGCCGCTATCTTTTGTCGCTGGCTCAGTTCAGCGGCGATGGTCTCCAAATCCTTCTTGTCGAATCCCATGCAGCTCACTTTAACGGTGCCACTCGTCTCGATCAGAAAAAGCGTCGGCACATTTGTCAGGCCATAGCCGTTCGAAACGGGATATCCTTTTTCGTCGAGCAGCACAGGGAAAGTCACGCCGTAGTCCTTACAAAACTCTTTGGTCGCGGTCGCAACATCCTGCGAAATGCCAAGAAACGTGACGCCATCCCCTCCATAGCGTTTGTATAAGCGCTCCAGAAATGGAAACGTAAACTGGCAGACAGGGCACGAGACTTTGAAAAAAGCCGCAACCACCGGCCCGTGCTCCAGCGATGCGCCGAGCGCATACCCCCGGCCATCGAGCGCCTTAAGCGAAAACCCTGGCGCGATGTTCCCAGCAACGATGTGCGTCATCTTGTCGTCCGCTCCCATCCAGCTTGAAAGTCGCCGCAATAATCCCATACAGTCAGTCTATCTCAAGGCAAAATGGCCGGCCAGCGCCGCCCTCAGTGGATCTGCCTGGTTTTCCTCTGCATATAATCCATGAGTAGATACTGGCCCAGCGTGTAGGGAGTCGTGAAGTAAGCCTTGCCGCGACACATTTGCGTAATCTTTTGCACGAATTGCACCAGGCTGTAGTCCGTTGCCAGCATAAACGTGTTGATCAGGATGCCCGCGCGTTTGCATTTGTTCACTTCTTCCAGCGTTTGCCCCACTACGAACGGATCCAGGCCGAAGGCATTCTTGTAGATGCGGCCGTCTTCCAGCGTGAGGGCCGAGGGCTTGCCATCGGTAATCATGATGATTTGCCGCATATCCTTTTTCTGCCGTAACAGAATGCGCTGGGCCATGCGCAAGCCTTCCCGTGTATTCGTGTAATACGGCCCCACCTGAACGCGCGCCAGTTCGCTGAGGGGAACCTCCTCCGCGCTGTCGTGGAACAATACGAGATTCAGCGTGTCGCCGGGGTACTGCGTCCGGATCAGATGCGACAAGGCCATGGCCACGCGCTTAGCGGGCGTGAATCGGTCTTCGCCGTACAGGATCATGCTGTGGCTGCAGTCCAGCAGCACCACCGTGGCGCACGAGCTTTGGTATTCGCACTGGTGCACCATCAGGTCCGAATAAGTCATTTCGATGGGAACTTTTGCGCCCTCACGCCGCACGGCGTTGAAAAGCGTCTCGCTGACGTCCAGATTCACGGTGTCGCCGAATTCATACGGCCGGGATACGCCGCCCGATTCAACGCCGGTCGCCAGATCACGCGTATCGTGCCGCCCAAAGCTGCTGCGCCCCAGTGAGCCGAGCAGCTCCTGCAGCGTTTTGAAGCCCAAAAAATCGATGGTCTTGTCCGTGATTTCGAAACGCGCTTCGGGCTGACGTTCCCTTGGCTGGCCGACTTGCCCCCGTGCTGTCTTCTGGGGTGGCGGCGTGATTTGCGGCTGCTGCTGAGGATTGATGTAGCCTTCCTGCGCCATGCGCTCCATCAATTTGTCGAGCAAATCCTTGACTGCGTTGTTCTCCATGGCCTGCGCGTTCTTCAGCATTTCCCGCAGTTCATCACTCATCATCTCTTCCGGGAGAAGATCGCCGTCCTGCAAGGCCCTCAGAATCGCCTCGCGCAGCGCTTTCATCGAGCGTTCCGGATCCATTTCCGATATGCCGTAATATTGCGATTCGAACCCGCTCCGCAGAAAGAAGTCCCCGAGGCGCTTGACCAATTCCTCCAGGTCAATGGCGTCGGCCGCTTCTCCCGTATATTTTCCGTAGCGGATAACTTTCATTCAAGATCCTTTCCGGCAGAGCCGGAATCTTCGATCGTAGTGCTGCTCCTCAGGATGGCGACCCTTCATCGGGTCGTCAATTAAACTGGCGCCGTGGCCCGCGCCCTGGCGTTTCCCGCGCCTCCGGCTGCCGCGGTTTTTCGGCATAGTATCCGCGCTCTTCGGTGCGGCCGATCCGCCGGTGCGCCCACAATCCCTCCAGAATCATTTCGGCCGCGGCCGCCGCAGCTCCCTGATTCTTGCGATCCTCGACACCCAGGCGCTCAATGTGCTCCAGCAATCCCTGGATCTTGGAAAGCTGCTGGTAGCGCTGGCTGGTGGTGACAAGTTCCGGAAGTTTCAACTCGCCGCCCAATTCGAACCACTGAATCACCGGCTGAAAATTGGTTCCGCCAAAGTACTTGGTGAACACGCGCCCCACGGCGGTGCGAATCAGCTCGCGGGCGATGGTGTCCGCGCCCTTCAGCTCGCCTTCATACTCCAGCTCCAGCTTTCCGGTCATTGCCGGCAACGCCGCGTAAATGTCCGCTACGCGCCCGACGCAGGCGCTCTCGCCCGTTCGCGCCGCTCTCTGCTCCGCGCTGCTTACCAAGCTTTCCAGGGTAGTGATGGGCAGCCGCTGGCTCACGCCTGACCGGCGGTCAACGCGCTTGTCTTCTCGCGCCTGGAAAGCAATCTCCTCCACCACTTCGCGCAGATACGCCGGGACCTCCACCTTCACTTCGGAATCACGTTTGGTCCAGGCTTCCTGCGCCGTGATGGTCATGCCTTCGGCCACGCTGGACGGATAGTGTGTTCGAATCTCCGCACCGATGCGGTCTTTCAGCGGGGTGATGATCTTTCCTCGGGCCGTGTAGTCTTCTGGGTTCGCGGTAAACACCAGCAGAATGTCCAGCGGCAGGCGCAGCGGATAGCCCTTAATCTGGATGTCCCCTTCCTGCATGATGTTGAACAGGCCCACCTGAATCTTTCCCGAAAGGTCCGGCAACTCGTTGATGGCAAAAATGCCGCGATTCGCGCGCGGCAGCAAACCGTAATGAATCGTAAGTTCGTCGGAGAGGTCGCGTCCTCCGCGCGCGGCCCGGATAGGATCGACGTCGCCGATTATGTCCGCCATGGTCACATCGGGGGTGGCCAGCTTTTCGACGTAACGCTGTTCACGCGGCATCCAAACGATCGGCGTATGTTCGCCTTCGGTGGCGATCCTTTCACGGCACTGGCGGCAGATGGGGTGCAAGGGGTCGTCATTGATCTCGCAGCCCGCAATGACCGGAATCTCCGTGTCCAGAAATTGAATCAGCCCGCGCAGGATGCGGCTCTTGGCCTGTCCGCGGAGTCCGAGAAGAATGAAGTTGTGGCGCGAAAGCAGCGCATTCACGATCTGCGGAACAACGGTATCCTCAAAGCCGTGAATGCCGGGGAAGAGCGGTTCATTCCGCTCGATCGCGCGCAGCAGATTGCGGCGAATCTCATTCTTCACGGAGTGAATAGCAACACGCGCGTCAAAGTCTGGAATGCGCTTCAGTTCTCCAATGGTGCGCGGTCTAGCGTGTCCCGCGGGTTGTAGTGATGTGCTTGCCGTCATTTGGGCCCCAATCTGTACACCGTTCTGTGCACCGCTCGCGGTGTTGCACGAGCCGGCCTCTTGCCGCCGCTTATGAAAAAGTCAATTCAATCCGCGCCGGGCGCCGGCGCTCTTGCGGAAGGCTTGTGTCTTCTGTTGTAGATGCGGCGCCCACTCCCGCAGGTACGCCACCAAGCGTTCCTGGCGATCCGTCTCCGAGCGCAGCTCCAGGATCTGTTGTTTCCACAGCAAATCCATGGGCAGCGTGTTTGAGATAAGGTACGACAGCCGGTCCACTGCCGCACCTTCCAGATTGCGCGGATAATCGCCAAAAATAAGCGTATGGCAGGTTTCGTAAAGCTCGATCAAACCATTTTGCGCTTTCAGATTTGTCCCAGGTTCTCGATCTTCGAGATAGTCAATTTGCGCCTCCAGCAGCGGATCCTCGGCGAAGATCTCCAGCACTCGAAACGGCCAGCGCCCCACCGCGAGGATATCCATCCTGCCGTCGTCATAGGTCTTCACGATGTTGGTGATTTCCGCCGTGCATCCGACGCGCACGACGCCATTCTCAAGAGCCAGGAGCATGCCGAACGGCGACCTGCCATCCAAGCATTCTCGCACCATGCGCCGGTAACGCGGTTCGAATATATGCAACGGAAGGTCCGCACCTGGCAGAAGTACCACATTCAGCGGGAAAAGCGGAATTCGTTCAGGCCGCATAGGTCCCATGCAATCCGTGCCCCCACAGAGGTCACCACTGGATGATACCAAAGGGTGTGGCGGATCGTTGCGCCTCCTGCCCGAAGCAGGCCGCGCCAAGAAATCACAATAACTCTGCGAGCAAGGCTTCCATTTCAGAGCGGGCGTGCTGTTCGCCTTTCTTGATAGCCGCGGCGATGCCCACGCTCAAAACGTGTCTTGCCTCCTCGCTCCGGGCTGCACGCGAAAGCATCTGCGCAAACATCAAATAAACGGGAATATAGTCCGCGTTGTTTTGCAGTAAGGCGCGAAATTGTTCCTCGGCTGCGCTGATATCTCCGCCCTTCATGCATTCCAAGGCCAGGCCGTAGCGCGAAAATGCATCCGCCGGGTTCTTGACCACGAACTCTTCCAATAGCTGCCGGCGGGTTTTCTTTTGTTCTGTCATGGAGTGCCCGTATTATACGGTGTGGAGGGAAATCCTCCAAAATCGAGTTGTGAATGGGGATTCACATGATGCGAAGGCAAAAGAACAAAAAGGAACGGAGCGGCGAAGTGGAGCTGAAGGGCAAGACGGTCCGCGCCTCGGCTTCGGAGATGGCCGAGGTGGTCTTGCCCGCGCAGACCAATGTCCTGGGCAAGCTTCTGGGCGGCCACGTGATGCACCTGGTGGACGTCGTCGCGGCCATGGCGGCGCACCGCCATTCGAACAGCTACGTTGTTACCGCATCGGTGGATTCCATCGATTTTCGGAATCCCATAAATCTTGGCGAGATCGTGACGCTGCGCTCGAAAGTGAACCGCGTATTCCATACTTCCATGGAAGTCGGCGTGGAAGTGCATTCCGAAAACGTCCTGACCGGCGAGCACAAGCATACCACCAGCGCTTATGTGACTTTTGTGGCCATCGATGAGCACACTCGCCTGCCGAAACCCGTTCCCCCGCTTATATTGAAAACCGCGGAAGAAAAGCGCCGCTGGCACGCAGCCGCCGGGCGCCGAAAGACTCGCCTCGCGTTGCGGTATGGAAAGAGGTAGAAACTTGCGGAGGCCGGGCAACGTCGGTGGGGCGAAGGTAAAGCGGGGAGAAGGCATTAAAAAGGAGCAGCTATGGATATGTTGATAATAGTTCGAGCCGTAGCAGCCGTCTGTATCGGGTTGCTAGCGGGTGTTTTCTTAGGGCATCGCGCAGGCGCGCAGTATGCGCTTCAGAAGGTCAGCCCATCGAGCTTCGTGCAATTTCAACAAGTCGTCCATGCGCATTTCGTTAGATTCATGCCGCCCTTAGTCTTGACCGCCCTGTTGGCGGCACTTGCGTGGCTGGTGATGGTTAGGACGCGGTGGATATCGGCGGAGTTCTGGCTCGTCGCAGCGTCCACGTGTGGAATCGCGCTGATCGCCGCGCTCACGCGGATTGTTAACGTTCCTATTAACAATCGGCTCATGACTTGGGACATCGCTGCTCCGCCGAGCAATCTCAGGGAAATGTGGGCACCTTGGGATCGCGTAAATACGATCCGCGCTTTCGTTGCGACGGCAGTCCTTATTTTCGAGGCGGTTGCCCTGAGTCTGATGGCTTCCGCTCCCTAGTTTTGAACCTAGCGGAAAGACTCTGCTCAACTCAAGAGACAAGGAAGAAATCATCGCCGGGGCCCAAGGTGTGCGTTTCACCAGTCCGCGTTTCTGGGGAAAGATGATTATGTGACGCCGCCAACCCACTGCGGCGGAGTCGTAGGCAGCTGGCTTCCGCCGCTTGACTCTTCGGTTATCGCCAGCGCTTTGGTTTTTTCCATGGTTTCGGGTGGATTCGCTACCAGCAGAAATACCTTGCCGTCGGCATCGGGTCGAATTGTCAGTGACGGAATGGGTTTACCAGCCGGTGCTTTGGGAATCAGCCACAACTGCAGCACGCGATCGCCGGCGGGAAGAGCAACCCTCCGGCCGCTCACAATAATTCCCAGCTCGCTATGCCACGTTGCTTCCAGTTCCGGCATCTGCGGGTTCGAAGGCGTCAGCGCAATCTTCACTGATGCCGGGTCCGTGAGAATATTTTTTTCGCGCTGCAGGATGGCTAGCTGGGTTTGCAGTCGTTGCCGCTGCTGCATCTCTGCAAAGGATTGCGCACCCACCTGCCGGACTTCATTTCTCAACAGTCGTGCGTCCCATGCCGCATAGAAGGTCATCACGAGCAGCGCTGCAACACCGACCCATAGCCACACCGATACCCTGGTTTTCGCTTGCCGCACTTGGTGCGCTTCGTTGCGAACCGTCTGCATTGGCCGGCCTTTCAGCATAGGGGATGGCTCAGCGTAGATGGATGAATGAACCGCTCAGGCTATCGGATACTTCCGGCTTTGATCTCGTCTGCCACTTCTTGTGCCTGCTCCACGCAGGCGCCGATGGCCGGGCCGCGCAAGTAGTTGCCGGCCAGCCATATCCCGGGAAAGCGCAGTCGCAGCTTTTCCAACGCCGCCAGCCGATGAGAGTGCCCCAGATTGTACTGCGGCAAAGCTCGCTGCCAAACGGTGACATTCGAAAAGACCGGCGCCTGCCGGATACCCAGCACGGGCGTCATCTCCCGGTGCACCATGGCAACGAGTTCTTCAGCGGAAAGCTTGGTGGCTTTCGGATCGCTTGCGCCGCCCACAAAACTGGTGAGTAGCGCATGGCCCTCGGGAGCGCGATCCGGGAAGAGCGACGAGTTCCAGACGCTGCCGAGAACGCGAAGCCCCGAAGATCGCGGCACGAGAAAACCGAATCCATCGAGGGCATGCGCGATATCTGCTTTGCGGTAGCCAAGAGACACAACCGCTGCGGCAGCGTATTCGACCCCTTCCAGCAAGGCCTCGAACCCCGGGTCGACATCCCCAAGGAGTTTTTGCACCACATCAGCAGGTGTTGCAAAGACCACTTGGTCGCTCACCAGCGTCTCTTCCCGGCCATCTGCGCGCAGTGTGACTGCGTATCGCGCGGCCCTGCCACCTTGCGTTTCGGCAAGCGTTCGAAGAGCCGTGGCTTCCACGCCGCACCGCAATCTTTCCCCAAGCTTTTTCGCCAAGGCGCGCACCAGTATTTCGTTGCCGTCCTGAAAGGTCTGCAGCGTGGGGCGCTCGTGCGGGCCTCTCTTGGTTCTTGCCATCTTGAGCATGCCGCGAGCGATGCTGCCGGATGCTTTCTCCGCTTCGTGCAACTGCGGAAACGCGCCGCGCACGCTTAGTTTTTCCGGGTCCCCCGCATAAATGCCGGAGACAAACGGGCCCGCCAGCCGGTCGAGCAACTGTGCCGAAAATTTGCGACGCACAAAATTGGCCACCGATTCGTCCGGCTCTGGTGGCTGGGTTTTCCCGAACAGATCGCGCAGCAGGCTCCACTTCGTTTCGCCATTCAGCAAGGAAGAAGTGAAGAGCGCGAGAGGGTTCATGGGAACCTGACGCAGTGAGCCATCGATGAGCACGTAACGCGGAGCCTTCACAGGAGCGAGGACCCGATCGCCGGTTAAGCCTAGTTCGCTGCACAAGGTACTGATTTGGTATGTGCCGCTGAAGCTTTGTGGCCCCCGCTCGATCAGGAATCCTTCGCGGCGCTGAGATTGGATCACGCCGCCAGGGCGCGGCGATGCTTCCACCAGAAGAAATTCAATGCCGGTTTTCTGGAGGGAATAGGCGCAGACCAGCCCGGAAATCCCGCCGCCCACAACCAGTGCTTGAACGCGATTGGTAATGGCTGGAGTCCCCATTTGCCGCGTTACAGCGTCTTCGAAAAGAGCGGCTTGGCATTCAGTTGCTGCTTTTCGAGATAGGGGTCGAAGACCATGGCGAGATTTCGAATGAAGATGCGGCCGAGCCAGGTGGTGCGAATTTCGTTTGCATCGAGCAAAACCAGACCGTCTTCCTGCGGCGCTTTCAGGCGCTGTAATTCCGTGGCGAAATAGTCGTCAAAGTGAATGCCGAACTCCCGCGAGATTTCGTCCTTCACAATCACCGTATGGCAGAGCAAACGGCTGATCACCGCGCGGCGCAGCTGGTCGTCCTGGGAAAGGCGGTAGCCGCGCATGGTCGCGATGCCGCGCTCGTTGACGGCCTTTTCCCAGGAAGGAATGTCGCGGTAATTCTGCGCGTAAGAATTCTGAATGCCGCTGATGGCGGTGATGCCCATGCCGTAGAGGTCCGCGCCGGCTTTTGTGGTGTAGCCCTGGAAATTGCGGTGCAGCGTGCGGTTCTGCTGCGACACGGCTAACTCATCGCCAGGCTTTGCGAAATGATCCATGCCGATGTACAGGTATCCCGCTTCCAAAAACTTCAGCATGCCATTGCGGAAAATTTCAAACTTCGCCATGCCTTCCGGCAAGAACGCCGCGAACGAGCCTTGCTGCTTCTTCAGCCAGGGCACATGGGCATAGCTGAACATCGCCACGCGGTCCGGCGAGAGCTCCGCGATCTGTTCCACGGTATGCGCAAAGGTCTCCGCCGTTTGGTGCGGCAGGCCGTAGATGAGGTCAACGTTGATGCTGTCGAAGCCCAGGTCGCGCGCCGTCTGAATCAGATCGCGCGTCATCTCATACGGCTGAATGCGGTGGATGGCTTTTTGCACTTCGGGATGAAAATCCTGGACTCCCATGCTGAGGCGGTTGAAGCCCAAACGCCGAAGGGTTTCCAGATGCGCGCTGCTGGTAACGCGTGGATCAACTTCGATGCCGATTTCCGCGTCCGGCGCAAACGTGAACTGTTCGCGGGTGAATGCGAACAGCGCCTCGATCTGCTCCGGAGTCAGATAGGTTGGCGTACCGCCGCCCCAATGGAACTGTACGACCGGGCGTTCGCGGGAAACGCTGCGGCCGACGCGCTGCATCTCACGCTTCAAAATGTCCAGATACGGTGGCGCAACGCTCTTATCCTTCTGAATGATGACGTTGCACGCGCAAAACAGGCACAGGCTCTCGCAGAAGGGGATGTGCATGTAAAGGGAAACAGGCGTGCCTGCGCGATTCGCTTCCTCGTGTACTTGCTCCAGGTCCGCCGGCCCGAACGCTTCGCTCCACACAGGCGCGGTCGGGTAGCTCGTATAGCGCGGCCCGGGCTGATTATAGCGATAGACGAACTCTTCACCCACAGCGAGATCGGCGCGCATCCTTTGCAAGCTTGGGGGAGTGGATGTCACGGCGCGTGCCTTCCTGCTGCTTCGGTAGCGAGGAGCGCCGCCTGCTGGCCGGTTTCAATGAACAGCTTCGCATGTTCCACCGGCGTGTGCTGCAGAATCCCGTGCCCCAAGTTCAAGATGTGTCCGGCGCCGCCGAGTTCAGCGACTGTTTCCTGTGTCACGCGCCGAATCTCTTCGGGCGGGCCAAACAACGCAGCGGGATCAACGTTACCCTGCAAGGCGACAAGCGGGCCCAACTGCTTTCGCACCTCGCGCAAACTAGTCCGCCAGTCCACGCTCAAGACGTTCGCTCCGGAGCGCGCTACGGCCGGCAACAGATGATGCGACGCCTTGGTGTAATAGATGACCGGAACGCTGGCGCCCAGGCTGGAAATAATTTCCTGAACGGCGGGGAGCGCCACGCTTTCGTAATCGCGCATATTTAACTCTCCGCACCAGGTATCGAAGAGCTGCACCGCGGCAGCGCCCGCGGCAATTTGCGCCTTCAGGTAAGGAATCGTGGCTTGCGCGATCTTGTGCAGCAATTCTCGGAAAACCTTCGGCTCGCGATACAGGAAGCTCTTCACCGTGGCGAAGCCTTCCTTGGTGCGGCCTTCGACCATGTAACACGCCAGCGTCCAGGGCGCGGCGGCAAAGCCCAGTACGGGGACTTCGGGCCCAACTTGCTTCCCAATCCGGCGTATCGCCTCCGGCAAAAATCTTGTTTCGATTTCCGGATCGAAGATGCGCAATTTCTGAACGTCAGCGCGCGTGCGCACGGGTTCCGGCAAATTCGGCCCGGCATCGCCAAGCTCCAACTTCAACCCCATGGCCTCGGCAACAATCAAAATGTCGGAAAACACGATAATGGCATCCACGCCCAGCCGGCGGAACGGCTGAACCGAAACTTCGGCGGCAAGATCCGGCGTCTTGCATAGTTCCAAAAAGGCATGCTTCGCGCGGATTTCCCGATACTCAGGAAGATACCGCCCGGCCTGCCTCATGATCCAAACGGGCACGCGCGGCACAGGCTCGCAGCGGCACGCGCGAAGAAACAGCTCTTTGCGGTTCACGGAAGCGCCCTGAGTAGTCATAGGGGATCTAAAGCAAAGAATAGCAAATCCTGAATAATCTTGCAGAATGGAGGACTTGGCGATACCGAGCCCACCGGCTGTGGGCTATACTAAAAAGCGGATCGTTAGCACGCATGCTTGGGATACGCGCCCGTCGCATTGCGCCCCGAGTCCGCGTGGGCAAACGCCCTGCGATCAAACGTGATTTAAGATCATGACCTACATGCTCATTAGCCTCACCGCGTTGGCCTATGTCCTCAGTCTGGGCTCTTATCTCCAATTTCTTTACACCGGGAAAGAACTGATCGGCCGCTTGGGAACTGGTTTTCTCGCCATCGGGCTGATCATTCATTATCTGGCTTTGCTGGAGAGGTCTCGCGGCCTGCACACCGTTCCGTACCACGACTTGTACGGCTCCATGTCGCTATTTGGCTGGCTGCTGGCCATCACTTACCTCACGCTGGAAATGTACCATCACCATCAACGCTCCGTTGGGGCCTTTGTCGTTCCATTCATTCTGGTATTTTTCCTTGCCGCGCATCTCGCGCCTGCCGATCGCTTGACGCCGACACCTGCGCGCGGTGTCGCCTTCGCTCTGCATGTTACGCTCAGCATTCTGGCCTACTCTGCCTTTGCTCTTTCCTGTGTGCTCAGCTTGATCTTTCTGGGAGAGCAGCGGCTCCTGCGCAGCAGAAAACTGGGCGACATCGTGTGGCGCCTGCCTTCCTTGGAATTGCTGGAACGCATGAGCCAATCGAGTGTGCTCGTAGGGCTCATATCGATCTCCATTGGCACCGCCCTGGGCTTCCTCTGGGTTGATCGCCTCACCGGGCAATATTGGTATTACGATTCAAAATACATTATCACCCTCGTCGTGCTGCTCCTCTACGTGATCTATTTCCAGTTGGCCAGGACCACCGCGTGGCGCGGAGCGCGTGCCTCAAAGCTTTGCGTATTTAATTTCATCGTGGTGATACTTAGCTTTACGGTTGTAAATCTCTATCTCTCGCAGCATCACCGCTATTTTTAGGAGCGCGCAATTAGCGGCATGGAAATCGTTCTCGTCGGATTGAACCACCGCACAGCGCCTGTGGAGGTGCGGGAACGGGTGTCTTTTACCATCGAGCAGGCGCGCCGCGCCGCCCAAGAACTGCGCGAGCAGGGAATTCTCTCGGAAACCCTGGTCCTCTCCACGTGCAACCGCAGCGAAGTCTATGGTGTTCCGCCGGAAACCGCGCGAGGCTCCGCCGTGGCGCTCTCCTCTTTCCTAAGTTCGTTTCATTCCATCCGTCCGGACATGCTCACGGAGTCGCTTTATCACCACTACGATCAGGATGCGGTTCGCCATCTCTTCCGGGTCTCGGCGGGATTGGATTCCATGGTGCTTGGTGAAGCGGAAATCCTTGGCCAGGTGCGAGAAGCCTATCGCGCTGCGCATGACCATCACGCGACTGGGCCAGTGCTGAATCGCCTGTTCCAGGGAGCACTGGAAGTGGGGAAGCGCGTGCGAACCGAAACCGAACTCGGCGCGCGCCCCATGTCGGTGGCCTCCGCGGGCGTAAAACTTGCCGAGCGCATTTTCGGGAAGCTCACACAACACAGCGCGCTGGTGCTGGGCGCAGGCGCCATCAGCGAACAGGTGGTATCACAACTTCACGATCGCGGCATCGCCCGCCTGTATGTCATGAATCGCTCGCGCGACCGCGCCGAGGACCTCGCGAAACAATTTTCCGGGGAGGTCATCGCCTGGGGTGAGTGGGACACCGCGCTTCAGCTCCCCGATGTGCTCATTTCTTCCTTGGCCACCCAGGAGCCGGTGCTCAACCGGGAGATACTCCACCGCGCCATGGCCGCGCGCGGAAATCGCGCCATCTTCCTCATGGACCTCGGCCTGCCGCGCAATATCGATGCCGCTGTCGCAAAACTTTATAACGTCTACCTGTACACTTTGGATGACCTCACCGACGTGGTTCAGCAGAACCGCAACGCGCGGCAAAGTGAAATTCCCCGTGCCGAAACCATTGTGGAAGAGCATGTCGGAAAATTCATATCCTGGCAATCCAGTGTGGAACTAATCGGCCTGCTCGATGAACTGCGCGGCAAATTACGCGAGCAACGCGCCGCCTTTCTGCAGGAGCGGCTCGCCGCCATGCATAATCTCGAGGCCTCCGACCGCGCGAATATTGAAACTATGATGGATGAGTTGCTGGAGAAACTGCTTCTCGCGCCGGCGGAACGCTTGCGCGGCGAAAAAGAGTTGCGGCGAAAGATTCAGAACGTCGAAGCGCTGCGGGATCTGTTTCTATCCGGCCGGGAGAAGCCGTGAGGCCTCTGCGCATTGGCACCCGCGGCAGCCTGCTCGCCAAATGGCAAGCCGAGTACGTGCGCAAGCTGCTCTTCCAGGCCACTGGTGTTGATGCGGAAATCGTCATCATCAAAACCGCGGGCGACAAATTGCTGCACTCCCCCCTCACGCAAATCGGCGGGAAGGGAATTTTTATCAAGGAATTGGAAGATGCTCTGCTTGAGGAAAAGGTTGATCTCGCGGTGCACAGCGTGAAAGATATTCCCACGGACACTCCTTCGCGGCTGGTTTTTCCGGCAGTCTGCCGCCGGGATGACGTGCGCGATTGCCTGGTCTCCGCCAACGGTGCGACGCTCGCGAATTTGCGGCAAGGCGCGCGCGTTGGAACGGGCAGCCTGCGCAGGCAAGCGCAGCTTCGCCATACGCGGCCGGATTTGGATATCCGCGATCTGCGCGGTAACGTGGACACGCGTCTCCGCAAAGTCGAGAGCGGCGAGTATGAAGCCGTCGTTGTTTCCAAGGCCGGTCTCGATCGCCTCGGCTGGAGCAGCCGCATCACTGAAGCTATTTCCCCGGAAATTTCGCTGCCCGCCGTGGGCCAGGGAGCCATCGCGGTGGAAGCCCGCTTGAAGGATACGGAAGCCGCGGACGCTCTTGCCAAGCTGGACGATTTAGAAACGCGCACGGCCATAATCGCCGAACGCGCGCTGCTCGCCGCATTGCATGGCGGTTGCCAGTTGCCGCTTGGTGCCTGGGCGCGGTTCGAGCGCGGCGAACTGGTCATGGATGCCTGCGTGTGTTCTCTGGATGGGGTACAGTATGTGAAACAGCGCGCGGCGAGTCCGCCGGACCAGGCCGCGAAGCTGGGTGAACGCATGGCGCAGCTGCTCATCGAAGGGGGAGCGCAGCGCATCCTGGAAGAGGTCAACAGTTCCCGTGGCTGAACCTCGTTCATCGCCGTTGGCCGGTAAGCGTATTGTGATCACCCGCGCCGCCGGGCAGAGTGATTCTCTCATCAAAGCATTGCAGGAACGTGGCGCGACGCCAGTGCTGCTGCCATTGCTCAGCTTTGCGCCGCCCGAAGACTTTGCTCCGCTGGATGCAGCGTTGCGCCATTTGCCGCAATTCGACTGGCTTTTCCTGACCAGTCAGAATGCGCTAGGCGCGGTGGCGGAGCGCTGCAAGTTTCTTGGTGTGGCGTTTGCCGACGTCGCGCCGAGCCTGCGCATCGCCGCAGTCGGCCCTGCCACCGCGGGAGCCGCGGAAAAACTCGGCCTGCGCATCGCCCATGTCGCTTCCAGGCATCAGGGAGCGGCGCTTGCCCAGGAGTTGGCGGCGGAAATGCCGGGACGCCATGTTCTGCTTCCGCGCAGTGATCGCGCGAATGCAGACCTGATTGACGCGTTGCGGAATCTCGGTGCGCGCGTGACCGATGTTGTGGCCTACCGCACCATGCGTCCCAGCGAAACAGAAAACTCCCGGCTGGAAGCGTTAGCGTGCGGCGAGGCTGAAGCCATTCTTTTCTTTAGTCCCTCCGCAGTGCTTCATCTGCAGGAACTTCTTGGAGCAAACGCTTTCCGCAAGCTTTCGGCCTCGATCGTGACCACCGCGATTGGTCCGGTAACGGCTGAAGCATTGCGCGAGGCCGGCGCGCGTCGCATCATCTCAGCAACCGATACAACCGTCGCCGCCATTCTCGAAAGTTTGGCGGACTATTTCGCGGGAGCAGTCCACCATGCCCCTGCAGGAGTGAAACGAGGATGAGTTTTCCAACACATCGACCGCGTCGCTTGCGCCGTTCCGAAGCACTCCGAGGTTTGGTGCGCGAGACGCGGCTATCCCCTGCGGGCTTCATCTATCCCATGTTCGTTTGTCCGGGCGCCAAAGTCCGTCAGGAAGTCAGTTCCATGCCTGGCGTGTATCAGCAATCGGCGGATCAGATCGTTGAGGAATGCCGTGAACTGGAAGCACTCGGCATTCCCGGAATTATTCTTTTCGGCTTACCGGAAACGAAAGATCCGCGCGGCCAGAGCTCGCTTTCCTCTCAGGGTGTGGTGCAGCGCGCCATCGAGGCCATTCACAAGGCAAATCTAAAGCTTCTCGTCATCACGGATGTCTGCCTCTGTGAATACACCGACCACGGGCACTGCGGTGTGATCGAGCATGGCCAAGTGGCCAACGACCCCACGCTGGAGATTCTTGCGGAGCAGGCGCTCTCTCATGCTCGTGCCGGAGCAGATATCGTCGCTCCCTCGGACATGATGGACGGGCGGGTTGCCGCAATTCGTGCCAAGCTCGACGAGCACAAGTTCGAAAACACCGCGATTCTCTCCTACGCCGCGAAATACTGTTCCGGTTTCTACGGTCCCTTCCGCGAAGCCGCGCAATCCGCGCCGCAGTTTGGCGACCGCCGCAGTTATCAGATGGATCCCGCCAACGTCCGCGAGGCGCTGAAGGAAGTAGCCCTGGACCTGGAAGAAGGCGCGGACATGGTCATGGTCAAGCCCGCCTTGCCATATCTGGACGTCATCCACCGCGTGCGCGAGCGGTTCAATGTCCCGGTGGGGGCCTACAACGTGAGCGGCGAATATGCGATGGTGAAGGCCGCGGCGCAAAAAGGGTGGCTGGACGAAAAACGCGTGGTGCTGGAGATTTTGACGAGTATTCAGCGCGCCGGCGCGAACTTTATTCTGACCTACCATGCCAAGGACGTCGCGCGCTGGCTGAAGCCGTGATAATTTGAAATTGCCCATCATGAGCGCTACCCAACCTACACGTAAACGAGATCGCCGCCGTTCCAGGGAAATCTTCAAAAGAGCGGAAGAAGTTTTGGTTGGCGGCGTGAACAGTCCAGTCCGCGCTTTTCGTTCCGTCGGCGGCGACCCGTTGGTGATCGAGCTGGGCAACGGGCAGCATCTCTATGACGTTGACGGCAACGCGTTGCTGGATTACGTCTGTTCTTGGGGCGCCATGCTGCTGGGCCATGCGCATCCCGCGGTCAGCGCGGCCATCGCCGAACAGGCCCACCGGGGCACCAGTTTTGGCGCCACCACAGAACTCGAGGTGGAGCTCGCCACTCTGATTACCCGCGCCATTCCATTCATCGAGAAGATTCGATTTGTATCCAGCGGTACCGAGGCCACCATGAGCGCCGTGCGGCTCGCTCGTGGTTTCACCAAGCGCGACTATATCGTGAAATTTGCAGGCTGCTACCATGGCCACGCCGACAGCTTCCTTTCCCAGGCTGGTTCAGGGTTGGCGACACTGGGAATCGCGGAGTGTCCCGGTGTGCCGCAGGCAGTCGCCGCGCTCACTCTGAATGTTCCGTATAACGATTTGCAGGCTGTCGAGCGAGTGTTTGCATCGCACAAAGACAAAATAGCCGCGGTAATCGTGGAACCTGTCGCCGCAAACATGGGCGTGGTTCTCCCCAGAGAAGGCTTCCTCAAAGGATTGCGGGAAATCACCCGCAAATACGGCGCACTCCTTATCATCGATGAAGTCATCACCGGATTCCGGCTGCACTATGGAGCGGCGCAGCAGATTCTTGGCGTCGAAGGCGACCTAACGACCCTGGGCAAGATCATTGGCGGCGGCGTGCCCGTCGCCGCGTATGGCGGCTCTGCGGAGATCATGGATCTTGTCGCCCCGCTGGGGCCGGTGTATCAAGCGGGAACGCTGGCGGGCAATCCGCTGGCGATGTGCGCGGGAATCGCCACATTGAAGCAGTTGACGTCCCCAGGCCTCTATGAAGGCATCCACGACCGGGCGAGGCGCCTGGTGGTGGGTCTGCGGCACGCGCTTACCGACGCAGGAATTTCCGCGGAAGTGAACAGCATCGGTTCGCTCTCTACGGTTTTCTTTGCGCCCGAGCCGGTCCACAATTACGCAGATGCCAGGCGCTCGGATACCAAGCGCTATGCGCACTTCTTCCGCGAGATGCTGGAACGCGGCGTTTTCATGGCGCCATCGCAATTCGAAGCGGCATTCGTTTCGGCAGCGCATACGGCCGCGGACATTGATCAAACACTGGCAGCGGCGCGCGAAGCCTTTCAAGTCATCGCCACCGATTCAAAATCGTAACCTCCAGGGGAGCAGCGAGATGCATGACATTTTGGAAGGGCATGAAGGCGGCGCGGAGCACGGCAACAGCCCTCTGGTAGTTCCGGTATCCGCCACACTCTCGATCCTGGCTGTTTTGGTCGCTGCGGCGACCCTTCTGGGCCACCGGGCGCATACCGAAGAGCTTCTCCTGCAAACCCGCGCTACCGATCAGTGGGCTTACTTCCAAGCAAAAAACATCCGTCTGCACGAAACACAGAGTGTTGTAGACATGCTCGGCGTGCTGGCCCCGCAGGATAAAGAACAGGCCCAAGCAGTGCGCGAGAAGTATGGCAAGGAAGTCGAACGTTACGAGAAGGAAAAAGAAGAGATCAGCGAGAAGGCCAACGATTTCGAAAAGGAAAGAGACTTGACGAGCAAACGCGCTGATCGTTTTGACGCGGCGGAAGCGCTTTTGGAAATCGGCCTGGTGATCTGCTCGCTCACCCTGCTGACCAAACGGCGCTTCTTCTGGGCGGCCGGAGTCGCGGTGGGCATCGCCGGCATCGTCGCAGCTTGCAGCGGATTATTGCTTCACTGATCTTCCCAGCCCAGCTGCGTGTGACTAGAACACCTGTCACCGAGACCATCCCCATCGCGATGAGAATCGCTCTCAGGACGTCGCTGGTGGCCGTATCCCGCGTAACTTCACAACTTCTTCCATTAACCGTTCCATCTTGCCCAGCAATTCCTGGTGTCGCAGATCCTCGGACGCCGGCTTCTTTCCGACAAATGTGAGTGTGCCGCCGGGCTCCAAAACGCACTCCTCGACCTCCTTCAGGGAGTCGAATCCCTGTTTACGTGCGGCGGCTTCCAATTGGGACATGGAGATTAGCTCTTTCTTGAGGTTCTGGGTACGCACCTTTCCACCGGAAATCAGCACATCCGCCCGGCCTTCCACAAACTGGTCCAGCTTGCGATGGTCGTAGAGGAAGCGGACTACGAGATAGTTCACCACCAGCAGGGAGGTCGCGCCGATGATGCCGCCAGAGACGCTGTTGTCGTTGCCTATGATGGCGTTCTGCACGGTGTTCGATAGGGTCAACAGCACCACCAGGTCAAAGGGGTTCAGTTGTACCAGTTCCCGTTTCCCGGAGAGGCGCAAGCTGATGACCAGAAAGAAGTAAACGATGACCGGGCGCAGAATCTTTTCCAGGATGGGCAAACCCACGACGAACATGTCATTCCATACTTCGTGCATTGCAGTGTCTCCTCATACACGGATTTGGCAAACGTTCTAAAGGCTTCGCACATCGGAGCCTGTCGAAAAGGGGAGCGTAGCACGGGGCAAGCCATGGATGAAATGACGGAATCCTGCCCACCTGTACCGTCGTACAGTTATGTATTCGCGACACTCCCTGTACTCGCGGCTTCCCTTGACCCGGAACTCCTTTAGTATGGTGATGTTGTTTCTGTACGGGGCCAGCAAGGTCGTTGCAAGACGCCATCGTTCAGCGGAGGCTAGCGGAATTACCGCCGCCCGCGGTGCTCGTTTGCGCAGGCCGGTTTCGCAACCAGCGACCCCATGTCACACAGACTTCCTTCCCTCTCCGCCATCTCGATTAGCGCCGAACAGGCCTCCACATTGCTGGAGTCCGCCCGCGAGCTTTTTGCCATTCTCAGCCCGGATGGCGCGGTTCTCTATGCAAACGCGGGCTTTACTCGCGCCTTGGGTTATCGAGTTGAAGAGTTGCTGGGACGCCCTATCATCGAATTGCTTCACCCCGACGAGGTTAACGCAGGCCGCGATCGGATTCGCGAATTAGCGGCTACTCCTTGGACCACCGTCAACGAACGCTGCCGTCTGCGCGGCAAGGACGATGCTTGGCGCTGGTTCGATGCTACCGGCTGCAACCGTCTCTCCGAACCCGGTATCGAAGGTCTCGTTTTTAGCTTTCTGGACGTCACTGAATTGCGCCGCATGGAAGCCGAGCGGCAAGTTATCGCGGACATCGTGCACGCGCTCAATCAAACTTCCAATCTGGACCAGCTCCTCAAGCGCATTCATCAAGCCCTTAA
The DNA here is from genome assembly GCA_041476465.1 of Candidatus Acidiferrum sp. Taxonomy (GTDB): domain Bacteria; phylum Acidobacteriota; class Terriglobia; order Acidiferrales; family UBA7541; genus Acidiferrum. Next base: position 5,593 of record JBGOTL010000041.1, on the reverse strand, counting down.
AAAAGTTCTTTACGCGGAGAATTGTTACGTTGCTCTGCACCAACCCGATCAGGACATGTTTCACTTCCCGTTCTTTGCAGATCAATTTGATTCCACTCCGGCGCCACAAAAAGTCGACCGCAGTTGCACCGCGCTCGTCTTTCGCACCGGCAAGGCCATGCTCATTCCCCAATCGGAGTTTGACCGCCTCGTGGATAAGGGAGAAGTAGAACTGGTCGGTTCTCCGTCGCCTTCCTGGCTTGGCGTCCCGCTCAAAACCCCCAACTCCACCATCGGCGTATTGGGAGTGCAGAACTACCAGAATGAAAACGCGTATGACTTGCGCGACCTCGAATTCCTGGATTCCGTGGGCGGCCACATTGCATTAGCCATCGAGCGCCGCCGCGGAGAAGAAGCCCTTCGCAAGAGCGAAGCGGTGTTCCGTCTTCTGTTCGAGCACAACCCCATGCCCACTTGGGTCTTCGATACCGACACCTTGCGGTTCCTGCAGGTAAATGCCGCAGCCGTGGGCCAATATGGCTATACCCGTGAAGAGTTTCTGCGGATGACTTTGCTGGATATCCACCCGGAATCGGAACAGGGAAAATATCAGGAATATCTGCACGGCAGATCCCCCGAGGGTCGCCATCAGGGAGTCTGGAAACACAAGAACAAGGAAGGAAAAATATTTGATGTAGAGACTGTGTCGCATGACCTGGACCATGCGGGGCGCAGAGTACGTCTCTCGGTCGCGCAGGACGTCAGCGAGCGCCACCAGTTGGAAGAGCAGCTTCGCCAGGCGCAGAAGATGGAAGCCGTCGGGCGTCTCGCGGGCGGTGTGGCCCACGACTTCAATAATCTTTTAATGGTAATCAAAGGCCACACGGAACTTCTGCTGAACGTATTGCCGCCCGCGGACCACGTCACGCGAAAGATTGAGCAGATCGATCGTTCCGCCGATCGTGCCGCCGCGCTGACCCGGCAGCTTCTGGCATTCAGCCGCATGCAGGTGCTCAAACCGCAGGTGATGAATCTCAATACCGTGGCCGAAGAAATGGGGAAGCTCTTGCCGCGGCTGATCGGCGAAGATATTGAATTGGTCATTCGCGCGGCCGAAAACCTCGGCGCCATTCGCGCGGATGCCAGCCAGATGGAGCAGGTGATCATGAATCTGGCGGTAAACGCGCGCGACGCCATGCCCGGTGGCGGGCGCCTGCTGATTGAGACCTCCAACGCGGAGCTCGATCATTCCTATACCGCGGCGCATCCGTTCATGCAGGCGGGCAACTACGTTCTTCTTGAGGTGACTGATACCGGAATTGGAATGGACGCCGAGACCCAGGCGCATATCTTTGAACCCTTCTTCACGACCAAGGAAAAAGGCAAGGGCACGGGGCTTGGCCTCGCGACGGTCTATGGAGTCGTGAAACAAAGCGGCGGGTTCATTTGGGTGTACAGCGAGATTGCCAAGGGAACGGCTTTCAAAATTTATTTGCCGCGAGTGGACCAACCTGAGGAACACCCCGCCTCCGTGCAGCCGCTTCTTGATGTGCCGCGCGGCACGGAGACGGTCTTGCTGGCGGAAGACGAGCAGGACGTCCGGGAGGTCACCCGGGAGTTTCTCGAGTCTGGCGGCTACACCGTCCTCGAAGCGCGTGACGGGGCGGATGCTCTTCGCATTGTGAAAGAACACCCAGGCAGCGTGGATCTGCTCTTGACGGACATGGTCATGCCGGGAATCTCCGGACAAGAGCTTGCTGGGCGCCTGCAACATGAAAATGCCAGGCTGCGCGTCATCTTTATGTCCGGGTACAGCGAACATGCCGCCTCACAAGTGGCGCTCGCGGATGCCTCCGTGCGGCTGCTCACCAAGCCATTCAGTCGCGGCGCGATCTTGCGCACCGTGCGCGAACTTCTCAATAGCGCTCCCCGGCGCTAGACGCCTCTTCGAACACAGCGGTCACTTTCCACTAAGAAATCTTTGGATGTTGATGGTGCCAGTCCGTGTGCTGCTGAAATGTGCGCGCGGCCTGGATGGCGGCGAAATCGTCTCCGGCGCGGGCCACAAACTGCAGTCCGGCGGGGAGGTTTTTTCCCGTGAATCCGCAGGGCACGGATAGCGCCGGAAGGCCGCAGAGATTACCAATGCCGCCGAGCGGGTCGGGGAAGCTGAGTCCGGTTTCCAGATTCAATTCCAGGGGCGTAGCCGGCACGGGTTGTGACGCGGTTACCAGCACGTCAAACGTGTCGAAGAGTTCGTTCATCTTCTTCTGCAGAATCTCCCGGACGCGCAGGGCTTGCAGATAATCCGCTCCGGAGATTTGTTCATTCACGTAGCCGGCGATTTGCCCCAGAGGATCGGTGAGTTCGCTGGCGCGCCCGGAGCGGATCAGCGAGCGGAACGCCGATGCGCCTTCCACGCTCACGATGACGGTCCCGGCGTCTTCGTAGGGTCCTTCGGGAAGCGCGGCATCTTTCATGCCCGGAAAATATTTGTGGAGCGTTTTTTTCGCGGCTTCTACCGCTTTTCCGATCCCGGGTTCCAGCTCTTTCCAGGCATTCGTGAGCCAGCCAAGTTTCAGCGGCCGCGTTTTGAGTTCCATGGAAGGCGAGTACGTGAAAGCGGCCTTGTCGATCGGCAGCGTGCTGCGGTCCTTGAGGTCATGCCCGGCGATTACCGCAAAAATTCGCGCGCAGTCTTCCGCGGAGCGCGCCAGGGGCCCGATCTTGTCCATGGAGTAAGCCAGCGCCATCGCGCCGTAGCGGCTGACGCGGCCGGCGGTGGGCCTCAACCCGCTGATTCCGCAGAAAGCCGAAGGGCAGATGATCGAGCCCCAGGTCTCCGTGCCAATGGCAAATGCGGCCAGCCCGGCGGCGACGATCGCACCGGAGCCGGACGATGAGCCGCAAGTCCAGCACGCGGGATTCCACGGGTTTTTTGCTTCGCCCTGCAGCGACGCGGAGGCGAAGCGGTAACCCATGCCGCCGGCCAATTCGATCATCGAGGCTTTGCCGAGGAGCACCGCGCCTGCGCGATTCAGGTGGTCAATGACGGTGGCGTCGTAATCGAACACCTGGTTGGCATAGGGCTTGGCGCCCCAGGTGACGGGTACGCCCTTTACGGCGAGCAGGTCCTTTGCGGCGTAGGGAATTCCGTGGAGCGGGCCGCGATAGTGGCCGTGATGGATCTCCTTTTCGGCAGCCTGCGCCTGCTCCATGGCAGTAACTGGCATGAGCCGCGCGTAGGCGTTAAAGCGCGGGCCGAGTTTTTCGCTGCGTTCGAGGTAGAGCTGCGTCAGCTCGATGGGGGAGAGTTTTCTTGTTTCGATGCGCTTCGCGAGTTCGCTGACGGACAAAAAGAAAAGTTCTTCACCGGGCATCGTTGCTTCCCCCTTAGGACTTCCTTGGCGCTGCTGCGGATATGCTTGCGGGCGGCGGGGTTGCTGGTTTTTTTTCGCGCTCAACGAGGGGCTTGAAATAGAGCGCGGGAGCGTCTCCGTTTTCGAGAGTGTAAGCGCGCAAACGGTCCAGCGGGGGCTGGGCGAGGAAGCAGAGACGCCGAATGTCGGCTTTTTGGGCTTCGGAGAAGCGCGAACCGTATTGGCCGAATATGGACTGGATACGCGCTTCGACCTCCGCTTGGCTTTGCGGAGAAAGCTTGGGCATGTTCTGCTGCTGCGACTGCGGGGGTGATTGCGGCGTTCCTGCAGGCAGTATGCTGGTAGGAGCGATGGCCGCCGCCGCGGAAACTGCGACGGCGCGTTGCGCAAATTCCCGCCGCGAAATAGTTGGGTTCTTTTTTTCGTTCATGAGCAATTCTCCCTGGCAGCGCAATTCTTTATAAGAGTGTGCTCAGCGAGGCTACTGAATCCCCGGCGGAGCGTCAACCTGCGGGAGGGATAGGAGATAGTATGATTTGAAACTACCCCCTTTGGCCGGCTCGCAGTACGTGGCGATGACACTCTCTCCAGCGCCGTAGGCGCGGCAGATACTAGCCCAGTGCGTAAGCGCTGGGTTCGTCTTCGGTGATGAGAAGCGGAAGAACCCAGTACGCCCAGCCGACCGATATGGCCCGGTCAGTGGCTGGCTCTGGGTATGTTGACGTATATAAGTTCCATCGAATTAGCTTGACGGTAGCTAACATCACTGTTAATGTCGCGCAGATTTTCTTGAGATCGTTTTTCTCCGCGCCTCCGGTCACTCCTCGTCGGTCGTGGGAACAGCCTGGAGGCTATATGCCATCGTATCGAGATCTCCTTCGTTGCACACTTCTACTCGGCTGGGTTGCGCTGTTCCTGGCATTTGGCGTCCACGCTGCGCCAACAATCACATCTGTATCTCCAGGCTATGGGCCAGTGGGCACGTCAGTAACCGTAACGGGCGCCGGTTTTGGGGCGACCAAGGGTAGCAGCACGCTCTACTTCGGCAGCTCGCTCGCGATCACGACGACCTGGACCGATACGCAGATCTTGACATCGGTGCCAAACGGTATGCCGAATGGCAAAGTCTACCTCCAGGTGACAGTCGGGGGATCGATCGCTTCTTCGCCATTCACCGTGGGAACGCCGCCGATCATCTCAAGTTTGTCGCCGCAATATGGGCCGCCGGGAACCGTGGTGACGGTGACAGGCACCAATTTCGGCGCGACAATGGGCACGAGCACAATCAAGTTTGGGACCTTCACGGCAACACCCACAACTTGGAGTGCCACACAAATCGTCGCACCGGTTCCGAGCGGCATGCCAAACGGCAAAGTCTATCCCGATGTGATTGTAGGAGGGCTGGGCACCATTTCCTCTGCGCCGTTCACCGTGACCAGCGCCCCGCCTTCCATTACCAGTCTCACGCCTAATGCAGGCTCTGTCGGACGCACTGTCATTATCGCCGGCACCAACTTTGGTGCTACTCAAGGCACCGGCACTGTGAAATTTAACGGCACGCCTGCCACCTCCATCGGCATTTGGAGCGGCACAAGCATCATGGCTACCGTCCCGCCCGGGGCCACCACCGGACCCGTCACCGTGCTTACCGCCGCAGGCCTCAGCAACGGCGTAACCTTCACCGTCCTCGCTCCGCCAACCATCTCAGCAACCGTGACTCCCACTCCCAATACCGCAGGGTGGAACAATCTCAATCCCACGGTCGCATTCACATGTACCGCGGGCGGTGCTGCCATATCCAACTGCCCGGGACCCCAGACCATAACCTCCGAGGTCCGGGCCCAAGTAGTCACAGGAACCGTGACGGACGTGGCTGGGGACACCGCCACGACTAGCGTAACCATCAACCTCGATAAGACCATACCCGCCCTAACCGTCAATTCACCACTGGATGGCATCGTTGTTTCGACTTCTACAATCACGGCCTCTGGTTCCGCAGCGGATAGCTTTTCCGGATTGTCCTCGGTTACCTGTAATGGCGCGCAAACCACCGTTTCAAGTGGCAATTTTTCTTGCAACATTTCGCTCAATCCCGGCGTCAATCTAATAGTAGTCCGGGCAACGGACGTGGCCGGAAATGTCTCCGCTTACATTGCGCATGTAACTTGTACCATCGCTTTGCCAGCACCTACGTCGTTGCAGGTTAGTCCGCAAGGCGTGAACATGGTCATCGG
>JBGOTL010000040.1:0-27947 GCA_041476465.1 Candidatus Acidiferrum sp. | reverse complement strand
TACATTATTGCGGCGGAGGTCCACTTCGGGCTCCCCAACCAGAGGCTTTCCATACGGTATGAAGCCGGGAGCGGAGCAGAGCCCTACGTCGAGGGAACGCTATTGGCGGTGCGCAAAGTGGGAAGTTTCACTGGTCTCCGGCGCGGCCTGGACCAGTTCCTCGACTTGGGAACAGATGCCGGACAATTCGGAACCTAGAACCCTGAGTAGCGTCCTTCTTGTTTGGCGTTATCTACCAGCGGAGCCGGAAGAGAGCAGCGCTCGAATGGCCGCCTCATACCTCTCCCGGTCGGAAGCGCCCATCACATGCCCAGTCTGCTGCCCGTCTTTCGAATAAAAAAACGAAGCCGGGATCGCGCCATTCCATCCCGGCAGCACGGCTTGATGGAATGCAGCCTCGGCGCCCTTCTTCATCCGGTAATTCGGAAACACTGGTTTGTAGCGCGCCAGGAACCGCCGCATCAGGATCAGGTCGCCGTCCTCATCCAGGTCTACGCCCACTACCTTCAGTCCCTTGGGCGCATACTGCTTCGCCAATTCGTTCAGCATCGGATATTCGTCGCGGCACGGCTCGCACCACGTAGCCCAGAACGTTATCAGCAGCGGCTTCCCGCGATATTGTTCCAATATCTTCTGGTAGCCCGGCGCATCGATCAACTCCAGGTCCTTTGGCGCGTTGACTTGCGGCGCGGCCAGCGCCGCTCCCGCCAGCAGTATGAGTCCGGCAAGAAAGGTCCGCATTCTCATGGTTCCACCGTCCCGCTCCATTGTATCCGCACCCATGCAGGTTGAGAAACTCCGCAGCCCCGCGTACAATTCTCTGGTGCTGCTTGTCGGCCCGGCCGCGTCGTGATTTTGAAAGTGTGGCGGCTGTGTGATTCGTTTTGCGAGTGGCCAGCAACTGCCCTGAACAAAGGAGATCGTGAATGGCTTACGTGATTGCCGAACCGTGTATCGGCACGAAAGATTCCGCCTGCGTTGACGTTTGTCCCGTGGACTGTATCCACCCGCGCAAAGACGAACCGCAGTTCGAAGCCGAGCCACAACTCTATATCAGTCCGGTGGAGTGCATTGATTGCGGCGCGTGCGTCCCAGTCTGCCCCGTGACCGCGATTTTTGCACTCGAAGATCTTCCGGAAAAGTGGCAGAGCTTTACTCCTGTCAATGCGAATTGGTACACCAAGAAGTAATCGAATCGGCTTTTCGGCCGCCTGCCCCCCAGCAGGTTGAAGCGGCGCCCGCCGTGGCGGGCGCCGCTTTTTTGTGGTCACGCGTCCAGGCGGACGCCATGAGCGCTCTTCGTCACCCGCGTCACCGTGCGTTTCCGAACATCTTCAAACGATGTCGCAAATAAAATCTTCTCCACCGCGTCCTGCACATCCCGCCACATCCGTTTCAGTCCGCAGGCTTCGCCTTCCACGCACAAAGCGCCCCGCAGCCCATCCGCATGCGTACAGCTCGTTTCCGTGAAGCCGCCGCCATCGACGGTTTGCAACACTTCGCCCACCGAAATCTTTTCCGGCGCCCTCGCCAGCGTGTAACCGCCATTCACGCCCCGCCGGCTTTCCAGAATTCCGCTGCGTTTCAATTCCAGCAGAATCTGTTCCAAATACTTCAGCGGGATGTGGTGTCGCGCCGCGATATCATGAATCGCCACGACTTCCGGATATTGCAAGGTCAGGTGGAGAACCGCTTGTGTGGCGTATTCGCCTTTTGCCGTTACGCGCATTATTCTCTTCTCTTTGCCAGCCTTTCACACGTTCTGGAGTGTGTCAATCCGGCGTCATCGAGAAACCCACGGCGCCCGAAGCGCTGCAAGCCATCTCAGATTGGGTTTGGCAGCCCATCGCACCGTAACATTCCATTCTTGCGCGGCAGGATATGATATTTCATGGGAAACTGGTCCAGTCCTATGCCGCAAGATTTCCATCTCGTCCTGCTCATCCACGCCCATCAGCCCTGCGGCAATTTTGAGCACGTTCTCAAAAAGTGCTACCAACACTCCTATCTGCCGTTTATCGAATTATTGGAGAAGCATCCAAGCGCCCACCTCGGCTTGCATTATTCCGGCCCGCTGCTCACGTGGATCGCGGCGCATCATCCTGAGTATTTCGAGCGGCTGAAAAAAATGGTGGAGAGCGGGCGGGTCGAACTCGTCGGTGGAGGCTTTTACGAACCCATCTTGATTTCCATCCCCCCGGAAGATCAGCTCGAGCAGCTTACGCGGCTCGCGGATTACCTGGAAAAACATTTTGGCAAGCGGCCCCCGGGTGCCTGGCTTGCCGAACGTGTCTGGGAGCCGCAGCTTCCCTCGGCGCTTGCCGCGGCGAATGTTGGCTACACCCTGGTCGACGACATTCATTTTCTCTCGGCGGGATTTGAACCCGAGGAACTCTTCGGCACTTATGTTGCCGAAGACTGCGGAAAATCCATCACACTCTTTCCCGGCCAGAAAGCGTTGCGTTACCTCGTTCCGTTCGGCAAGGTCGAAGAGGTCATCGCCTATCTGAAAGAAGCCTCCAGCGCGCATCCTGGCGGCATGGCGGCGATGGGCGACGATATGGAGAAGTTCGGTGTTTGGCCCGGCACCTTCGAACATTGTTTCCAGGACGGTTGGCTCGCCGCGTTTTTTGCCGCTTTGGAAGAAAATGCTTCTTGGCTGAAGGTTTCCACTCCCTCGGAATACGCCGCGGCGCATGCTCCGCTCGGCCGTGCCGATCTGCCTGCGGCCTCTTACACCGAAATGATGGAGTGGGTCTTGCCCACCCGTGTCCGCCTGCGTTATCACGCGCTGCAGAAAGAGTTCGCCTCGCGTCCGGAAGTGCTTTCCTTTTTGCGTGGAGGTTCCTGGCGAGGCTTTTTCCGCAAGTATGCGGAATCAAACCTCCTGCACAAGAAAATGCTGCGTGCCTCCGCGCGCATCGCCGCGGTCCCTCCCCGTCGCGACGCCTCCAAGGTGGCGGGTGAGTTGCTCGAAGCGCGCGATCTGCTGCTTCGCGCGCAGTGCAATGATGCTTACTGGCACGGCATCTTCGGCGGCCTTTACGCGCCGCACCTCCGCACGGAGCTTTGGCGCAATCTGATCCGCGCGGAAAGCATCGCGGACCGTCTAACCCCGGGTGGCCTCGTCGCCCGCGTCGAGCGCATGGACTACGACGCCGACGGCGCAAACGAGCTGCTTTTCACCGCGCCCGAGTATCAAGCGCTCCTTAAACCTTCCGATGGCGCCACTCTGGCGGCGCTTGATTTCCGACCGGCCGCCGCCACGCTCATCAATTCCGTCCTGCGCCGCCCAGAGGCGTATCACGCCCGCCTGCGCGAGCCCGCGCAACCCGCCGTGGGAGGTGTCGCTTCTATCCACGAGCAGACGCGCGTGAAAGAGCCCGGCCTCGAGCGCTTCCTGCGCTACGACCGCTGGGCGCGCCACGCCTTCCGCGTGCTTCTGTTTGATCCCGAGCGTACCCAGGCGGACTATGAAACGCTGCAGCTTCAGGAGCACGCCGGATTCGCAGGTGGCGAGTTCCACCTGAACACCTCGGCTGCCTACGACGCGGAACTCACTCGCGAAGATTTGCTCCCCGGGATTGCCAGAGACGAGGCTTCCGGCGCGCCGCTTTTCCTGAGCAAGCGCTTCTCCTTTGGCCCGGCGCCGCGCGGCTGCGAAGTCGCTTGCGAGATCACCCTCAAACTCCAGCAGCCGCTGGACAAGCCCCCCGCCATGCCCCTCGCCGTCGGCATCGAATCGGTCATCAATTTCCTCGCGCCTGCCGAACCCGACCGCTTTTTCGAGACGCCTTCCGGGCCGCAAAATCTGCGTTTCAGCGGGTCGCTGCGCGGCCCGCTGCTCCGTTTGGAAGACGGCTGGCAGCGTCTCCGCATCGCGTTGCATGCCCCCGCCTCCCTGGAATTCTGGGTCGCTCCCATCGAAACTGTCTCCGAATCCGAAGAAGGTTTCGAGCGCGTCTACCAGGGCTCGCAAATCCTCGCCCTCTGGCGCCCCGATCTGACCGCGCAAAAATCCTGGTCCGCGCGCCTCGTCTGGCGCATCGAAGCCTTTTGAACCGCCGCCCGGTAGCTCTATACTCTCCCGGAGGAATTCATGGATACCAAGCGCGCGCTCTACATTCCCGTAATCCTCGGCACTGTTCGCAAAGGCCGTAAGAGTGAGCACGCCGCTCGCCTCATCGTGCAGGAAGTGGCCAAGCGTCCAAATGTCGAAACTGAATTGATCGACATTGCCCGCCTGCCGCTGCGCCTTGACGATGCCGGCGAGGGCGCCAAGGATCCCCTCTACGCGGAAAAAATGACCCGCGCGGACGCCCTGGTCATCGTCTCGCCGGAATACAATCACGGCTATTCCGGCCTGCTAAAACACGTCCTTGACAGCTGCTTGAAGGAATACATTCACAAGGCCGTGGGAATTGTCGGCGTCTCTGCGGGCTCATTTGGAGGCGCACGAGGGATCCAGAGTCTCTTGCCCGTCATGCGCGAACTGGGCCTTGTCAATATCTTCTGGGACGTGAATTTCTCCAGCGTTCAGGACGTCTTCGCCGAAGATGGAACTCTCATGGATACGGCCTACATACGCCGCATCGACAAATTTCTCAAAGAGCTGATTTGGATGGCCAGGACCCTGCGCTATGGCAGGGAGAACATTTCACCCGAATAAGCTTTCCGGTGGGCGAAAGCGCGCATATCCTCAACGCGGTTACATCACTCTGCAATCAATAAATTTTGCGCAAACGCCCACTCGCGATCGATCCATTGCCCGTCGCACCGGAAGCCCGTCCGCGCTGCCATCTCCATCACCTCTTCTGGAAAATACTTGTGCGAGCTCTCTGTCCAGATCGTTTCATCTTCTTCCAGCATCAGCCGGAGTCCCGCGGCGGGTATATATACGTTCTGGCGGCAGGTCGAGCGCAGATGCATTTCCATCCGCCGCTCAGAAAAATTCCAGCGCGCTTCATGCTGGAAGCAACTTAAAACAAAATCCGCGCCCAACTCGCGATTGATCCGCGCCAGCAAATTCCGGTTAAACGCCGCCGTCACCCCCGCTGGATCGTCATACGCCAAAACTTGAACGGCCGCATCCTTGACCAGATCCGTCCCCAGCAGCAACGCATCGCCGGGCCGCAAGGTCTCCCGCGCCTCGCGCAGAAACTCCTCGCCCGCGTCGCGATCGAAATTCCCAATCGTGCTGCCCAGAAACAGCACCAGGAGGCGGTCCCCTTCGTCAAGTCTCCCAGAAACCGAGCGTAGCCCTTCCAGATATGGTTGCTCGTAGCCCACAATGCTTACCAGATCGATCTGCCCCAATTCTTTCTCGCACGCCGCCAGCGCCGAAGGCGAAATCTCGATCGGGAAGTAGTACGTCCTGTGCCGCCGCGAAAGTGCCTCCAGTATCCAGCGCGTTTTTTTTCCGCTGCCGCTGCCGAGTTCCGCCACCTGGATCGGAGACGGAAGCCGATCCACGATCTCGCCTGCGTGCTCTTGCAGCAGCCGCGCGTCCGCGCGCGTTAGTCCATACTCCGGCAGAACGCAAATCGCTTCGAACAGCGCGGAACCCACTTCGTCGTACAAGTATTTCGATGGCAGCTCTCGCTGCCCGGGCTTCGTCAGGCCTGCGCGCACGTCGGCGGCAAATTCAGACACGTGCCGCAATGGAAGGGTATACGTCTGCATGGGGTCTCCCGGGCTTGGGCTCTAATTCACTCGTGACCGCGGAATCGAAGATCCCGGTCTTGCCGGGACGGTCACGCTTTCAGTCCTCGACGCAGCGAAATGTCGCGTACACGTACGGATAATGGGGCTGAAACCAGTTGCGGAACGAGCGCCGCAGCATGCACGCCGCCGTTCTTGGTGAGCCGCCTTTCATGACGTAATGTTTCCCGTCAAAAAAGTTGGCCGAGTAGCCGGGATAAAATGGCATCGGCGTAAATCCCGGAAAAGGCGCGAATTTCGTCCGCGTCCATTCCCAGCCGTTGCCGAGGAGATCCTGTACGCCGAAAGCGCTTGCACCCACGGGGTGCGAGCCCACCGGCATGGGATCCCAGTGATGAAAGTCAAAATTGCCGTGGCGTTCGGCGGGAGCCTCTTCGCCCCAGGGATACTTGCGTTCGGTATCACCACTCGGCGAGGCATACGCCGCGCGGTCAAACTGCGCTTCCGTCGGCAGCTTGCGCCCGATCCACCTGCTGTAGCCCGTGGCCTCCGCATGGCTCACATACACCGGCCAGTCCGGTGGCAATCGAATTTCGCCAAACATGGTGCGATACATCCACAGGTTTCCTTCGCGCCGCCAAAACGCCGGATGCTCGACGTGCTCCGTTTCTTTCCAGGTCCGCGCCTCGTCGTCCCACAACGCCTGATTCTCGTACCCCCCCGCTTCCACGAACCGTAAGAACTCCTGGTTCGTCACGTCAAGGTTTTCGATCGCGAACGCGGGCACGTCCACTTCCTGCGTTCCGAACTCATTGTCCCAGCCAAACTCATCTTCCCGCACACGTTGCAGCCCCAGCGCCGCGCGCCCCGCGGGAATCTCGGTCATGTGCCTCTTCAGATGCGGCCTCTTCCAGACCGATTCGATCGGGCCGTGAATTTTCCGCTCCGTCGGCAGCCGGTGCAGCATGTACGTCAGCGTTTCGGCGTGCATCAAGCGGTGCTCGATCGCCGTTTCCAGCATCGCCATCAGGTGCGGATGCCCTTCGCTCGGCCGCGCCAGGGTATTTTCGATCGCCGCATCCAGTTCTTTCCGCGCCCGCTGGATGTAATCCTCGATCACCTCCCGCGCCGGCCAATCCTCGGCGGTGTCCGTCGGCAAACCGCCTCCGACGGGATCAATCCCAAACGCAAACAGTTCGTCAAAAGACCGTTGAAACCCTCTCAGCCCAAACGCGCGCTGCGCCAGCAGGTTCCAGTCAAATGCTTCCACGTGTCCCAAATAAAAAATGATGCGATGGCGTTCCGGGATCGGCCGGTCGTAAATCGCTTCTTCACGCACCAGCCGGAAAAGTTCATCCGTGCGCGCGCGGGCTCCCAGCAAGCGGGTATGAAGGTCGTGCCGGATGCGGACGGCGGTGGCGAGTGCTCCCATATCTTTCTCCCCTTACATTCGATGCGATCGCTGAGCGAAGGGTGCGCCAAAAATCGGTGCAGGGAGGCTGAGTGAGCTAACATGGTCTCTCCCGGTATGCGAAACTGTCAATCGAAATGAATGCGAAAGTCACAGCCGTCCCGCAAGCTGTCATCGAATTTCGTGATGCGGCCTATCGGGTTCCCGTCGCCTCCCGTCACGCCGCGCCCCTTCACGCCACGGAAGACCGTTTCATTGTTTCCGGCATATCACTCTCCGTGTATCAAGGTGAAACATTGGTGCTCCTCGGCCGCAGCGGCAGCGGCAAGACCACCCTCCTCCGCCTCATCAATCGTCTCCTCGCTCCTTCCTCCGGCGAAGTCCGCGTCGAAGGCCGCGCCACTACTGCGTGGGACCCCATTCGCCTCCGCCGTCACATTGGTTACGTGATCCAGGAAGCCGGCCTCTTCCCGCATTTCACCGTAGCCGAAAACGTCTCTCTCGTGCCCTCGCTGGAAAATTGGGATGCCGCGAAAATTTCCGCCCGCGTGGAAGAACTTCTCCAATTGATCGGCCTCGACCCGCGTGAATTCGCCGCCCGCCGCCCCCGCGAACTCTCCGGCGGCCAGCGCCAGCGCGTAGGCGTCGCCCGCGCCCTCGCCGCCGATCCTCCCATCCTTTTGATGGACGAGCCCTTCGGCGCGCTCGATCCCGTCACTCGCGCCGAGTTGCAGCGCGAATTCAGCGCCCTGGCCCGCCGTCTCGCCAAGACCATCGTCTTCGTTACTCACGATCTTCGCGAAGCTTTGCTCCTGGCCTCCCGCATCGTCCTGCTCGAAAAGGGAAGCATTATCTCGAACACTACCCCTCAGGAATTTCTGCGCCTCGACCATCCCGAAGCCCGCGCGTTCAGCGCTTCGCTGGTGCCCAGCCTCCCGGGAGCCTCCGCATGAGCCCGTGGCTCTTTTTCCTCGATCATCGCGGCGAAATCCTCGACGCCACTCTCGATCACCTTTTCCTCGTGGTCATCGCCATGGTCATCGCCATTCTTATCGGCGTTTCCCTCGGCATGCTCATCGTCCAGCATCGCGCTCTGCGTGCCATCTCTCTCGCCGTTGCCAATATCTTGCAGACCATCCCCAGCCTCGCGCTCTTCGGCTTCCTCATTCCCATTCCGTTCATCGGCGGCATCGGCCGCCGCACCGCCATCGTCGCGCTGGTCCTCTATGCGCTTCTCCCCATCCTGCGCAATACCTACGTTGGTCTCACCGGCATCGATCCCGCCGTCCTGGAAGCCGCCGAAGCCATGGGCATGACCAGCGCGCAAATCCTCTGGCGCGTGCGCCTCCCGCTGGCGCTCGCCGTCATTCTAGCCGGCATACGCACCGCCACCGTCATTACCATCGGCGTCGCCACCATCGCCGCCGCCATCGGCGCTGGCGGCCTCGGAACTTTCATCTTCCGCGGCGTCGCCCTCGTCAACGATTCCTTGCTCCTCGCCGGAGCCATCCCTGCCGCGCTTCTCGCCATTCTCGCGGATTCTCTCCTCGGCCTCCTCGAGCGCCGCCTCCGGATCTCTTGAATGCTCCGGCAACCAAAACACTTGTCATTCCGAGCGAAACAGGCCGATTTTTTCTTGCCCTTCGCTCCTGCGAAGGGTCGGCCTGCGCAGTCGAGGAATCTGCTTGTCCATCTTCATTTGGTCTTCTCAACGGCCTCTGCGTCTCTGCGTTATCTTTTCCCCCCTCTTTTTTCCTCTTCGTGAGACATTGACCCCAACATGCGCCGCTCTGCACTCGCCCTCCTTATCCTCGCTGGACTCTCCACGACTGCTTGTCTTTCCTCGCATCCTGCAAGAATCACCATCGGCTCCAAATTTTTCACCGAGCAAGTCATCCTCGCCGAACTACTCGCCCAGCACATCGAAGCCCGCACCGGCATCCCCGTCGAGCGCAAAACCAACCTCGGCGGCACTCTCCTCGTTCACAAAGCCTTGCAGTCCGGCGGCCTCGATCTTTACGTCGAATACACCGGGACCGCGCTGACCGCCGTTCTAAATGAAATCCCTGCCGGCGATTCCACCGCCGTCTACCATCGCGTCAAGCAGCTCTACGCCCAGCGCTTTCAATTCGAAGTCACCGAGCCGCTCGGCTTTGAAAACACCTTCGCCATGGTCATTCGCGGCGAGGATGCCCAGCGCCTCCATCTTCGCAATATCTCGGATATCGTTTCGGTTTCGTCAAAGTGGAAAGTCGGCGTCGGTTACGAATTCCTCGAGCGCCCCGACGGCTTCCCCGGCTGGAGCCAGCGCTATAACCTCCATTTCGCCGCTCAGCCCCGCGTCATGGACCTCGGCCTCATCTACCGCGCCCTCGTCGATCATCAAGTCGACATCGTCGCAGGCAACTCCACCGACGGCCTCATTGACTCCCTCGGCCTGGTCGCCCTCGAAGATGACCGCCACTATTTCCCGCCCTACGACGCCGTCCCCATCGTTCGTCAATCCACCCTCGCCAAATTCCCCCAACTCCGCGCCGCCCTCGCCGAACTCTCCGGCAAACTCACCGCCTCCGACATCCGCCGCCTCAACTACCAAGTCGACGTCGAGCAGCGCGACGTCGCTGCCGTCGTCCGCGCCTTCCGCCAAACGCACGGTCTCTAGTCGCTTGCCTTTGCTTTTGTGGCGCCGGGCTTTGCCCCGGTTTGTGGGGATCCCGACGGTTTATGTCGGGAAGCCCAGCACCTTCGGCTCCTGTAGCGCTGGCGTCTCGCCGGTGCCTTTCGCTTTTGTTTTTGTAGACGCCGGACTTCAGTCCGGCGTTTCTTGGTCTTGTATCGGCCGCCGCGCCTTCTGCGCCCCGGCGAAGTGTACCGGGAGTCCCGACGGTTTGTGTCGGGAAGCCCAGCATCTCCGGCTCTTGTAGCGCTGGCGTCTCGCCGGCGTTCGCTTTCTTGTAGTGGCCCCGACGGTTCATGTCGGGAAGCCCGGCATCTCCGGCTCTTGTAGCGCTGGCGTCTCGCCGGCGTTCGCTTTCTTGTAGTGGCCCCCGACCGGGTCGGGGAGGCGGTCCGCTCGCTCCCATTCTGGGTACCACTTTCTCTTTACATCCGCTCTGAATTAGTGTATATACACTATCGTCATGTACACGCCAAGGAAGGTGAAAGATGGCAAAGAAATCATCCGCATCATCAGCGCGCGCCAGGCGACCCGCAAAGAGCGCAAAACCTATGCCGGATAGCAAGCTCGACCTCTCCGACATTCCCGAATCCACCTCCGCGGAACTGCACCGCGCCCGCAGGGTCGGCCGCCCCGCCACGGGAAACGCCAAGCAGCTCATCGCCATTCGCGTCGCCCCGCAACTCCTCCGCCAACTCCGGCGCATGGCCGCCAAGCAATCCAAGCCCTACCAAACCCTCATCCACGAACTCCTCGAAAAATCCGCCCGCAAAGTCGCCTAGCGCCAACGTCTATGAGTCGAAACAGGACTCCTCTACCTATACTCCAGCCCCAGTGATGATTCCGGTGCTTTATTTCTGGCTATAACTGACTTTGGTATTCTTTTTGCGATCTTGTGATGTAGTTTCATTATGGGGTGGATGCAGGTATATATACCTGCATCCACCCCATATCCAAATTCGTGGTTTCTAGTTAGGCCCTTGATATTAGAGGCGTTGTTTGTTACTATTCTGCGTTAGAACCCTATTGAGCTGGGTATATATACCCAGCTCAATGCCTCTTCCGAAACTAGACACTGATTTTAGAGGCTAGCACCCGAACGACGATGCCACCGACGAGACTACAACTTGCAAAGAGGGAAATCACACTTTTTTTTGACGCAGCGGACAAGCGCGTATTTTCCCGGAAAGACCTGAACACTATTTTGTCGAAGCACCGAGACGACTGGCGTCTAGCCCAAACCACAACCTCGCACGACTTCATCATGTTTCTCGTTCAGAAGGCGAAACTGCAAGAAGCAAGGCTACACTCTAAGAACTATGCCTTACCGGCTCGGTATATATGGGGGGAGGTCTCACCCTACCTGTTGGCCTTATCCCTCAGAAAGTCCGGCTACTTGTCGCATGCCACGGCCATCTTCCTCCATTCCCTCACGGACCAGATCCCCAAAACGGTCTACGTTAATTTCGAACAGAGCCCGAAGCCTCGCTCAGGTGGATCGATGAGCCAAGAATCCATTGCGCGTGCGTTCGCCAACCGACAGCGGCGAACCAACTATGTATTTCGCTACAAGGATTGGCAGATTGCAATTCTCAGTGGAAAACAGTCGGGGCGGCTTGGTGTAGTTCCTACGCAATCTCCAGAAGGTGAGAACTTGGACGTAACGAACCTAGAAAGAACCTTGATCGACATCACTGTGCGACCCGATTATGCAGGAGGCGTCTATCAGGTTCTACACGCATTTCGCTCAGCGAAACAAAAGATGTCGGTCAATGCGCTGCTCGCGATTCTCAAGGGGCTCGACTACGTTTATCCGTATCATCAAGCAATCGGATTTTACATGAAGAAAGCGGGATACGAAGAGCCAAGATGGGGAAGACTGAAGCAGCTTGTTTTTAAGTACGATTTCTACTTGGCGCACGATATGCGGGACACGGTATACGACTCGGAATGGCATTTATTTTACCCAAAGGGATTCGAGTAGCTTTGTTTGGTCAAGTACGAAGTCAAAATAGAAATCGAACTCCTTAAGTTCCCCCGTGACACTCAATTCAACCGACCGCCAATCGGGCCGGTGAAATTCCCGGTAGAAACCAATCTTCCCAATCAGGTTTAAATCGACCTCTTTCGCTCGAAAGATGTCCGCAATCAGTTGCAAGTTCGTAGGCGAACTCAAGGCCAGACCGGTTGTAGTCAAGATGGTATGGATATCGTAAAAGTCTCTGGCTCGCGGCGCTGAATGGCCGCGTTGGGTATACTCCGGCATTTGTTGGCAGATCGCGCGAAGTTTTTCAATGGCCAGCATTTCCGGTGTATAAACATAAATTGTGTAATGGTCGAACTCGACCTCGCGCTTCCCCACGCAGTATTCATGTTTGCTGATTTGGACTTTGAAGATCCTCTGTTGTAGCGGACCCACAACCGCCGATTCGCGCCGAGTGCGGTCCAAATCCCCGAAGAGGGCATCATACTTCGCCGTCTCAATAATCTTGAAGAACACATCGTAGCCGCCCCATCGATCATCCGCTGGCTCTTGGTTTAAGGCGGGACGAGCTTCGAACTTACCGTCGAAAACGGTATAGTTCACTTCCGCGAAACGGTTGGTTAGAGCTCGAAATATTCGATATCTTGTGGCTTCAATGTTTGCGAAATCACTTTCTAGGGACAAATCGACGTCCACCGAGGTGCGGGCGCCAAAATTATAGACCAGACTCAGTGCGTTGCCCCCCTTCAACGCTAGTTGGTGAAACAATTCATCATCCGAGAACATCGAGATGATTACCAGCCGACGTATCTCGGAAAGGTCCATAGGGAAAATATAGCACATGGTCTGGATACTTCCCTTGGTTTTTCCACACTCCATTCGAATATATAGGATACTGTTAAGATAAGGTATTTACAACGATACCAGACCGTGCTATCATGCCGCGTGACGTCTCGAATTTCCCTTCTCACCCCTCCCACTCCCGCTGGCCCTGTCCCTCGCTCTTCCCGTCCATTGTGGCTCAACACAACGCCCTTTAACTCCTTCCCTTTCAGCTCGCTGCGCACACTTGTTGTCACAACGAGGGGGTATACCCCTCTGCCCACATCCAGTTTTCCGTACACACTTCCAAGTTCAGTATACTCCAACCCATTTCATTTGTATTTGTTACAGACCCCCCGGGGGTGGGGGTATCTCTTCCCATTTCGGCACTCGCCGTCCAACGCGCTCGGCAGCAATCAGTTGCCCCCGCCGCTGCCCCTTTGTTACAGTCCAGATTCACCCGCAACGCCCATTTGCGCCGCTTCACGGAGAGACCTATGACCATCCCGAAAGAACTCCTCGATATTCTCGTTTGTCCGGTATGCAAAGCCCCGGTCAAGATGCTCGCGGACAGCTCCGGCCTGAAGTGCCAGGCTTGCAAACGCGTCTATCCCGTGCGCGACGATATTCCGGTGATGCTGCCCGAAGAAGCTACGATCGCAAACGAATGAACGGGGAGGAGATAAACAAGACCAAGTGGAATTGCAAAACTTTCCTCAGGGGCTAAAGCCCTTGAATTATGGCGACTTTTCGGCACGGCTAAAGCCGTGCCCTCCTGAAGGCGAGTTATGAGATGGCTTCTAGTTAGACGAGACGAGCAAATCGAGCCGATATGAACTCTAGCTTTACTGATGCTATCCCGCGATTGAAACGCCTGCTGCCGCGCTTGCGCAACAAACGCATCGGCGTGCTTGGCGACCTCATGCTCGACCGCTACCTCTGGGGTACTGCCTCGCGCCTCTCTCCCGAGGCCGCCGTCCCCGTTGTCGATTTCGTTTCGCAGAGCGAATGTCTGGGCGGCGCCGTCAACGTTGCGGCAAATTTGGCCACGCTGGGCGCCCGCGTCGAAGCCTTCGGCGCGATGGGCGATGACGAGCCCGGCCGCGCGCTGCGCGCCTGCTTGCGCGCCGCCAAGATCAACGATCGCGGCGTGCTCGCCGACCCCAAACGTATTACCACCCTAAAGACCCGCATCATCGCGCGGCACCAGCAAGTCGTCCGCGTGGATCGCGAACGCCGCGAACCGCTCCGCCCGGAAACCGAAGAGCGATTGTTCCGTCTGCTCGTCGCCGCGCTGAAAAAACTCGACGCGCTGGTGCTTTCCGATTACGACAAAGGCCTGATCACCGATGATTTCGCGGACCGCGTGCTTAGCGCCTGCCATCGCCTGCGTGTACCCGTTTTCGTGAAGCCGAAGACTTCGCGCCTTTACGCATATCGCGGCGCGCGAGCCATTGTTTGTAATGCCAAGGAAGCCGGCTTTTTCGTCACGCGTTCGCTCGTGGACGATAAGTCCGTGGAAGAAGCGGGCCGCGCGTTGCTCGCGCATTTCGGCTGTGGCGCGGTGGTCATCACCCGCGGCGAAAAGGGCATGAGCATCATTGAAGAAACTTCGCCGCGGCATCTGCACATCCCCGCGACAAGTTTTGAAGTGACTTACGCGCGCGTCGGACAGCCCGGCGTCGAGCGCGGCGCCACCGGCCGCCAGGTCTTTGACGTCACCGGCGCGGGCGACACCGTGCTCAGCGTGCTCGCGCTTGCCGTCGCGGCCGGCGCGCCGCTTACCGACGCCGCCATGCTCGCCAACACCGCCGCTGGAGTTGTGGTAGGAAAGCTCGGCACCGCCAGCGTTACACCCAAGGAGCTGGCTGCCGCCCTCGACGACATCCGTCGCTAACATGCACACACCTGTCACCACCCTGTCATCCCGAGCGGAGGGGCGGCGGGTCTTTCTTGCCCTGAGCCTCGAAGGGGCCGCCCTGGAGTCGAGGGATCTCTCTTCGATTTTCTCTCTGTTTGGCCTCAAACCACTATGGCGGGAAACTGAAAGACTTGTCCGATGACAAAACCCAAATGCTCATGACGTGCGTCTTGCGGCTCTTTTCCGCGTCGGAAGCATCCGGCATCGGCGAAAATGGGCTGACTTCGATAGTCACTCCGACGGCGTTTCCGCCGCGTGGGGCGCTGGCTTTGGTGATTCTGTAGCTTTTTACCGGCCCGTAGTACCCGGTGGGTCCCCAGTCCGCGAGAAAATCATTCAGTAGATAATTCTCGCCCGGCTTCCAGAGTTTGTAGGCTTGCGTGGTGTCGCCCGCCACCAGCGCATCGAAAAAATTCTCTACTGCTTTTTTTTCCGGGTAGTAGCGGAAGGTAAAATAAAGAATAACGGCGCCAACAAAAATCAGCGCAACCAGGGTGATGGTCATGGCGCGTGCTTTGTTCGGTGTTTCGGCAGGTGGTTCGAGCAAGGACATTTCGTTTTCTCCTGCCTGCGAGCGTAGGTCAGAGTTGCCGCCGGTACAGCGCAAGGGCCGCGCCGCCCGGCGGCACTGAAAACCCTAACAAAATACCCACGCCGGAGTAAATGCTTTCCGCGTGGTTAGGTCGGTTCAAGAGCATGGCAGCAGCCTTGGCTTTATTGAAAAAGCAGATCCCTCGTCTCGCGAACCCATTCGGGACGCACAAAACGCGCTGCGCTCGGGATGACGGTAAAGGGCCTTTTGAGCGGTGGGCTAGGCTTCCAACGCGCCGCCAGTGCCTTCCGGCAACTCGATCTGATATTTGGTGCGGGCTTTTTCGCTGTGCAACTCCAAGGCTAGCTCAATTAGTTTGTCGATCAGCTCGCGGAAAGGGATTCCGCTGGCTTCCCAGAGCTTTGGATACATGCTGATGGAGGTGAAGCCGGGAATGGTGTTGACTTCGTTGAGATAAATTTTCCCCGTGCTCTTTTCGAGGAAAAAATCGACGCGGGCCATTCCGCTCAATTCCAGCGCGCGGAATGCGGCGATGGCCAGAATCTGAATTTTTTTCACTTGCAGGGGCTTCAAGTCCGCGGGAATCAAGAGCTGGGTGCCTTCTTCCAGATATTTTGCGGCGTAATCATAGAATTCGCGGTGCGGCACGATCTCGCCGGGGAGGGAGGCCTGCGGATCGCTGTTGCCCAGCACGGAGATTTCGATTTCTCTTGCGCTGACGGCTTTCTCGACCAGAATTTTCATCGCGAATTCCGCGGCCAGATTCAGGGCCGGAGCCAGCTCTTCGCGCGAATGCACCTTGGACATTCCCACGGAAGATCCCAGCGTCGCGGGTTTTACAAACACCGGGTAGTCAAATTTATTTTCGATTTCCAGCTGAATTTCCTCGGGCCGCTTCTCCCAGTCCGCGCGGTGCACGGTAACCCACGGCACCACAGGAATGTCCGCGGTCTGGCAGAGGCGTTTCGCGACATCTTTGTCCATGCCGATGGCCGAGCCCAGGACGCCGGCGCCCACAAAGGGAAGTCCCGCCAGCTCCAGCAAACCTTGCACGGTACCGTCTTCGCCGAACGTGCCGTGAATTACGGGGAATACGACATCAATGCGTTGCGCCCCGCTGCCACGATCGAGCGGAATCAGCGACGCTTCGGTGGGGTCCGCCGCGAGCATCACGCGCCGGCCACCGCGCAAAACTTCCTGCAGCGTTTTCTGCGCGCCGGTGCCGATCAGCCAATGGCCATCTTTGGAAATGCCGATGGGGACGGCTTCGTACTTGTCCGGATCCAGCCCGCGGATAATGGATGCCGCCGAGGCGAGCGACACTTCATGCTCGCCGGAACGCCCGCCGAAGAGAACTCCAATGCGCAATCGTTTTGTTTCCGTGGTCACAAAATCTTCTTTCCGGCTTTTACAAAATTCTTTGTCCCAGGCCGGAGAGCACGAGTTCCACACCCAGGAGCGCGGTGCGATTGTGCTCGTCGAGGATGGGATTAATCTCGACGACTTCGAGAGAAACCATGGATTCGGTATCGGAGATCATTTCCATGGCCAAATGGGCTTCGCGGTAGGTAACTCCGCCACGAACGGGAGTACCGACGCCCGGGGCATCGGCGGGATCGACGAAATCCATATCGAGACTGACGGCGATGCCCGCGGTATCGTCCATGGCGTACTTGAGCGCGTCGGCCATGACTTCGCGCATGCCGCGTTCGTCAATGTCGCGCATGGTGAAGACGTGGACGCCGGACTTCTTCACGATTTTGCGTTCCTGGGCATCGAGGTCGCGGGCACCGACGATGACGATATTGCCGGGTTCGGCTTTGGGCTTGAAGCCGAGAAGGTCGACGAGCTCGGGCGCGCCGTAGCCCATGATGACCGCGAGAGGCATGCCATGGACGTTGCCCGAAGGAGAAGATTCGGGAGTGTTCATGTCGCCGTGAGCATCCAGCCAAAGGTAGCCGATCTGTTTTTTGTCTTTACGGAAAAAGTTGGCGACCCCGGCGGCGACCCCCGCGGCAATGGAATGGTCACCGCCCAAAACCAGCGGGAGAAAACCTTCCGCCAAGGATTTTTCAGTAGCGGCGGCGATGTCGCCGCAGGTTTCCGCAATTTCCTGCAGATACTTGGCGCGCTTTTCGCCGATGGGCATTTCTTCCGGTTGCTTGACGGAAAGATTGCCGATGTCTTCGACCTGAAGCCCGAGCTTTTTGATGCTGGCCTGCAGACCCGCGCCGCGAAGGGCGGAGGGACCCATGTCCACGCCGCGGCGGCTTTGGCCGAGGTCCATGGGTACTCCGATAATTCTAACTTTTTGCGGCATGGTGGTTTCTTCCCCTGCTGAGAATCAAGGGTATACCCGGTAAATCATGCGCGGGAAGGGAATCACTTCGCGGATGTGTTCTGTTCCGCAAATCCAGGCGACGGTGCGCTCCAGGCCCAGCCCGAAGCCCGCGTGCGGGACACTGCCGTAGCGGCGCAGGTCCAGATACCACTGAAACGGTTCTTCCGGCAGGTTGTGCTCGCGCAGGCGCTTCACCAGGAGGTCGTAGTCGTGAATGCGCTGGCTGCCGCCGATGATTTCGCCATAACCTTCCGTTGCGAGCATGTCAAAAGCGAGCGCTAGTTCCGGGCGCGCCGCGTCGGGCTGCATGTAGAACGCCTTCATCGAGGATGGATAGCGGTGCACCATGACCGGGCGGTCAAATTCGCTGGAGAGGATGGTTTCCTCGTCTCCGCCAAAATCGTCGCCGAATTTTGCGGGGTTGCCGTGCTTGTTGAGCACTGCGACGGCTTCCTCGTAACTGATGCGGGGAAACGGCGGCTTTACGTTTTCGAGTTTCTTGGTGTCGCGCTTGAGCGTTTCCAGCTCGCGTGATTTGTTTTTCACGACGGATTGCACGATGGCGCTGACCAGGCCTTCGCCCAGGTCCATCATGTCGCCTAGCTCCGCGTAGGCGGCTTCCGGTTCGAGCATCCAGAATTCGGTCAGGTGACGCCGCGTCTTGGATTTTTCCGCGCGAAAGGTTGGCCCGAAGGTATAGACCTTGCCGAGCGCCATGGCGGTGGCTTCGATGTACAGCTGGCCGCTCTGCGTGAGGTAGGCTTTCTGATCGTCAATATAATTGACTTCGAAAAGTGTTGAGGTGCCCTCGCAAGCCGCCGGGGTAAAGATCGGCGCGTCGGTGAGCGTGTAGCCCTGACTGTCCATATAGTTGCGCGCGGCGCGCACGGCCTCCGCGCGGATGCGCAGGATGGAAGCCTGGCGCGGGGTGCGAATCCACAGGTGGCGCTGGTCGAGCAGAAAATCCACGCCGTGCTCTTTCAATTGGATGGGGAAAGGCGTGCTTTCCGAAACTTTTTGTACGATTTGGATTTTGCTGACGCCGATTTCGAAACCGCCGGGGGCTCGCTGCTCGGCGCGGATTTTTCCGGTGACGATAACGCTGGATTCCTGCGTGAGCCCCTTCAGGGCTTCAAACGCTTGGGGATTTTCCTTGAGCGCGCAAACACCCTGGATGATACCGGTACCATCGCGAAAAATCGGAAACATGAGCTTTCCTGATTCCCGCAAATTATAGAGCCAACCGCGCAGGGTAACTTCCTGCAGGTCGTATTTCCCCGCCTGTTCAATCGTGATCGTCGTCATAGTGAGGTTCTTTGCCGTCACAGCAAACGAACATTTTAACAGAGAAGCGGCCACATCAAGAATCTTGGGCCTGCAAGGGCGCTAACGATTGCCCAGGGTCTTGATTGTTGATAGTGCCAGCAGCTTTTCGTCTGCCGTAACAAGGATTAGATCGAGAACTTGGGCCGTAGCGACGAGAAAGCGGTCGGCGGGATCTCCATGAAGTGTGAGTCGCTGGGACGCGAGCGCGATTTCATGAGTGAGTGGAGCCTCAATTATTCCCGCAGTAGATTTGCGCAGCCACTCAGACAGATCTGTGGGCAATCGAATCCGCCCTTTGCGTTGCAACATCAAGGCTTCCCAGGTACTGATCGGAGAGAGCCAGAGTTCGTTTGCCGGGTCCGTCAACTGCTCAAGTGTGCGTACGGCTATTTGTTCTGGATTCTGAAGGAACCAAATCCAGATGTGGGTGTCAAGCAAGAGCTTCAATCGCGCAGAACCTCCCACTCGTTCTCATCTGTTGCTGGTGAGATAATGTCTCCGAGAATATCTATCTGGCCCTTCATCGAACCCATCAAGGCCGCGCGATCCGTGACGGCCGTGGGAGGAACCACTTCCGCGACGGGCTTGCCGTGACGCGTGATGCGGAGAGGTTTCTTCGTCTTGTTAACTTGCTCGAGCAGCGCCAGACACTTGGCTTTGAATTCCGATATCGCAACTTCCTTCATAAGAAAACCTCAATGACCACTATTTTAGCCCATGGTCAGAATATTAGTCAAATCATTGCACTCGAGGCGGCCCGGCAGCGGGAAGCTGCAGCGTCACTTGGACTTTTTGGGCGGAATTGGTGACTCAGGAAAGCCCGTTCCCGCGACGTGGTGCTGAAAGATCCCGGGAGCTGGCTCCGCAAGCCCTTCAGGAACGAGAAATGGTTTTGCTTCGCCGAGCAGCAGATTGCCTATCAGAAAGTCGATGAGTCAAACTTGGTAGCCGGGATTCGCGACGCGGGCTTCCGCTAGCGGTTTGCTCTAAAGGGCCTGACATACTTCAGCGCCATTCTGCGTCGTTCGCAAGGCCAATCGATATACAGGTTGGCCGGTCCAACTGCGATGGAAGTAAAGATGTGGTTCCTCATAGTAGATAAACCATTTGTCTTCCATCTGCTGCGGAATCAGACCGATCTTGAGGCAGCCAAATTGTTCTGTATCAAATACGCGTACATACAGGATGGAATCGCCTGCCGAGAACGGAACTCGCTGCCAGGATGTGGCTGAGGCCACCACTCGCGTTATCATGACCATTCCTCTTCAACGCGATCCATGGCTTGACGCGCTGACGCAAGCTGTTCCGAGAGGCTCGGCGCATCCGGCCCAGTTTTTTCTTTGAGCTCCAGCATCAACGGAAGATTCTCGGTTGGAGTGGTCTTTAGTAAGTTGACCGCCGCAGTCCAGTCGATGGACCCTTCGGAGGGCGGCAGATGCTCGTCTTTTTCGCCGTGGTTGTCGTGAATGTGCGCGCTGGCCACCAGTTCGCACAGCGGCTCGAAACTTTTGGCAATGCGCTGGTCCTCCGGGCCTTCCGCAAGGTACGCGTGGCCAATATCAAAATTAAAACGCAGGCCGGTAAGCCGCGTTTCATCAACGAACGAGCGCAAATAGGCGGGGTCCCCCATCTCGCTGGGGGTGTTTTCGACGCAGATGGTCACGCCGGCGTGATGCGCGTGCAGGACCAGGTGCTCGAGGGAGCTGAAAGCGGCGTCGCGCTTGCGCGGATCGGAATTCTCGCGAGTGCCGCCCATGTGCAGCACCAGGCGCGAGAACGGGAGTTCCTCGGATGCATCGATGACACGTTTCAATTCATCCATGGCTTCGACGCGCCGGACGCGCTCGACCTCACAGATGGAGAGAGGAATGCCGCCTTCACGACTCACGTCCAGGTCGCGGCTGGTCGGGGCGTGCAGCGAAGCCAGCGACAGGCGGCAATCCGCGAGGGCCACGGCCATGGCGCGCACTTCCGTTTTGGTGGAGTAATCGAAATGGCTGCGCGTGCAGAAGATCTCAACGCCTTGGAAGCCGGCTTCCGCGATCTGCGCCAGCACTTCTGGTGTCAGCTTTCGCGACACGAAAAGATAGGTGGATAAGAGTCTCTGCATGGTTCGCTGCGCTTCCTGGGCCGCTTGCGCGGCGGGTCTCTTCGCTAAAATTAAGTTTATAAGAAACCTTGCTGCTCACGCGCCGGACTAAAGTCCGGCGCCTACATAACCGAGCAAAACACCAGATAATCTCTCAATAGCCTAAGGCCGTGCCGTCGTCGCGCGGGTCGGCTGCGCCCAGCCGCTCGTTTGTGCGCGGATCGATGCCGATGGCGTTTACCAGGCCGAGGTGCCCGCGCCGGGTGGTTTCGTGGCCGCGTGCTTTCAATTCTTCCTCGACGCCGGCGGAAAATTTTTCCTCCAGCAAAATACGATCCGGGAGCCACTGGTGATGAAAACGCGGCGCGTTGATGGCCGCTTGCGCTTCCATGCCGAGGCGCATCCAGTTCAGAATGCTGAGCAGGGTCACGGAAATAATCGTGGGCCCGCCGGGTGAGCCGGTGACGAAGCTGAGCTTTCCGTCACGCAGCAAAATGGTCGGGGTCATGGAGCTGAGCGGCCGGTGCCCCGGGGCAATGGCGTTGGCTTCGGACTGGATCAGGCCGAAAAGAGCGTTGGGCACGCCGGGCTGCGTGGTGAAATCGTCCATTTCATCGTTCAAGAGAAAGCCAGCGGTGCTGGTGACGTGAGAGCCGTAGCTGTCGTTCAACGTGTAGGTACTGGCCACGGCGTTGCCTGCGGCATCCACCACGGAAAAGTGCGTGGTGTGCGGTCCGTCGTTCAAGGTAGCAGCGCCCGGCGTTGCGTTCTTGCTGGCGAGCACCCCGCAGGTGTGTGGCGTTCCCGCGACGATGATCTTGCTTGTGGAAGCCTTGGCGGAATCGATGGTCGCGGCGCGTTCCTTCGCATAACAGGGATCCGTTAGCCCCGCCACGGGTACATTGGAAAAGTCCGGGTCGGCGAAATACGCGGCGCGGTCGGCAAAGATCCGCCGCATCACTTCGGCAACCATGTGAATACTTTGCGCGTCGTCCCAGCCCTTCAGCGGCACGTCCTTGAGCATGTTGAGGGCTTCGATGATGGCAACGCCGCCGGAACTTGGCGGAGGAGGACTCAGCACTTCCCATTGGTGGCCATCGAGTTCGTAGGAGGCGCGCAAGACTTCGCGAATCTTTGGCTGGTAACGCGCGAGGTCACCGAGAGTGATGAGCCCGCCATGCTCTTTCATATCGTCGGCGAGCATGCGCGCGGTTTCGCCGCGATAAAATTCCGCCGCGCCGTTTTTCGCGATGCGTTTCAGTGTTGCGGCCAGCTCGGGTTGCCGCAAGGTGTCGCCTGCGCGCAACATCGCGCCGTCCTTCAGAAAAATCCGCCGGCTCACGGAATAGCGCTGCAAGTCGGAGCGCTCTGCCGCGAATTGTGCCGCCAGCTTTTCACCGACTGGGAAACCGTTTTCGGCCAGACGAATCGCCGGGGCCATGACGTCTGCTAGTTTCATGGTGCCATGCGTTTTCAGGGCCAGCTCCAGCCCTGCGACCGTACCGGGAATTGCAACGGAGCGGTAGCCGATGACCGAGGCTTCCTCGTCCAGCTTGCCGTCCGGTTTGATGTACATATCGCGTGTCGCTTTGCCGGGGGCTACTTCGCGGTAATCGAAAAAAGTCGTTTTTCCGGTGGCCAGGCGCACCAGCATAAAGCCGCCGCCGCCGATGTTGCCCGCGGCGGGCTCGACGACGGCCAGTGCAAAGGCCACGGCCACCGCTGCGTCAATGGCGTTCCCTCCGCGCTTGAGGATTTCCACGCCGGCTTGCGAGCCCAGTGCCTCGTCGGTGGCCACCATGCCATGGGCGCTGCGGACGGCTTGCTGCGGCCAGGGCTTGGGTATCTTGGCGTGGTCGCGAACCTCGGCAGCCGCTTGAGCGCGCGCACTGGGTGCCAATAGCCCTGGAACAGAAAAGGCCAAGCATAGCCCAGCGGCGCAGGTTTTCGAACGGGAGCTCATCGCAGACAAATGACAGTAAGTGAATATGGGGGAAGCGTCAAGGCGGGGCGTTGCTGTGGAAGGACGCGGAACCACTCATTCGGTGACGAAGTTCTTTCTCACTACGGGAAGCGTATTGTTTTCTTATTCTTCGCTGAGGAACTCGACGGTGGGAGGACCCGGCAGAAGTCCAGCCTTTGTGCCGCGAGCGATCAATTCTTTTACGGCTTTCTTGCCGCGGTCACCGTAACTGAGGGTCCACTTGTTCACGTACATGCCGACAAACTTGTCGGCATGCTCGGTGTCCATTTCGCGGGCAAACTGCATGGCATAGTTCAAGGCCTCTTCGCGGTGTTCCAGGCCATAGGAAACGCTGTCGCGAATGGTTTTGGCGATCTGGCGTCCCAACGCGGGACCCAGGGCGCGGCGCACGGCGTTGCCGCCGAGAGGCAATGGCAATCCGGTCTGCTCCTGCCACCAAACGCCCATGTCCACCACGCGATGCAAGCCGAGCTGCGGGAAGAAGAGTTGGCCTTCGTGGATGAGCAAGCCGGCTTCAACGACGTTGTTTTGCACGGCTTCCATAATTTTATCGAAGGGCATGACCACAGGCTCAAAATCCGGTTCATAAAGCTTCAGGGCCAGATAAGCGGTGGTCTTCAGACCGGGCACGCCTATGCGTTTGCCCTTCAACTCCTTGGGTTTCAAAGATTTGGAAGAGACCACGATAGGGCCGTAGCCTTCGCCGAAGCTGGCGCCGCAATCGAGCAAGACGTAGTTGTCGCGCAGGGAAGGATAGGCCGCAAAGCTTACCGCGGTAACGTCGTAGGTTTCCGTGAGAGCGGCTTCGTTCAGCGACTGAATATCGGAAAGGATGTGGGTGTATTTGTAGCCGGGCGTGGGCAGCTTGTGGGTGGCCAGCGCGTAGAACATAAAAGCATCATCGGAATCCGGCGAGTGCGCGAGCTTGATCTCTCGCGGCTCTTTTTCGGTCTTTGTAGCTGCTGGTTTGGCGGACATGGGCCGTATCTTTCCTTGTCATGCGATTGCCCGGGCTTTGCTTCTCTCCGGAGAGACGCTCCTGCCAGGGGAGGCTCTTTCGGGAACAGGAAGGAGAGTGCTTCGCGACGCGTTGACGGTCTCACGGTCACGCACTGCGTTGACCGCTCCGCGGTCACACTTGCAGGTGCTTGCGTGGCTTTCAGCCGGGCTTAATTTCGCAAAGCAAAGCCTAGCACAACCTCGCGTGTCCGACAAACCACAGCAGTTTGGTTACAGCGCGGAGACCATGCGGGCGATGGCATCGTCAAAGGTGGACTTCCCATCGAGGTAGGGCTGCCAGAATTGGGTGAGCAGCTTCAGATAATCGTCCCAGCCGCGCTGGTAGAGGCCTTCGCGCACGGCGTAAGGGACATAGTCTTCCTGAGCTGCGTTCTCGCCGGACAAGACCGGCTTGATGACTTCGCCGGTGGTGTAGAAGATGAGGGCGTGCCAGAGGTCGCGTGGAATGGCTTTGTCGCGTTGATGGCAATCGCGAATGATGGCGGCTTCGACGGGCTGCGCGATGCCGTGCGAGGCTTCGTGGAAGAGAACCTCGAGAGCGGCGGCGCTTTGATTGCGCGGGTCGGTGCTGGAGATGGTGACGCGCAGCGGATCGAGCGTGGTGTAGGCGCCCGCGGCGTTGGCGTAGGCCGAAACGTCCACACGGATTTTTTCCTTGGGCCAGCGTGCCTGGTAAATATCGGCCAGCCGCTGGGAAAGGCCCACGCCCCGCTCGCGGATGAGCGGCGCGACGCGGGCGACCCAGCGGCGGTTGGCGCGGTCATGTTCCGGCCACCAGTGCGCGCGATAGACCGGCGCGGCGGCTTCCAGGACCTGGGCGATTTTTCCGGGCAGGCCCGCGTCGCAAGATTTTTTCTTTCTGCCGGTGAGTTCGTCGCAATCCTCGAAATCGCCAAGCTGATTTTTCAGCAGCGCCATCTCGGTGTTGAAGAGCAGGTCCTTGCCCGCGTAGTTCGCGGTGTAAAAGGAAATAGCGGCGTCCCAGGCCTTCTGCTCCTCGGGAGTAAGAATCTGCGCGGAATCGGGCGCGCGCTTCAGAGCGGGGCCGGACGACTTGGCAGGCGTGCTGGCGTTGTTGGGCGCAGCGGAGCGCTGCCTGGCTTCGTGGTAGAGCGTGTGATGGAGATTGGTCCAGAAGCCGCTGTGAAGTTCGAAGACGGGGAGCGGGCCGTAGGCGGAGTCGATCTCCTGGTGCGCGCCCGCGGAAACGCAGGTGAGAAGCGCCATGGCCAGGGAAAGTGAGAAGCGATGGAGAGTGAGGCGGCGCATGGCGAGTCGCCAGATAGTATCGTCAAGTTGCCTTGCGCACAAATCGGAGTTTTGCGGACGCCTCCCGCGGGGCAAGTTCATGAACTTGGGCGCTGAATCTGTTCAGGAGTGGCAAAGCCTAATAGGCTGCGGAAAATACTTAAGCCCTTATCTTTCCTGTTCGCCAAATGTCCTTCGCGGACAGAGCAATTGTGATTTCAACCTTCTTCAATTGGCAAGTGGAGCCAACTTATTTTTAGGATTCTTGTACGCATTTGTGAACCGGACGCGGACCAGCCAGAAAATCATGGATGCGGCAATTATGTAGATCGGCAGATTAAGGAGCTGAGTACCGCGAATAGCCTCGGGGAAATGTTGCTGCTTTCCAAGGAAAAAAGAGAATGCGGCAATTAAGAGTGCAAGG
The DNA here is from genome assembly GCA_041476465.1 of Candidatus Acidiferrum sp. Taxonomy (GTDB): domain Bacteria; phylum Acidobacteriota; class Terriglobia; order Acidiferrales; family UBA7541; genus Acidiferrum. The sequence goes on along the minus strand of JBGOTL010000040.1, from coordinate 2,486 downwards.
CACATACGCAAAAGATGACGCGAGATACGTTGCGCGCCATAAACACCTCCGCGAATGAACAAGCGAACGTCCCAGGTGGCACAAAGCAAAGCCACGGACCCAAAGACAAGATAGGGCGCGGGGGGATATCCTTCCTTTAAGCCCGTCGCGCTATGCGCTGCTTCCCAACCATAGAGCAGGCCGCCCGCGCCCTGCGCCAATGCGAGAAGCAGCAAGCCATATTCGAGAATGCCGGTTTCTCCCTCTTTGCGTATAACGGTCATCCAACCCGTTGCAACCAAATAGAACGTCAAAACGCCGCCGAAAACATTACCCATATTCGGTTTGATAAATGCCGCCATATAGGCACCACTTCCGGACATACCCAGCATCGATATGAAAAATACGTTTCCAGCCGCTCGATGCAGGCGTGAACCTTTGCGAAAAATCAATGCCGCCGAGCCAGAGAGCAACCCGATGATCGCAGCGCAAATATGGAAAACTAAAACGGGTGAATATTTCATCCTAGCTATCCTCTTGTGTTACTCAATGAGCGGACTTCCTGCTCAAGCGTGCATGTGAATCAGATCGGTTCCCGGTAGCGGCGCAGCCGGACCGCTGCAGCGAGGAATGCCGCAGCGAATGCCAGCCCGATCCACAGACCTGGCGCGCTCAACAACCTTCCGGGCTCGAATTGCCCGAGCATGTCGAATGGGGCGCTGCCCGGTACTTGTGCGGCGTCCATTCGTCCCCCACCGCTGAGTTGGTACAAAAGTAGGTCGGCGAAATGCGAACTGTTGAAGGCGATCTTCTCCACGATTCCGATCGCAAGAGGTGGCAACAAAGCCCATAAGAATGCCGCGCGCTTCGCCCAACTTGAGACCAGGAGCAGCCAGCCGTAGAACGGCGCATGCCACAGGCCATGCACGATCACGAGGTGGTAGAGCAGGATGAACGACAGGCGGAACAACGGCAACTGTGTCCATACTGTCGCAACGCGTAAGCCGCTGCCCTGCAACACTGCACTGCTCAGCAGCAGCATAATCATGTGCGTGGTAATGGTGATCGCGACCGTGAGCAATGGAAGAACGATGAGTGGAATGCTCGCCTTCGAGAGCACAGTGGTGAGATCGGAAACGGGCAGCGACTTCCAGAAGAGGATACTGCGATCGCGGCGTTCGCCGTACAGTGCGTCCAGACAGTAGAACACCCCAACGATCATCGCGGTCAACATCAACAGACCCGCCGCAAGTATGTACGGTTGCTGGATTGCAGATCGCTGTTGCACCGGGTCAAGCGCAAATGCATGGCGCATCTTGTCGGGGAGACGCACCAGGCTGATGAGGAAGCCGAACAGAAAGACTCCGGCGACGGCCAGCGGCGCGATATAGATCGAGCGGTTCTCCCACAATTCCCGTCGCACCGACCAGTACATGCGCCGCGACGGGGAAATGGCTGCGGGCGCGATGACCTGCGAGCCGAGGGGAGCCTCCGGCACGGCGTTCGATAGAGTATTCATCTAGCGGCTCCTTTTGCCTCGCTTGCATGATTGCTAATCACGGCAACAAACACATCGGCGATGCTGGGAGTGCGCACGTCACCAAGTGCGGCGAGTTGCTGGCGATCGACACGATCGAACAGCAGAATGCTGCGACCGAGCAACTGGCGTTCGTGACTCGGCTGGAGCGCCCGTGCCGCCGCAACCTGCTCGGGATTCACCGTCACTTCCAGATAGCGCGACTCGAATTCTTCCATACTGCAATCGAGCACGATGCGGCCGCGGTTGATGAACATGAGATCAGTTAGAACGTGCTGGACTTCTTCCACCTGATGGGTGGTCACCACGATGGTGCGGTTGCGATCGAAGTAGTCGTTCAGCAGTGAATCGTAGAACTGCTTGCGATACAGGATGTCCAGGCCAAGCGTCGGCTCGTCCAGCACCAGCAATTTCGCGTCAATGGCCATGACCAGAGCGAGGTGCAGCTGGGCCACCATGCCCTTTGACAATTCCCGGACCTTGCTGGCGCTCCGGATGTTTGTGTTCGCAAGAAACCCCTCCGCTTTCGCACCATCGAATCGTGGATGCACGCCGGCGACGTATTCGAGCACCTGCGAAACCCTGATCCACCGCGGCAGCACGGCGACATCGGCAATGAAGCAGACATCGCGCATGAGTTTTTCGCGCTCCGTCCAGGGGTCTCGTCCGAGCACCCTCAGCTCACCCTGATATGAGGTGAGGACTAAAATCGCATTGAGCGCTGTGGTCTTGCCTGCGCCGTTGGGGCCGATGAGTCCGAGAATGCGGCCCTCTTCGACACGCAAATCGATACCGTCCACCGCGACCGTTGTTCCGAATGCCTTTCGCAGACCGCGTGCTTCTATGCATGCCATGGCTTCAACGCTCCTCCCCTTTGACTTTCGGCTTCGACCCGCGTTTTGCGGCCGCCTCTAGTTCTTCCGGTGTCAGGCCCAGCCGCTGAATGGTTGCGTGGACCCGGGGCCATTCT
>JBGOTL010000039.1:0-27967 GCA_041476465.1 Candidatus Acidiferrum sp. | reverse complement strand
TTTCCCGAAATGGAACTCGTTGCCAAAGTTGTGCAGAATTGGTGGGAATGAACTTGGATGTGTTAGTCAGGAGAGATCCCTTGCAGGTTTGGATGGCTGGAAGACGCGGGAAAACTGCGAAAGGTGGAGAGGACAGCTAGCTAATCGTGGCCCGCTGCTTTTTTGAAGTGCGCCTCGGCTCGCGCTGTGTCGATTTTCTGCTTTCGCGGAAGTTGTTGGAAGGAATACTGCGGCACAATTTCTTTAATTTTGTCACGGACTGGCGCTGCCCCGTTGATGAATATCGATGAGCGAAGTTCTTCTAGTTGGTGGCACAGCTGGGCCCAGTCTCTGTGCGCCCCGTTTGTTCGCTTGATCTTTTCACAAGTGGTAGGGGCTATTACTTCATGCTCATAGAAAAGCTCTTCCTTGAGCTTTTCTCCTTCGCGCAAGCCCGTAAACCGGATTTCCACACTGTCCTCGGATTTACCGGAAAGGCGAATGAGGCTGTGAGCCAGGTCCAGAATTCGCACTGGCTCTCCCATGTCCAAGACAAGAATATCGCCGTGGTTTCCAATCGCGAAAGCCTGTAGAACCAAGGCCACGGCTTCGGAAGTAATCATAAAGAAGCGCTTGATATCCGGATGAGTAATTGTCAACGGTTGGTAGTTGCGGAGTTGCTGTTTCAGCACCGGGATCACGCTGCCGCTGGAACCCAGCACGTTTCCAAAGCGCACAGAAACACACCGCATGCCATTGGCCGGACGAGACGAGAGGATCAATTCGCAGATTCGTTTGGTTGCACCCATGACATTAGTTGGATTCACCGCTTTATCGGAAGAAATCAAGACAAAGCTTTTGCAAGCGGCGTCTGAAGCTAGTTCCAGCAAGTCCTTCAAGGCAAGCACGTTGTTCTTAACCGCCTCCGGCACGTTGGACTCCATCATCGGAACATGTTTGTATGCTGCCGCATGAAAGATAATTTCCGGTGCAAATTCCGATAGCAAACTGCGCACGCGCTGAGCATCGCAAACATCGGCAACACTAAAGACAAGCTCGGTGTCATTCTTATGCTCCATAAGCCGCAAGCGGAGAAAGAAGAGTCCCGTTTCGCTTTGATCCAGACAGATAAGTCGAGCAGGGCTGTAATCGAGCAACTGGCGACTCAGCTCCGACCCGATTGAGCCGGCGGCTCCTGTTACAAGAACGGTTCGGCCCGCAATCTCGCTGCGGACGGCCTCAAGGTCTATCTGCACGGGCTCTCGCCCGAGCAGATCCTCCAGACTCACCTCACGAAGCTGGCTTACCGCAACCTGGCCCGCAATAATGTCCTTCAACGCTGGGACCGTGCGGAAGCTGATTTTCGCGCGATTGCAGATCTCCACGAACCTGCGCATTTGCGCCCCTGTGGCGGAAGGCACGGCAATGAGCACTTCATCCGCGGGCTCGCAAGAGATCAGCTCTGGGAGTTGACTGACGGTACCGAGCACACGAACATTGTCGATCCGAATACCCAGCTTCGACTGATCGTCGTCCAGGCAGCCCACGGCAACATAAGCGCTTCCCGGCCGCCGGATTTCGCGAAGAATCGTATGTGCCGCAGAGCCCGCGCCAATGAGAATCACTCTCTTGCATGACGAAATGTTTTCACGTACGGATTCAGCAACCACTCGCGAGAATAGGCGCACACCAACTAACAATCCCGCTGTGAGTAGCGCTTCGAGTACGTAGACAGCGCGCGGGAAGCTCGTGGCCTTAAGAACAAACCTCATGATGATCAAGAAAAAAACCGACCCGGTCCCTACGGCCTTCAAGATGTCGATGCCATCCCTAATGCCGACATACTTCCACCAACCACGGAGTAATCCGAAATAGGCCATCGCCGCTAGCCGGGCTAGCAGAAGGACTGGAACCGCAGATAACAGGACGGGGCGGTAGGGAACGCTGAAATCAAACCGCAGCAACCAGGCAAAGCAAAGGGAACAAATGATGAGCCAAGCCTGGAAAACACCGATGAACCAGGGTCTGTATCTTAAGAGCAATAATGGCGCCTTATGCGTCATGGTTTTCCGAATCGAATCCGCGTGCCAATAAATCAGGGACCGAGCTGAACTAGGCTAGACAAGCTTGTGAAGCGGTGAATTTGAAACTTGCTCTTGCTTCGAGGCCTCGAGGGTTGTTTGCAAAAAGGGCGCAAATGAGAAAGCGAGATTGCAGTTCAAGCGCGGACAGCCTCAGCTTCGCGACTCGCTTTTTGAAGTCTCTCTAACAGGGTGCTAAAAAACTTCCAGTCGTGTCATTCCGAGTAGCCGCGGGCGACGAGGAATCTGCTTTTTCTTGGCCTTTTCGGAAAAAGCAGATCCCTCGCTGCGCTCGGGATGACAGTAAAAGGACTTTTTCAGCAGCCTGCTAATGAGCGGCTGGAGACGCGGCGCGCCGGCCGATGCGGGAAAGCCGCTGCAGACGCCGGCAGGCTTCGTGGAGTTCTTCCTCTTTCTTTGCAAAGCAGAAACGCACTAAATCTTCTCCACCGCCGTCATGAAAGAAAGCTTCACCAGGAACGCAAGCAACGCCGGTCTGCTCCAGCAAGGCCATTGCTCTTTCCTTGCTATTCTTGCCGGGCAAACAGGAGACATCCGCAAGGACGTAATACGCCCCCTGAGGGATATAAGGCCGGAGTCCAACTTGCTCGAGAACTTCGCATATCCGATCGCGCTTTTTGGCGTATTCGAGAGCGAGTTCCTGATAAAACCCGTCATCGAGCAGGGAAAGTCCAATGGCAACGCCGTACTGCAACGGAGAAGGAGCGCAGACGTAGATCAGGTCATTCATGTAGCCGATCCTTTTAGCCCATTGCGCCGCACTCACCGAGTATCCAATCCTCCACCCGGTGATGCTAAAGGTTTTTGAGAATCCCGAAATCGTTATGGTTCTCTCCGCCAGCCCATCCAGTGAACCCGGGCTGACGTGGGACCGGCCGTCATAGAGAAAATATTCGTAAATCTCATCCGTGAACACGAAGAGCTCGTGACGTGCCGCAAACTCCGCGATGGTTTCCAATTCCGCACGAGAAAATACCTTTCCCGACGGATTCCCGGGCGTGTTCACCACAATGGCTTTTGTTCGCGAATTGGCAATTCCTTCCAGTTCATCGATTGAAAAGGACCAATCCGGTGGCTGGAGTTTGGCGTAGCGCGGAACCGCTTCCACAGCCAACAACGTATTGAGGTGATAGCCATAATACGGCTGGAACAGGATTACCTCGTCGCCCGGATCCAACAAAGCGAGACACGCACAGTAAAAAGCCCCTGTGGAACCCGCGCTGACCACGATTTCCGTTTCTGGGTCGGCCGTGATCCCGTTGAATCGTTGCATTTTTCGAGCGATGGCCTCTCGCAACTGGGCAAGTCCGTCGAAGCGGGTGTAACTGTTGGCGCCGTTTTCTATTCCTCGATGCGCGCCTTCCCGGACGGGAAAAGGAACCTTCGTGTCGCAAACTCCCTGCGCCAGATTAATCCCGCTGACTTTCTCGCATTCGATGGACATCGCTCGAATCTCGGCTTGCTCGATGCGTGCGCTGCGCTTGCTCAGGGACAGTGTCACGATTTTCCTCGTTAGTCCGCCACCGCGGTTCTTAGCGCCATGGGGCGTGAAGCAAAAAAGTTGTGGATGCAACCGACGGTGATCTCCACATGCTCGGGAGTTGTTTCTGCGCTCATGGGCAAAGAGATGACTTCCTTGCAAAAGCTCTGCGTCGCGGGAAGGCCGGGATTCTCAAGACCGAGATCCTTGTGCTCCCACAAGGGCTTTGGCCAGTGCACCAGCGTTTCCACTCCTTGGTCTTTCAAGTACTGGCGCAACGCATCTCGCCTCTGCGTCCTGACTACATAGTTCTGGTAGATATCGAGGAAATGAGGGTTGTGAAAATGTGGCAGCGTTAAACCCGGGATACCTTCGAGGCCTTGCCCATAAAGCGCTGCTATCCGGCGACGATGCTGGATCCAGTCTGGGAGGTGCTTTAACTTAACGTCGAGGACCGCTGCCTGGACATTGTCCAACAGCGCTGTATACCCGTGGTAATGGTATTCGCCGGTGTCTCGATCCTCGCCATTGTAGCGAAGCAGGCTGATCATGCGAGCAACCTCCGGGTCGTCCGTGGTTACCGCGCCGCCATCTCCGAAACCTCCGAGAATCTTGAAGGGATAAAAGCTGAAACATCCCGTCAACCCGAAACTTCCGGCTCTCTTTTCCATGAAAGTCGCGCCGAGTGCTTGCGCCGCGTCTTCGATCACTTTCAGGCCGTGACGTTCGGCAATAGACATGATCCGGGCCATGTCGCAAATGCGTCCGTTGAGGTGCACTGGGATTATGGCCTTCGTCTTTGGACTTATAGCCTGTTCAAGCAAGCCTGGATCCATGTTGTAGTCGGGAGCAACGTCAATAAGCACGGGTTTCGCGCCGCAATGCACGATGGCTGACACCGTGGCCACAAATGTGTGCGCCACGGTCACCACCTCGTCACCTGGCCCGACTCCTGCGGCAAGCAAGGAAAAGTGCAAAGCGTGATATCCGCTATTCACACCCACGGCATGTTTCACTCCGACGAATGCGGCTAGTCTTTGCTCAAAGTCCTTCAACTGCTGGCGATAGACCAGATCGCCCTTCGCAAGGCAGCCCGTGATGGCCGAATCGACTTCAGTTTTCAATGTGCGGTAATGTGTTTTCGGATCAACGAACGGGACGCGATTGCCCATCTCTTCTCCTTTTGATCTAGCACACGCTCAGCTGCTAAGACGATCTCTTCGGCTCCTGGGTAGTACGCTTTTTCTAGTGGAGCGCTGGTAGGTGCAGGCACATCCGGCAAACAAACTCTGGCGATCGGCGCCTTCAAATCATCGAATGCCTCTTCAGCAACCGAAGCTGCTAGTTCGGCAGTTACGCCGCACGTCTTCCAGGCAGCGTCCGCAACGACCAAGCATCCTGTCTTGCGGACAGAGTTCAAGACGGTTTCGCGGTCCCAGGGCGAAACTGACCGAAGATCAATCACTTCCGCATCAATCCCGCGTCGTTCCAGCACCTTTGAAGCGTTCACCGCCTGTGCGGCCATGTAGGACGTGGCGACGATCGAAACGTCCGTGCCCATTCGCCGCACCGCTGCGGAACCAATGGGGACTTCATACATTTCTTCCGGCACTTCGCCCGGTTCGTCGTACAACCATCGGTCATCGATATACATGACCGGATTGCCGTCATTGACTGCGGCGATCAGAAGCCCTTTTGCATCATAGGCGGTAGCCGGCATTACCACCTTCAATCCTGGGACGTGCATGAACAGCGCCTGCAATGCCTGGGAGTGCTGGGCTCCTTGTTCGCCACCCCGGTTGATAGAAGCACGGATCACCACCGGCACCTGGACTTGGCCTGCAAATATGTAAGACCAATTGGCGGCTTGGTTCACAATGGGATCTACAGCGAGCAACATGAAATCCATTCGAGGGTGAAACACGATCGGACGCATTCCAGCCAGAGCGGCGCCAATGGCAGCTCCCGTCGTGGCATTTTCTGACACGGGAGAGTCGATAATGCGATCTCGGCCGAACTCTTTCTCGAGCTCCTTTAAACTCGCGCCCGCATACCATGGGCTCCATACTCCTTGACCAATCACGAAGACGCGCGGGTCGAAGGCGAGCAGTTGAGCGAAAGCCTCCCGCATCGCCTGTGCGTAAGTTAGTGCACGCATATTAGTTGTCCGCCTTGGCGTCAACGAAAACGTAATCCTTCAAGTCATTCTTCGGGGGATAGAACGATTCGCGGGCGAACCGGATGGCGTTTTGAACTTCGCCCATAACTTCCCGCTCCAGCTGATCAATTTCCGTTTGGGGCCTACCCGCCTTCGCCAATTGAAATCTTGTTCTTGCCAATGGGTCCTTCGGCAGCCAATCTTTTAGTTCGTCTTTACGCTTTACGCCGACATCCATATCCATTGCGGGGCCCACGTGTCCCCTCCACCGATAAGTGCGGCATTCCAGCAGTGTTGGTCCCGCGCCGTTTCTGGCGCGGTCAACCGCTTTCACCGCCGCCTGATATACGGCGATTACGTCGTTTCCATCCAGGCTGGCGCCATGAATTCCGTGGACTTCGGCAAACTGATAGATGTTGCCTTTCACCCGGCGCTCACTGATGTGCATGTGGCTTGAATACAGATTATTTTCACAGATGAAAATAACTGGCAGGCAATAAAGGGCTGCCAAGTTCAAGGATTCATGAAAATGACCTTCTTCCGTTGCACCATCGCCAAAGAACGGCACACTCACTCTTTGCTCCCCGCGAAGTTTGCAGGCAAGCGCAGCACCAACGGCGATAGGAATAGTGGCGGCAACCAGTGGTACAGTCCCCAACAAACCCACTTCCGGAGCTACCAGATGCATCGAGCCTCCGCGACCACGAGCGCACCCCGAAACCTTCCCGTACAGCTCAGCCATCAGGGCCCGGATATCGCCACCCTTAGCCAGGTAATGTCCATGTGAGCGATGACCTCCGAAAATGTAGTCCTCCTTGGTCAGCGCCGCGCATACTCCCGTCGCGATGGCTTCCTGGCCCGTGTAGAGATGCGTTGGGCAGCGAATCTCTTCGCTCTCCAGCAACTTGGCGATCGACTCTTCGGCAATTCGAATGCGCATCATGGTCCTGTACATCTCCCACAGCAGAGCCTGATTTACCGATGTTTCCTGGGGATTCCCATTGCGCTTACTTCCGTTCCTCAATCGCCACCTCGCGGTCTCGGCTCCATCTGTGCCATGGGTCTCTGCTTGAACATGAGCACCTTGAATGTCTCCAGCAGAATTCTCATGTCCGTCCCAAAGGAACGCTTTCGCACATACTCCAGCTGCAGTCGAATCTTTTCGGGCCGGATTTTTTCCAGATAGGTTTTCTCGAGGTCCGGACTTCCTGCAAGTCTTGCGCCTTCATCGGAGTTCGCAATCGAAGCCCAGTCGGTAATCCCCGGCGCCACACTTAGAATGGCCTTTTCTTCCGCGCTGAACATCGCGACATACTGCATCACTTCCGGCCGCGGCCCGACGAGGCTCATTTCTCCTTTCAATACGTTAAGGAGTTGAGGCAACTCGTCAAGTTTGTACTTTCTGAGGAAACGCCCGACTGGGGTTACTCGCGGATCGCCGTCGGCTGTGGAGGAGCCGCCTAGCTGTTCCGCATTCACGACCATAGTGCGAAACTTAAAAATCCTGAAGAGCTTCCCAAAACGGCCAACCCGCACACCTCGATAGAACACGGGTCCCGGCGACTTCAGCTTGATTAGCGCGGCAAACGCCGCTAGAACAGGGAAAAGCAAAACCAACCCCAGGGCAGAAGCGGCAACGTCACAGGATCTTTTTAGCACAGCGGAGATCATGCCCTTAAACTTCTTCTCCCTTTCCAGTGCTGCCCAGGCGCGATGGCGAGTGCCAAGCCAAGCACGGAGCCCAAGCCATGCGCCATGTGCCGGATTCCAAAAATCAACGGCAGCAGGAAGAGAAACTTTCGATTGCGGGCGCGAACCGCGATGGGTATGGAAACCGCAAAGCTAGTGACCAAGTAAATTGCAGCGACGAACACGCTTAACCAGTAAGAAGGGTGATAAAACAGCCCAAGAGCAAGCGGAACGGAAAGACTGAGGACGAAGACCAGCGGAACCCAGTGTCTCCATGACCATCCTTTGCTCCCAAACTTCAATACGTAGGTCGCCCAGACGCCATCGGCGAAGTTATGTTTCCAGAAAGCGCCTAAATTGGAGTCCGCGCAGTAACTGATAACCACTTCCGGTACCAGCAGAATCCTGCCGCCTGAAGCAAGAATGCGCATGTTCATGTCCATGTCTGAACTACTAGCCAGGCGTTCATCGAAAAAGCCGACACGCGTGAAGAGTTCCTTCTTGTAGCATCCAAAGGCGGCTGCGTCCGACCAGGTCGGCTTCTTGACGCCCACTTTGACGCCAGCATTGCCAGATCCAAAGCGATGGCCTAGAGCAAGCGCAATCGCATGAGCCACAGCGGTATCAGCTCCTGGTGACATCCGGCAGACTCCGCCAACATTTTCAGCCCCGTACTTCTCCTGATAGCCGACGCATAGCGAGATGTGATCGGGGCGGTACGTCGAATGCGCATCCATCTTGATGATGGTATCGCCGCGGGCATTGCGAATCCCCAGATTCAATGCCCCAGAGATGTGCTCTTCGGGATTTTCAATCACCCGGACAGCCGGATAGCGATCGGAATAGAACTTGACGATTTCACGCGTCCTATCCTCACTCATCCCGTCCAGGACCAGAATTTCCAGCCGCTCCTTCGAATAATCATTCTTCAGGATCGACTCAAGGCATCGCGCGATGTGCTGCTCTTCATTCCGGCACGGCACCACCACCGTCACGAACGGCAGCGCTTCCGCCCCCGCCACCGGCTCCAACTCCATCGTCGCGATCTCAGAAGCGCTGGGCACTTCCACCGTTTGCGGTTTCATTTTCCTTTGGGATTAGCAAGCACGAACGCGATTTGCCACGCCCACCAGCGGATCGGAGTTACTTTAAGCAACGCCGAATCGATTGTTTCCAGCGCAGACAACACGGGTTCGAACACACGGGTCTTGCGGAACGGCACCGCTACCAAGCTGGCCAGATGAAAAAATCGCGATTCCAGGCTTCCGAAGTACGCACGAGCTGCCAGCACATCCTTTCGCCGCAGGATGTGCCGCGCCTCATACGCCGTTCTGAGGTCCGGCGTCAACATGCGATACGCGTGGAAAATCGGGTTGTGCCTCAGCGCTTCGACGCAAAGCACCGTGCCGGTGGGTTTCAGCACGCGTGCGATCTCGGAATACGCCCGCTTCACATCCAGATGGTGCAGCACGCCGCTGACATTGATGAGGTCAAACGTATTGTCCGGGAAGTCGAGCCGTTCGCAGTCCATAACCAGGAACTTGGCGGCCAGCCCCCCGCGTCGTTGCGCTTCCTTGGCCGCGTTGGAAACCGACACTGGAGAAATATCGATGCCAAAAGCGTCCGCTCCAGCCGCAGCCATCTGAAACGTGAACAAGCCGTCTCCGCACGCGTAGTCGAGCGCTTTGGCTCCCCGGCTGTGTTGCCGCAAATAGTCTTTAGCAAAGTCTTGGCTCTTCCGCGCAATGCTGTACCACTTCTTATTCGAGGTCAGCTTGGCATATAGCTCAGGATCGTCAAGGAGCGCTGGGTCGCGCAGCTTATCGTGGAATTCTGCTTCGATGACTTTTCGTTCTTCCATGGTTTGCATTTTTTTGCCTTCGGCCACGCCCTTTCACTGATTACATGAAATATTTGGAAAGTACATGCTGGACGGCTGCGCGGTGGTACCCGTACATCCGGCGGCTCATGCCACTTCCCACACTCTGATGTTCGTTGTGAAGGACGGACAAACTTGGGTCATAGATGACCGGCAAGCCCAAAGCTCGGCAGGTCTCCCCAACCGCAATTTCCTCGCCGAAGAGGAAGAGCTGGTCGTCTAACTTGCCCCCCGCTTCAAAAAACCTACGGCTGAAGATTATGAAAGAGCCGTGCGCGGCATAGATGCACTGCCTGCCACCATTCGCGTCTGACCGGAACGTCCATGAAGGAATTCGCAACCTAAAGGCCTTCTTCTGCCTGGAAAACCAGGCCCACGCGACCGCCAAAGGATAAGCAAAGCTGTAAAAGCGCATCGTGAATCGCCGCCACCAGCCGGGGCGCTTCTTCATAAATGGGTTCTGTTCGAGCGCTTGCAAGAAAACGGTGATCCTGGGAGCGAGAACGCCGGCCGCAGCCGGATCACACGCAAACAGCTTTTCAAGAAAACCTTGGTCTTCGATCAATACGTCGGGATTGCAGACAATCAGCCAGTCCGGCAGCGGATTACCCCGGGCCAGGTACTGGCCGCACGCAAACCGTGCGGCGCCAAAATAGCCGCGGTTGGCGGGTGATTCGAGCAACTCCATATGGGAAAGGTTGGCGATGGCTTCGCGGATCCGCGGAACAGAATCATCGCCCGATGAGTTATCAACGATCAGAATATCGAGTTCAGAGGACCGCTTGAGCCTGCTGAGGCTGTCAAGAAACGCTACGGTAGAGTCCGCGCTGCGGTAGTTGACGGTGACCATCAAACCTCGCACTGGATGTTGCTCTGCGCTCATTGGGAAGCACGGAATTTCGCTTTTGCGGCCTTGGCCGAGAATCGCAATTCGCCCGGGGGAGCCCCCGGACGCTAAACTTGCCGGTGAAGCGCGACTTGTGGCTGGCCGCCAAGCAAGCGTTTGCGATTCGCGGAAGATAGGACGCTGAACAGAACCCCGAAGAACATGACACTGGTTGACATCACCCCGAGGACGTTGCCATGAATGATCCAAATACACCCCACGAGCAGGATGACGTTCAGGCTGACGGTTAAGATCGTTTTTCGAATGAAGAGTTTGAGCTGGATCATTTGGTAGGCAAATCCGATCAAGACCGGGCCCACAAGGACTCCGAACCAACCAAAATTTCTCCACAGATCCGCGACAAAACCCACCGGGGCAGCGGGGCTATAGATGGACGAATCGCTCTCAACGTAGTGAAACCCCGGCAATACGGAGAAGATGCGCATCGCGCTTCCATACAAAAACGTGGAGGAATCATTGAACGTCGCAAAAGCAATGGAAGCCATATACGGCGCATCCTGCAAAATCCGGTAGGAGAAAACGTACCAGGAGTTGGTTACGACTGTTTGGAATTCGAAATCGGATTGATATTGCAGGACCGAGATGGTGCCGCCCACTGTCATGGCCGCGACAAAGATGATGATCAATCGCGTCTTGAAAATGCTGGTCAACTGCACTTTTCCCTGCCTCAACAGAAAGGCCAGGATAAACATCACGACAAAGGCAAGGGGCGGCGCGCGATCCAAGGTGAGTGAAGAGACGAACAAAGTGGAAACGAACAAGACAGGAAAGACATAATTCCATCCGGACTTCCGGGTGGAGGAGGTCATAAGATATGCGTAAAGCGCACAAAGGGGCAGTATGAATCGGCGGAGCAGCTCGAAAGCAAATTGAACCACCTCAGGCAAGTCATCGTTTCCCGCAAACTTCAACGTTTCGACATCGATGTTGGTCGGATACTTCCTGATGACCTCGATAAGCTGCACGTATTCCGAATACAAGAAATAGGACAGCAGGATGGGAACCGCAGAGAGAAGCAAAATCTTGAAAATAGGTATGAATCTAAGATCATTCTGGGTCACTTCCATCGGTGACCTCCTATAGCCTTGAAGGATGCGGGACGAGTTCTCCACGACCGCATTTGCCAGAACAATGCCGATCGGAAAAGTGACGAATACGCTGTGCATCGCCATCAAGTAGGTATGCCGGATGGGATGATCCATCTGCTTGAATGTGGCAATCGCCCCGAAGGGAACCAACAACAGGTACATAAGCATGAAAAAGGAAGGCAACGTCAAATAATTGAAGCACAGGGAATCACCGAGTCTCTTCTTTAGGCACAGGAATAGGAAGAGAGAGGACCCAAATACGAGAGGCACGAAGGGCTCATCGCCGGCTTGTGTGACCAGCACAACCAGGGTGAGAAGGATTCCCCAGAAGAGAAGGCGGTTCTCATCCCACCGAGTATTGTCGCGTGCCACCATCTGCTCCGTCCGCTTGCTGCTGCCTTGCCAGGAAGATCTCAAGCCGAAAATATCTTTCGGGCCCAGCGTGTGGCGAAGAACGCTTGGCCTGATTTATCTTTACGAATGACGCCCGCAACGATCAGACTGCGGGTGCGATGCACTCAATCGTGATGCTGGTTTGCATGCCATCAGCACGATTTGCTCCCCGATGTTGCCATTCAGCCGGAGCAGGACATGCTGGAACAATTGAAAGAGCAACCCTTCCAGCCGCAATCGAGTGTCCAGCACTCCCGGAAAGTGGTTGGGGATCCCGCCATTCCGGTGGAGCAGACGACTTGCGTACCATATCTCCCACGCCGAGCGTGCCGTCGTGCGCAATGTCTCGAGCTGATATCCGATTTTCTCAACACAGGTCCCAAGGGCCTTTGCGGAGAAAAGATACAGGTGGCGAGGGGGCTCCAGGCCGCGCCAAGACCCGCGAAACACCCGGTGCCCCAAACTTGGGATGTTAGGCGTAGTCACGACTAACGTCCCTCCGGGTTTCAGGAGGCGAAAACTCTCTTTGAGAAACGAAATGGGATCGTACATGTGCTCAATTGTGTGATGCGCCGTAATGCAATTAAACGAGTCTGGCAGGAAACCGGCCTCTTCCAACGTACCCACAGTGACCGCCAAACCTAATTCCACGCTGGCAATGTTTGCGGACTTCGTATCCGGCTCCACGCCTGCGACTTCCCATCCAAGCTTTTGCATCGTTGCGAGGAAGCCGCCATTTCCGCAGCCAACATCGAGAAGCTTGCCTTGAGGCTGTGCGTTCAGCCACATCACGCTGGAACCAGCGATTTCTCTGGCCATGGGCAGCATCGCTCCGAGAAGCCTGCCTGCCAAACGCGAGCCTAGCCCACCGGGAATACTCTGGTAACCAAATTCCGCCTTGAGCAGCTTCTGTTCCACTTTGTTTTTCAGCAATGACAGGATTGATCTTCCACCGTTTGTTTTGTTGTGGGTGTAGTAGGTCTCGTACAGCTTCGCAATATCGCTGTGGATCGGCCGCGGGTTCAACCAACTGAAATCACAGTTCGCACAGTAACTGATCGACCAGACTCCAGCCGCACCGAATAGCCGATCCCGCATTTCCTGGTAACGTGGCACGCCCCGGGCTCGGCAGAGGAGGCAGGAGTTGGCTTCCTCGATTTGTATGCCCTCGTTTACTCTCATTCCGCTTGCCTGACAGCCTTCGCCGATCGGCCAAAAAGAGAGAAGATCATTTCCTTGTTAGCCTCCTGACGAATGGATGGCCAGCTAAAGACGGCGAAGATGAACAACGTCAAGAAAAGAAAAACTGCCTTCGCCGGAGTTCCCATTGGGAAAACTGCAATGGCCAGGATAAGCACGGCAAGTCCCGCCCCCAATGCCACTTTCCAGACCATCGAAGCGCCGTATCGCAACAACCGTTGCGCCATAACAAAAAGAACGACAGTGTCCACCACCACCCGCGCCACCCAGGCGATCGCCGCGCCTTCGATGCCCATGGCGCCCGTCAGCCACCAGACAGCGGCCAGGTAGAATGGCAGTTCGATCAGATGAAGCTTGCCCGTAAAGTCAGGACGACCCGCACCCTGCACGAGCGCAAACGGCATCAAGGCCAGGCTATTCAACAATCTTCCGAAGGCGAGCCACTGCAACACGCGGAAACTGTGTTCCGCAAATTCATTGCCCAGCCAGAGTTGCAGCCCCTCCTGCGCAAAAATCATGATGAGAAGCGTCATGGGAAACAGCGTCAGAAATGTGTATTTCACTCCCCGGCTGAAGAGCAACCTCGCACAACCGTGATCAGACCTGAAATTCACCGCAAAGGCCGGAAATAATACCGCGGTGATGCTGCCGGGGATAAGTCCCAGATTGCTCACGACCTCGGAAGGAGTGGTGTAATAGGCCACCGCAGCAACGGAGATCAGGGCACCGATAATGAAACGATCCAGATAGGTCATGAGCGGGCCGACGATGTTGGTGGCCGTCATCCAACTGCCAAAACGAATCAAGCCGCCTACGGCCGAACGCTGCAGCGCCACGCGGTGGCGCAGCGCCGGCGTGACATGGAAACAAAGCCAGAGCGTAGCCAACCAGCCAAGCAACCTTACTGCCACCAGTACAGCCACTACCGGAACCAGGCTTCTGGAAAAAGGGATGACCAGCAAGGGCCCAACAAAGGTAAGAACTCCCATCGACGAGCGCGCCATATTGCTGAGACCAAATCGCTGCTGTGCTTCCAAAATGCCTCGCAGCCCCGCGGTGCTGATGACGATGGGAATGGAAAGCGCGAGTAGGAGGAAGGCTTGCAAAGTTTCCGGCTGCAAGGCTTGTGGAATTTTCAGGACATGATGCACCAAGCTGGGGGAGAGCAGTCCCAGGGTCAGCATCCCTGCCAAGCCTAGTATCAGCATGAGGAAAAGAGAGGTCCACACCAGAGCGGGAATCTCTTCATCTTGGCCGGCCCCCAACTTCTCCGCCACTTGTTGAGTCAGCGCTCTGCCCAACCCGAGATCAAACAGGCTGAAATATCCGATCACCATCCAGGCAAGTGTGAGCACCCCAAAGCGTTCCGTTCCCAGCCGCTGGACCAGCAAGGGGATGGCGAAAACCGCGACCAGGAGCGGGGCGCTGCCCCCCAGCAGGTTCCAAAGCACATTCTGGACCAGCAGCCGGCCGCTACTTAAGCGCTCGTTGTTTTCAGTTGGCATTTCTTCAGAAACAGGCGGGCCCAGTGGAGTCTGCGATGGAAGGCTTAACGTTTCGGAACGGACCCGTTTCCCTGCCAATGACCATGCAGGTTCCCTTTTTCTCCGCGACCGGGACAACATCAGTACCATCCACATCCACCACGATGGAGCACTGAATTACTTCCAGCGAGAGAACGAAACGGTAGCGGCCCTTGCGGCGCAAAAGAATCCCTTCGAGCCCAAACAAGGGACCGCGAACAATTCGAACCTTGCGGCCAACGGCAAGGAACGGGTGGGGTTCCGCATTCAAGTGTTCAGTCAGCCCAGAGCGGAGGAGTTCCACTTGACCATCAGGAATCACAGCAGGCAATCCGCCAAAGCCCACCAGCCGCACCACGCTTGGAATTTGAAGAACTTGCAACCGGTCGCATAATGCCAATCGCACAAGAACGTATCCTGGAAAGAGCGGTAGTTCCTGTTGGACGCGCCGGTCTTTCCATCGGCGCACGGGACGATAGAGCGGCAAGAAATGTTCGACAGCACGCAGTTGCAGTTCGCAGGCCACGCGCTTCTCGTGATTCGCGCAGGTGTAGGCGGCGTACCAGCGCTCCTCGAGATAGGAGGCAGGAAGCTGAGCAGCGTCGCGGTCGTTCATCCGAATTGTTGCGCCCATCGCCATCATGTGAAGCCCTTGAGGAATCTCCGGATACAGCTTCGCCCCGTCACCCACAGGGCCACTATTCGTCTAACCTGTTTTTCTACAACAACTTACAGCTAATTCCGAGAATCCTTGCCGGCCTCAGCAACACCGCTCCGCCGAGCCAGCCGCATCCAAACCTGGTGCGTCATTGCCTGTACGCGCGAACCATTGGGCGGCGCCCATGGCATGCGCGCATTCATCGTCTGGAAAACTTCTTGCGCGAACACTTTCCCGGGATCTTGCGCGTCCACTTCCTCCCAACGCGATTTACCTAAAACCAGTACCGATCCCCCGGATAGCGCCAGAAAAGTGCAGACAAACATGATCAGCAAGCGCGGAGGAAACGATTTTTTTTCTGGGATGCGCGCAGCATCAAGCACTTTGACGCTGGGGGTTTCTTTTGCTTCCTGCACTTTTGCCAATTCGTCCTCTTGCGTCAGCGTCTCGTAAACGGCTTCCTGAATTCTTGTGCGGCGATACAAATCCGCGTAGGTCACTCCGAGCAGGGGCAACTTCCGGATCGAGGGATACATTGAATCGCCGCCCGTCGCAGCTCTGTCCGTTTCCGCTCCTTCTTTGCCGCCCATCTTTTCGAGTTGCTTGCGAAGCTCCGAAATGCGCGCCTGAACGGAGCGAACGCGAACATTGTTCGGCGTATAGATCTGTTCCAGGCCTTTGAGCTCCGATTCAGCCGCAATCAATTCGCCCATGAGCGTGGCAGCCGCGTCCACCATTGCTTTGCCTTGCTCTTTAATGTCGATGGTGGTGTTCTTGCTTGCGAACTGGCTGAATTCTTTCGAAGCCTGGTCCAACTCCTGCTTGACGGCTGTGAGTCTCTCTTCCAGAAAGACACGCTCTCGGTGGGCTGAGGATGTCGAAAGCTCCGCGACCAAGCGGTCTAATTCCTCGACATACGCATGGGCAATCGCAGCGGCACGCATAGGGTCGCCATCGGTGACACTGATGGTGAGAATCCCGCTTTTACGATCCTCGGAGATCGTGGTGTTCTTTGCCAGATTCAGGCGAGTCTCTGCGTCGAGTCGCGCGCCATAGACTTTCTTGAGACGAAATCTCTCGATCAAGCGATCCTCTACTGTGCGACTGCGAAGAATGCCGATGAACAACGCACCCGAGCTCTTTATCCCTAGGAGATCACCGGCAACAGCGCCCATACCACTCCCGGTCTTAGCGGTCAGCGCAGCAAACATGGCCATCCCGGAAGTGGATTGAGAGTCTGGTGGCATCAACTGTGTCGTGGACTCAAATCTCTTCGGCAACAGAAATGCCAACAGAGTACCGAACACGAGGCCCGCAACCGCGGCTCGGCTTATGAACCTCCGCTTATTCCATAGAAGCCGGAGCCCCTGAATCCAGTTCTCCCGCATACCGCCAACTGACACTTCAGGCTCCAACGTTTCTGTTTCGACTTGTTGAAGCGTCTTTTCCGGCTGCCGACTTGTGCCTGCCTGCGTCATGTTCCCCTTCGTTTCAGTACGCCCGACTCTCCTGCTCCAGCACGTGGTGCTCTCTTGCACCGTTCCTAGATGCCTGCCACGGCCGCCGAGAGGGCGGCACTCTGTGCAATCTGCGCAATGGCCAGCACGTTCTTCCAGCCGCTTCCGCCGACGGTGATCTTTTCCGGCACCACAATCGTGTCGCCCGGCCAGATCGCGGACGAAAGCATGCCTCCAGTCCACGCCGCGCTACTTCCGCTGGTCACTGCGCCATTCGTGCGAAGAATAAAAATGGCTTTCTTGTTCGCGAGGCTGGTCGCGCCGCCGGCTCTCGAGAGATACCAGCCGGCATTCTTTCCCGGCGTAAAGGTGATGGCGTTCGAGTTGTAGACCTGCCCGACCACGGTCACAAATCCTGGCCGCTTGGGAATTTCCAGGGTGTCCCCGCCGCGCAATTCGACGTCATCCGGCGAGCCTAGGAAATCTTTCTCCCCCGGACGGATGCGCACCACCAGCCGTCCGGAAATGGGCGCCTTGCGCAGCGCCTCTAGAATGCGTTGCCGCTGCTGCAGCCCCGCTTGCTGCAGCGCGGCCTCTTCCGTCCCCGTGGTGGTCACCGTGGTTTTCACCACCGTCGATTCCTGCTCGATCCGCTGAATCAACTCCTGGCGGCTTTTCTGCTGCATCTCGTGAACCTCAATCCTTTCAAACACCGCCGCTTGCGCAAACGCGGTTGGCAAAAGCCCGCCCGCACGCTGCAGAAGCGAACTCAGCCGCTCTCCTGGCTGTATGCCGTACACACCGGGCTTCCCCACTTCGCCGCGAATGCTTACCGTGATGCCGACATCTTTCCAGTTGGCCCGCTGCGGCACGGTCAACACGTCGCCATCGCGCAAGGGAAGATCAGCCGCGGATTCTCCAGCCAGCGCGCTGGCCAACTGTACCGGCTGAGCACCCCCGCCTTGCGGCCCCCCGGCGCTGCCGGAGTTCGCGTAATGGCTCAAATCACCGCTTTCCGGATTGGCGCTGCGCAGCAGCCCCCCTGCGGTGCGCACCAGGTCCGACACGTTCATATGCAGCACCAGCGGATAGCGGCCCGGGCGCACCACTTCGCCACGCACATAGACACTTGGCGGATTGACGCGTTCCAGCTGCCGGTGGATCAAGATCCGGTCGCTGCCCTCGATGAGGATGTTGTTGGCCGCTTCGCCTGCCAGCGCCTCGCGCAGGGAAATACTGAAAACTTTGGTCGTTCCATCCGGCATGGCGCGGAAGAGTTGCGCGGACTCCAGCCAAGCCTCCGACGTCGTGCCCCCCGCTTGATAGATGGCGTCGCGAAGGTGCTCTTTCCCGGAGGAGCGATACTTTCCCGGCGCTCGCACTTCGCCGAACACCGCAAATTCCGGTGCCGCTTCCAGATCGTACTTTCCAAAAATGCGCACGGTATCGAGTGGTTCGAGTTTTGGCCCGCTTTCTGGATTTGCCAGGGCTGCGCCCAGATTGAAGCTGTGCACCACGGGACGGTTGTCCGGCGCGGCGATGCGGATGATCTCGCCGTACTGCGTCGCGGGTTCCGGCAGAAGATCCTTGTAGGACAAAAGAAGATCGCCGAGTTTCATCCCTTCGTGGTAGGAGTAACGCCCCGGCCGTAGCACGTGCCCTTCGAGATATACGGCTCTGGTGTTGTAGGGCGCGATCGGGAAGATGTGAATTTCATCGCCATCCTGCACCGTGAATTTCTCCAGCGCGCCACGGACCGCTTCGGGGTCGCTGCTCTCTCCCATCTCCAGGCTCAACATCGTGCGCTTCTCGTGTGCCTCCAGCCGCTGCACTTCTATATGCCGGAGCGCCGCGGCGGGGAGGATTCCGCCCGCCAGTTCCAGCACTTCTCCAAGGTTGTTCTCGCCTCGTAATTCGTACAAGGCGGGCCGCCGCACCATGCCATCCACCGTAACCGAAGCCCCGAAGGGAGGCACGCGCAGCGAATCACCGTTCTCCAGCCGCTTGGCATCGCCACGAATGCCGTGCAGCAGCAGGTCATAAGCGTCCACTTCTTCCACCAGCTGTTTCCCGCGGTAGTGTTCCAGCCGCCGCAACGAGCCCCGGGAAGTCACGCCGCCTGCGGCAAACAACGCGTTCAGCGGCGTGGAAAGTGAGCTCACGTCATACGCCCCCGGCGCGGCCACCTCGCCCACGACATACACCCGGACGGTGCGCAGCCGCAGAAGAGAAACATCCGCGGAAACATCGCGGTACTGCGTTCGCAGCACCCGTTGCACGGCCTCTTGAACTTCTCCAAGAGATTTGCCCGACACCAGAAGCGGTCCCACTTCCGGCAAGGCCAGACGTCCTTCGTGATCTACCGTGCGCAGCAAACGCTGTGCAACTCCGCCCCAGAGATCGATCGACAAACTGTCGCCGGGTCCCACCACATAGTCCGGCCCGACCGGAAGATCCATGGGCAACAGGTCAGGGTTCGGCGTGCCGCTGCGAAACACATCCAGACCAAACCGCTCGATGGAACTCGAGCTTGCCGAAGCCTGCACATAAAGGTCATAGAGCGATGGCGCTGCGGCATACGGATTGCGCTTCCGTACCATGCGCACCGGCTCCGCCACTGCGGAGGCTAGCTCTGCCCCGGCACGTTCGAAAACTCTCCGTTCTGGCTTGTGCGATGTGGTATTGACCAATTCCGCGGGCAATGGTTCACCGGGGGAAACCGCGTAGCCCCCTTTCCCGGTTGCGCTTGTTTCCGGCGGCGCAAACCGATTGCCGGGACCAGCGTGGGGCAGAGAAACCAGGAGCGCCTCGGTACCGTCCATCAGATTCGTGTCGGCGCCCCCATCGCCCGGCGCGGCCAGGACCTCCGCTCGATTGGGACGCGCCGGCGCAGGATTGCCGCGCGGGATCTCCTGCTCCCCTGGAGTTTCCGGTAAGCCGCACTCCACGGATCTCTCAAAATCACAACTCGTGGCCTGCTCGGGCCGCGTCACGGCACGCGGCTCTGGTTCGCGTGCCGCTTCTCGCTCGCGCGCTTGCTGCCGCACTTTCTGCTCGGCGGCAACCTCGGATTCGGGACTTACTTTTGGAAGCAGATAGCCATAGCGCTGCAGCAGACGAGTGGCCAGCACCCGCGTTCGCAGTTCTTGGCGCAAACGCTCGCTTACTGCCGCATCACTCAGGTCTGACTCTTCCAATAACTCCCCGCCGGCCCCCGCATCCCGAGCCAAGACGCGTTTCATCTCCACCATCAGCCCCGCGTCCCGCTCCAGCACATCGAGTATCTGCTCCGCGGTTGCCGCCACGCGATCCAGATTGTCCGCCACAATGTCCGAGCCGGAACGCTGCGCGACGCCCTGGCCGCTGCTCAAGAAAAATACCGCGCTCAAAAACAAGAACTGCCGCCACCCGCGGATTTTCCCTGCTCGCAAACTCTTTCCTGAAACCTCGCCACTACCCATCACGTCATGCCTCCCTCGGAAGACCTGGCCCGGCCTCGCATCACTTTCAGAAGCGCTTCTTCGCTCGCCTCCAGTTTGCTCGAGTGAATTTCCAGCGAGGCCCAATAGCAAATGCCTACGTTGGTGTTCGGAGCCACTGCAATGATCTGCAACGCGGGAAACTGCCGCAGCAGAAGGTCACAAAGCGCTGGACGCCGTCGCGATTCGTCCAGGGCGATCAGCAAGAAGTCCGGCCGCGTCTGTGCTACCAGCGTGGGCACGTCCTGCTCGTTCTCCACTTCCCCCACCACGCTGATCCCGGCCTGCTCGGAGAGTGTCGAAAGCACCAATTCGCGCAAAAGCCTCGGACGATTCGCCACCAGCACTCGCACGATTGGTTGCATGAGACTCCTCCAGCCAAGGAGGAGCGTAGAGCGAGGGAGTAGGCGGGAACAGGCTGGAAAAAGTACTGGGGAATGGGTACCGCAGAGTCCTACGGTGGTACCTTGTTGCTAGGTATAGAAGTGGTACGAAATTGGTCCCGGGCGCCTCACTCCGTCGTCGCCCTCGTTACCCCTCGTTCCTCCCGCCACACCGGCCGCAACGAAAAAAACTTGTGCCGGCAGGGCTCGCAACGCAGCGCCGGAAGATGCAGTAGCCGCCCGAAAAAGGATACCACCCCCGGCACGAATTCCGCCGAGATGCGCTTCAATTCCAAGTTTCCGCAAATCCCGCAATGCGCATACCGCAGGTGATGGAAGGGCATCGCCCGCGCGTGGAATCGCGTCTCACACACCTCGCATCTCCACGGCACAACTCCAGCCACGCTGAAAAAATAGTCCAGTATCGATCTGCGCCGGGAACGGCGGGTGTCCGCGGAATGGCAGATGGGGCAGGTCATCCGTCGAATGGGGGAACAGCTCTATTTCCAGGGAAGCATAGGCGAAAAACACGCCGCGAACAAGAAGCAGTTGGTCACCTCACACGGTACAATGGAGACGACGAGGAGCAGCCATGCCCGACTACACCGACCAACACGCCCGCGCGGGAATCGACGCCAAACTCCCAAGACTCGAAACCTGGCCCAACCAATTCCCCGGCTACATCATCACCACGCGCTTCCCGGAATATTCCTCGGTTTGTCCCAAGACCGGCATGCCTGACTACGGCGCCATCACCATCCAGTACAAACCACGCACGGCGTGCATCGAACTTAAGTCCCTGAAAATGTACCTGCTCGGCTACCGCAACCTCGGCATCTTCTACGAGAACGCCGTCAACAAGATGCTCCACGACATCGTCGCGGCCATCCGCCCGGAGTGGTGCGTGGTCCGCGGTGAATTCACTCCGCGCGGCGGACTGAGTACATCCGTCTTCGCTCGCTGGCCCCTCTCCAATCGCAAGCCAGCTCGGGGTCCTGCGCGCCGAAGCAACCCGCGCTGAATTCGGCATTCCAGTGACTTGCCTTGACAGTTCCTAACATTATTGTTATTGTCCCGCAAGTTTTCTCGTACTCTTTTCCCCACGCCTCCGGTTACGCCCGAACGGTCCCGTGGAAGTGCAACCGGAGGCTCCATGCGTTTCGCCCAACTGCCAGCTTCGTTCCTTTTTTTTCTATTTCATCTCTTCTTCCCGCAAAGCGCTTCGGTCGTCCAGCGAGATCCTCAGGCGACCGCCCTGCTGCAAAGCTCCCTCCGAGCTATGGGCGGAAGCGTGCCGTCTGACTCCGTAGCCAACGGAACCGTGGTCATCGTCGCGGGCTCTTTGACCACCTCCGGCACGATCCGAATTCTCACTCGCGGCACCGATCAAACCTCAGAACAACTCTCTCTCCCGCAATCCGCCGAGACCACCGTCTACTCGCGGGGCGCGGCAAACGCCACAGCAAATGGCACCACCCAAGTCCTCTCCCTCGAGCGGACGGCAAGCTGCCAGTCAGCCGTCTTTCCTTTGCCATTTCTCGCCGCTGCCTTTGTAAACCCGGACGAAGCAATTCAATACATTGGCCTGGAAACCCTGGGCCAGTCACAGGCTCAGCACATTCGCGTGTGGAATACCTTCAACTCCAATCCCACGCTGCTCTTTCTTTCGAAAGTCACCACCACCGACATCTGGTTGGACGCCTCCACGAATCTCCCGCGACAAATCTCCTTCGTGCGCCGCGACGGCGGCGGCTCCGCTCCCAAAATCGCCTTTTCCATCTCTTATTCCGGCTATCAAAACTCCGGCGGTGTTCAATACCCCCGCCAAATATCCGAATCCCTCAACGGCACACCCTGGACGACCATCACCATCCTATCCGTTGCCTTAAACACCGGATTGACTGATACCGACTTCTCTGTCACTCAGGGGGTCAACTGACATGCGAAAGGTAACACTTCTCCTCGCCAGTCTGCTCTGCCCCTTCATGCTCTTCGCGCAAAACACCGGCGTCGGTCTTCCTGCGTTCGGCTCTTTCACGCAGGGCGGTTTCGACACCGTCAACAATCAAAACCTGAACGCCTTCATTTCCATTCCAATCGCCTCAAGCCCTGGCCGCGGAATTCCTCTGAACTTTTCGCTGGTGAACAATTCCATGTTGTGGAAGAACGCGAGTAATACCTGGGCGCCGAGAACTGATGCTGCTGGAAATCCAACTTGGGGCTGGCACAAGGATTTTCCCGTAGGTGGATACGTCGGTTACAGCACAACCACCAATCAACTCAAATGCTTTCATGGATCCACCTTTGATTGGGTGAACGTGTATTGGTATGGGGACTATCACTACGTCGATGCACTGGGCACGCGACACAATTTTGGTATCGATTTTACGATAAGCACGTGTGCGCCGTATAACAACAATGACCCGCGCAAGGGCTATGCTGTCGACGCGACCGGCTTCTACGTTGACGCGACCGCTCCGACCTCACCGACCGTAAAGGGGCCCGGTGGAATGCAAGTTGTCGGCGGCGTTAGCACAGCAGTCGACACAAATGGGAATTTCGTTACCAAAACTGTGGTGAGCTCGACGGAATCAGACTGGACGGATTCCGTTGGAAACGTTGTACTCAAAATTATCTACATTCCAAACACCACCAGCCCTACTGAAATTGATTACAAATTTCTCGACGGCACCGGGGCAAGCAACTATCAGACAATTAAGCTGCTTCTCACGGCCACGAACGTCAAAACTAATTTCGCATGCTCTGGCGTCGTGGAATACAACGGCACTGCGAACCTGCCCACTGAATTGGACATCCCGTCTCCCGTGAGCGGGACGCTCAAATATCTGTTTAGCTACGAGCCGACACCAAGCCATTCTGGTTACTTCACCGGCCGCCTGCATAAGGTCACGCTGCCCACGGGCGGCACCTACGAATATGACTACATTGGGGCAAACGACGGCATCAACTGCTCAAACGGCACCGCGCTAAGCATGAATCGCGTGGTTAGCGACGGCACGAATACCGCCACGTGGAATTTCGTGCAGAACACTTCGGCCTCCACAACCACGGTCACCACACCACAACTCGCCGACACCGCAAGCAAGAACGACACCGTCTATACCTTCTCCGGCGGCCAGGAAACCTCTCGAAAAATTTACAGCAATTCACCAGGTACAAATCTTGTGCGCACCATCAACACCACCTGGGCCACCAATGGAACGTCGGCTACTCAGGTCACGATTCTTGAGGATGCCTCGACACAATCCGAAGTGGACACAACGTTTGACTCGAATGGTCTTCTCGACTCGGTCTCGGAATATGACTGGGGCACAGGCGCTCGTGGCAGCCTCCTTCGAACCACAACGCTTTCCTACATAACCTCGCCGATCTATATCGGCGGCAATCTCATCGATCTGGTCACCTCGAAATCAATTAAGGACGGCAGCGGCGCCACTCAATATCGTCAGGACATTACCTACGATGGTGTTGCCCTCGCGAGTTGTCCTACCGGAGTCCCGCAGCACGACGACACAAATTATCCCTGCACGACGAACTATCGCGGCAATCCCACAGCGGTCACCACTTACCTGGATCCGGCCACCCCAGCCAGCCCCATCACGAAAAACTTTACCTACGATTTCTTCGGCAACCTACGCACGGCGCAATTAAATTGCTGCCAGAACAAAACGTGGAATTATTCGAATGCGGCAGCCACTGTGCAGTACTCCCAACCGAGTTCCGTAACCCGCGGCACTTCCCCCACCCAGCTCACAACCAGCGCCACCTACAATGCCTACACCGGCTTGGTAGCCACCAGCACGGACGAAAACGGCCAACAAACAAACTATTTTTACGACTACTTGCGCCGTCCAACCAGCGTCGTGCGCGCTGCAGACAACACCTCGGTTACCGTAGTTTACGATGACGTAAATTTCAAAACCACCACCACCTCGCCCATCGATGCTTCTCACTCTGTCCAGCAGATCGTAGCGGGCGACAAGTTCGGTCACACGCTAACCACCACGCTCGAAGATGCCAGCAGCACCGTCATTTCCATTGTAAAAAACGAATTCAATCTGGCAGGCCGCGCTTACGGTACCAGCAATCCATACACCTCCGGCAATCCGTCTTTTTGGACCGCCACCACTTTCGACGCCTTGGGGCGGCCCACAACCGTAACGCTTCCAGATAATCCTTCTTCCACGGCAACTTATACTTACGTTGCAAATGCACTCACGGTGCAGGACCCTGCAGGAAAAAAGCGTAAGTCTGCTCTGGACGGCGCGGGTCGCCTCCTCACGGTCACGGAACCGGACAGCACCAACACACTCAACCAAATCACTTCTTACACCTACACCATTCTCGACGCCCTCGCAACGGTCACAGAAGGCTCACAAACCCGCACCTACTCTTACGACGCTCTCGGCCGCTTGACCGACTCCACCACGCCGGAAGCGGGTCATTTCAATTTTCAATACAATTCCTTTAACCTGCTCACTCAGCGCACCGACGCGCGTGGCGTTCTTACCACCTACGGCCATGACACACTCAACCGGCTTTCTAGCGTCAGCTACAATGTAGGCAGCACCGGCGTCCCCGCTACCGCCAACGTCTCCCTCACCTACGGCCTCGACTCTTCCTGCAACAGCGCACACGGCGCTGGCTGCATTGGGCAGGTAATTTCCATGACCGATGGTCCCGGCTCGGAAAACTACACTTACAATAATTTCGGCCAAATGACGCAGTTGCAAAAAATTATTGGCACTACCACCTACAACACCGGCTACCTATATAATCTTGCCGGCGAAATGACCCAGATCACCTATCCGTCCGGCCGCGTCGTCGTGCAGAGCGTTGATACCATTGGCCGCCTCTGCGCCATTGGCGCGAGCGGCAGTACCTGCACCACTGGCACCACCTACGCCACGGGCTACGGCTATAACGCAGCGCAGGAGCTTACCGGCTTCAACTATGGCAACGGCGTCGCCGCCACGTTCGGCTATTCCAATGACCGCTTGCAATTGACTTCGCTGAACTACAAGAAAGGCACCAGCACGCTGTTCGGCCTCACGTATTCCTACGGCTCGGCGGGAAGCAACAACGGCCAAATCCAAAGCATCACAGACAGTGTGGACAATGGCCGCAGCGTCGCGTATACCTACGATCCCCTCGCCCGTATTTCCACCGCTGTGACCACCGGCTCGACGGGCTACCCGAAATGGGGCCTCCAGTGGGCTTATGACCGCTATGGCAATGCTCTCAGCGAAACGCAAACCGCCGGCGCTCCGCCTCATTACTCCGTGAGCGTGGACGTCGCATCAAATCGCATCAACACCAGTGGTTACGCCTATGACCCCAACGGCAACATGACCAACGACGGCACCAATACGCTCGTATACGATGCGGAAAACCGCGCCACCAGCGCCACCAACGGAGGCAGCTCGGGAGCGTACACCTACGACGGCGGCGGCAAGCGCGTCAAAAAAATCGCCGGCAGCACCACCACCGTGTACATTTTCTCGGGCAGTAAAGTCGTCGCGGAATACGACAACGGCGCCGCAGTAGGCTCACCTTCGCGCGAATACATCTATTCCGGTGGCGCGCTGCTCGCCAAAATCGCAGGCTCCACGACAACCTACTACCACCAGGATCATCTTTCCAACCGACTCGTCACCGATTCCACCGGCAACACCCTCGCCCAGCTCGGCCACTTTCCGTTCGGTGAATCCTGGTACAACTCCTCAAATGACAAACTTCTCTTCACCTCCTACGAACGCGACGCCGAATCCGGCAATGACTACGCCATGGCTCGCTTCGACATCAATCGCCTCGGCCGCTTCGCTTCTCCGGACCCGCTCTCCGGCTCCACAAGTGATCCTCAATCCTTGGACCGCTACGACTACGTGGAAAACGACCCGGCCGATTTCAGCGATCCAAGCGGACTGTGCCCGCGTTGGGGTCCTTTCGGCATCAACGGAAAAGTTATCTGCACCTCTGCTCACGGCCCGAGCTCACGGGAGATACTCGACTACATCCTAGTGTTTGGTTACTACCAGTTGATCGCCGGGAATGAACATGTCTACGGGATACAAACAGGTTATTTTATCCCAGTGTACGGTCCACCCCTTAGCTACCCATTCCCAGGCAGCGGTGGCGGTGGCAATAACAGCGGCACAACTATCGGGCCTGCGCCACGCCCACGGCCACCTTGCAGGATTGTGGATCCATTCCTCGCTGCCCTTGAGTTCACCGGGAAGTTGGGACCAGAGCTACAACTTGGCCCCGTCAAAGCGGGGTTTTCACTCTACAAAAACTTCACTACTGGCGACACGGGTGGCAAAATAGAAGCTAACGCTGGCTTGGTCAGCGCTCAAGTAGACAACCGGACGCCCATGGGCGGAAGCCTTGGTGGAGGGACAGGAGATCGCCAGTCCTCAGTTTCTTTCCTGGGTTTCCAGTACAATTTCACTACAAGTAGCTTGCAGTTTAGCCCGTCAAAAAGCATTACCTTGGGATTGCAGGCCCTCGTGGGAGGTGAAGTGAGTTTTAACTCTGACACTTTCAACCAGCAGAGTGCCGCAAACGCAGCTTGCCAAGCACAAGGAGGAAGGTGAACAATCATGAAAATTCTTCTTTGGGTTTTGCTGGGTTTTGCCGTATCCGGACTGGCATTCTGCATAGTCATAAGCGGGTGGTTTCCAAGAAATCCGGTCATTGAGTTTTTCATCTTCGTGTTCTTCAGTGCACCCGCCGTGGGAGCATTTTGGATGTTATACGTGGCGATTCGAAATGAACGACATCCGTTGCCGATTATCTTGCTCGCTTTCCTGCCATACAGCTTCTTATGGTATTACTTCGAACGGGTTCGGCACGGGAAACACAAGACGAGAACGCTTATTGTTGCAAATTGACGGTGGGCTGATTAGATGACGGCGGCGACTACTTCCCCCGCCCCGGCGGCGATAAAGCGATGAACCTGCTGAAGGCCGCGCTTGGACAAAAGAATCTGTCTAAATGCCTGCACAAATTCTTCGGGCCCGGAACCATCTTGACCAACGCAAATTTGCCTCGCATAGACGCCAGTGAAAATCTCACTGGTGGTGCCGTTGGCCAGACACGCGCTTCGGAAGTTCCCGACACAGGCCGCGGGACCGTCCACATCGACAAAGGTGTTTTTAACGGCTTAGGAGCTAGCGACGCTTTTCTTGTCGGGACGTACCTACATGAAACTGCTAATGTCCTAGCTATTCAGCGCTTCACAAACATACAGCCTCGTTGGATGAGGGATCTAGCGGGACCTCTCGGAAGTCCCCCAACAGCGGCTCAAAAAAATCACCCTTGGGATTCCGACATTGGGCAGCAGTTCGAAGATTGCCTTAAGTAGTTAAGGATTAACGGCTATGCGCATCGCCATGCTATCAGGTTTCCTATTGTGTTCTATGCTTGTGTGTAAGTTCACAAACGAAGTGCAACAGGCTGATAAGGTCGTGTTGCCATGGAAACCTACGGACAACTGTCACTGGAAGAGCGTTGTACGATTGCCCGGCTTCAGCAAGCCGGGCAATCGTGTCGGCAAATCGCTGCAGCTG